>CAJUFF010000016.1:0-16651 GCA_910585505.1 uncultured Ruminiclostridium sp. | reverse complement strand
ATAGGTGAAAATATCTATGGAGCCGTTTTTGTCTGGTGTAAACAATGTAACGTAATTTTCAAAGCCCACAAAATTAGGGCCGACTACGTTCAGACCAGAACGGTAGTTTTCAAAAAAACTGTAATAAAAAGTAGATAAAAGGGGTATCAATTGAAATATTATGTACACTATGAAGAACGGAGCGATAAATATGTAGCCCCATTTCGCATAGCTTACCAATTTATGCTTTTTCATAGCTCTGACCTTTCTCCATATCTAATAGAACCCTACTTCAAAAAAATTGTGCATGATTTTTCGAGCAAATTTTGACGAGAACAAAGCAAATTTTTGACACAGTCCATCGACAAAATTTACAAAAGGACATGTGCAATATCTTGTGAAGACAGATTCTTACTCCCAAAACACTTTTTTCGGATTGCTCCGGATTTCCGGCTTATCCATGATGCGATTTGAAAACAGTGTCAAACGATATTAGTAAAGAGAGGTGAAGCGAGCATAACGCCTCACCTCTCTTTGGTGTTTAGCTGAATATTAATGCAACGCCGCGCAAAGACCGCGCTGCGCGCTTTGCCGCGCATAAGCTTGTATCTTTTCCGGTATTTTTGCACAAAACTCCTTGAAATACGCCGGTATTCCTGCGTCGTTTTGGACAATCTGACAAAAAAGCTGACTGAGCGTCTGCACGACAATCTTTGTGCGGTATTGCCTTAACTTTTATTCGGGAGTAACAACGTCGGGAGCAACTGCTTTAAGATCCTTATAGAAGTTAGACCAAGCCTCTTCCTCCGTCTTGGGGTCGCCATTGAACCATTCTATCATTCTGCCGGGAAGTGTTTCCTGGAAAGTTTGGTCATACTGAGTATGAAGAGCGGGATCCCATGTGATGTTCTTTGCACACTCTGCCATGATGGCAGCATCGTTCTGACCGCCTAAAAGATCGTTGCCGTAGCTTGCGTCAGCGGCGTACTTTTCCATCATAGCCTTGTTGCAGGAGAATTCGGACTTCTGCTCCCAGAGCTGAGCTATAATCTCGGTATTCTCGCTGAACGCCTTCATAATATCCTCAACAAGACCGGTATTGTCGGTGCCTGTTGCCTTAAGAAGCCATGTGCCTCCCCAGAAATGCTCCTGAGGACCTACACATACGCCCCAGTCACCATTAGTCTGTTCCTTGGCGGTACCCATGCAGAAATTGTAATACCATGCGGGACCGAAGAAGCACATAACCTTACCGTCTGTACCCATCTGAACCGATTTTTCATCGTCCCATCTCTTACAGGTAAGAGTATAGCCGTTATCAACATAGCTCTTTGCCTGCTGAAGCCATGTGGTGAACTCGGCGGGAACCTGGAACTCGTTGTTGTCGGAAAGGAAGCTTGTTGTGGCGTTGTTGGTGTAGCATCTGAGTGTTTCCTCAACACAGCCGGTCATTATGTAACCTTTTGCTTTAGCGTCGGCGGCCACGGCATCAAACTTATCCCAGCTATCGAGAAGCTTCTGTACTTCGTTGGGATCGTCGGTTCCGAGAACGTCCTTTGCAATTGATCTTCTGTAAATAAGAACGGAAGGAGCAGCCTGGAAAGAAAGACCCTTAAGCTGATTGTTTCTTACATCTGTAGCGGCGTTGAGAGTATAAGAATAAATATCCGAGGAGGGAGTGTAGGAAAGAGCGGAGGTGAAGTCGGAGGAAGCATACTTCTTGATGTAATCCGCTTCCGCAAGGAACATATCAACCTTATCATCGGCGCCTACGTCGCCCTGTGCAAACAGTGCTTCATCAAGCTTCTGCTGGTATACGCCGCCATCGTTTGTGTTAACGATCCAGTTTACCGTAACTCCGTCGGGAAGTTTATAATATGCTTCAAAATAGTTTTTGAAATCCTCGTTCCAGCAGTAAATATTAAGCACTTTACCCTCATCGTCCGCAAGCTTGTAGCCCGTATCTACCTGATGAGGAGCTTTGTTGTCAACCTCGCCGCCGTTGTTTACTTCAGCGGAAGATGTGGTGGTATCGGCTGCGCTGCCGTTGGTTTCAGTCTGGTTGCCGTCCTCGTTGCCTCCGTTGTCCTGTGTACATCCGGCTACCGACAAAAGCATGGCGGAAGCGAGTATAGCCGCAAAAATCTTTTTCTTCATCATTTTTTCCTTTCATAAATACTTGTCCGACAGGTCTCTCATGCGCCTGATCAAACGTTATTACAAATCTGAAAAAACGATCTTCAACGATTTCTCTTTATTTCTTCATTTTCAAAGCCGCTACGGTTAAAAAATTTTAACTGATCGGAAATGTAACCGTACCGACTTAAATCCCAAAATAAAATTCAAGTAACCTACCGAAGTTTCGTTTTCAGATTTCTTCTAAATTATATTACAAAAGTTTCACTTTTGCAAGAGTTTTTTTTGTTTTTTATTGACTCTAATCGGCAGAAACGAATATGATATCGTTTACATTACGTTTTCGTTTTTTTCCTTTGTTTAATTTGCTATATGAAAAAAATGTGAAAAAGTAAAATTTACTTAAAAATGTGAAAACGATTAACAATCCTTTTATCATCGGAGTTAACATAATATGTTTTTTCTTTGTAACCTGATTTTACTTAAATTAAACGTAAATAAATTTCTAAAAATAAATTATGTATCTGTGCAAAATGCCAAAAAATTTTATGTAACCCTATGTAATCGTTTTCTCAGGTATATTATTTTTATACCGTTCAAAATAACACTTATTATTACAAAATCAACATAGAACAGTGTATATTTTGTTACTGTTTTGTAATAATTACACAGTCGACTTTTTGCGATAAAAAATTACAGAATATTACACAAAATACAAAAGAAAAATATTGCTAAATTTTCTTCGGAAAATTTACAAAAGGGGTTGAATTTGTAAGTAAATTTATGTATAATTATCGTAGAAGTCTAAGAACATTTTAGCATTTAGGAGCGTTTTCGTTTATGAACAGTCGCAAAATACGAAATTATAAAGCCTGTTTTTTAATGAGCGGCACAGTTGTATCGCGCAGCGTCTCCGAATGGTATTTTGCCGCTTTTTTTGCGGCTTTGCCAACATATATCCGCTGATTTTCCAAAGGGGAATCAGCTTTTTGTTTTCATAAATAAACATAAAAGAAAGGAACGAAAAAATGAAAAAAGTCGCGATAATTATGGGAAGCGACAGCGATCTTCCCATAGTGCAAAAGGCTGCCGACTCTTTAAAGGAGTATGGCGTTCCCTATGAAATGAGGGTAATGTCCGCCCACCGCTGCCCCGAAAAGGTGGCGGAATACTCCCGCCGCGCGGAGGAAAACGGAATCGGCGTTATTATTGCCGCCGCGGGAATGGCAGCGCATTTGGCTGGAGCGATAGCCGCCAACACCACCCTGCCCGTTATCGGTATTCCCGTTAAATCCACGCTGGAGGGCATGGACGCGCTCCTTGCCACGGTACAGATGCCTTCCGGTATCCCCGTCGCCACAGTGGGAATAAACAACGCCAAAAACGCGGCGATACTGGCGGTTCAGATGCTGGCGCTGTCCGACGGGGAGCTTTCCGAAAAACTGAAAGCAAAGCGCACCGAAATGACGGAAGAAGTCAATGCAAAGGACGAAAAGCTTCAAAAAACTTTATAATCACTGCTGGTAAATCACAAAGCTTGAATTTGCTCAAAAATTAAGATTCGCAGTTAATACAACAAAAAGCTATACAATATAAAGGCGTTATTTGCCCCAAAAACAAAAATCTGGAGGAATTAAAAATGGAAAAGAAGGAACAACTTTACGAAGGAAAGGCAAAAAAGGTTTTCGCCACCGAAGACCCCAATTTCGTTATCGTGTCTTATAAGGATGACGCCACCGCCTTTAACGGCCTCAAAAAGGGTACTATCGCGGGAAAAGGCGTTGTAAACAACAGAATGACCAACTATATGTTCAAGATGCTTGAAAAGGCAGGAGTCCCCACTCATTACGTTGAAGAGCTGAACGACAGAGAAACGGTGGTCAAAAAGGTTTCCATAGTGCCTTTGGAGGTGATTGTCAGAAACGTGGCCGCCGGAAGCTTTTCAAAAAGAATGGGCGTTGAGGAAGGCTCCGCTCTTAAATGCCCTATCCTTGAATTCAGCTACAAAAACGACGATTTGGGCGATCCGTTCATAAACGATTATTACGCTCTGGCTCTCGGTCTTGCCACTAAGGAAGAAATTGACCTTATCACCAAATATACCTTTTTGATAAACGACTTTATGGTTGATTTCTTCAAGAAATTGAATATCGACCTTATTGACTTCAAAATCGAATTCGGCAAAACCGCAGACGGTAAAATAATCTTAGCGGATGAGATATCACCTGACACCTGCCGCTTCTGGGACAGCACCACACATGAAAAACTGGATAAGGATCGCTTCCGCAGGGATATGGGCGGCGTAGAGGACGCTTACTCGGAAATTATGAAGAGACTTATGGGAGAATAAAAAATCCATAAAAAAAGAAAAGAATACGTTTGTGCCGCGCGGATATTATCCAGAGGCGCAAGCGCTCCTCAAAAGGAAGGAATGATAACACATGGGCGGTTTTTTTGGTGCGGCGTCGCACAATGATTGTATAAGCGATGTTTTTTTCGGAACGGATTACCATTCCCATCTGGGAACAAGGCGAGGAGGAATGACCGCGTATTCACCGGAGCGGGGATTCCAGAGAAGTATTCACAGTATAGAAAATTCACCTTTCCGCACAAAGTTTGAAAAAGACGTGGAGGATATGAAAGGGAACTTTTGTGTAGGCTGTATCAGCGACAACGACCCTCAGCCCATACTGCTGCGTTCAAAGCTGGGGCTGTATGCCGTATGCACCGTGGGAATAATAAATAACGCAAAAGAGCTTACCGAAGAGCTTATAGCCGCAAACGCCGCAAGCTTTGAGACCATGAGCAGCGGAAACATAAACACCAGCTCGATAGTGGGCGCCCTTATCTCTCAAAAGGACACCTTTGAAGAAGGAATAAGATTCGCGCAGGATAAAATCAGCGGAACTGTTTCGCTGCTTATCCTTACCTCCGACGGAATAATTGCCGCCCGCGACAGAAAAGGACGGCTTCCTATAATAATAGGAAGAAGAAACGACGGATATTGCTGCTCCTTCGAGTCATTCGCCTTCCAGAAGCTGGATTACGAGCTGTACAGAGAGCTTTTGCCGGCGGAAATAGTAAAAATAACTCCCGACGGAGTAAGAACCATATGCGACGGTGTCTCCGATCTTAACATCTGTACCTTTTTATGGACATATTACGGTTATCCAAATTCGGTATACGAGGGAGTAACCGTAGAAACAATGAGAACCCGCAACGGTGAGATAATGGCGGAAGCGGACATAAAAAACGGTACTTTGCCCGATGTGGACTACATCTGCGGAGTGCCGGACTCCGGAGTGCCTCATGCCATAGGCTACGCCAATCGAAGCGGGATTCCCTTCGCAAGACCTTTTATAAAATATACACCCACTTGGCCCAGAAGCTTTATGCCTCAGAATCAGTCCATGAGAAACAAGGTGGCAAAAATGAAGCTTATACCGGTTCATGAGCTTATAGAGGGCAAAAAGCTGCTGTTTGTGGATGACAGCATCGTAAGAGGAACTCAGATGAGGGAAACCGTTGAATTTCTGTACGCCAACGGAGCGAAAGAGGTACATATGCGCTCCGCCTGCCCCCCCATTATGTACGGCTGCAAATACCTTAACTTTTCCAGAAGCACCTCCGAGCTGGATCTTATTGCGAGAAGCATAATAAACGAGTTCGAGGGAGCCGAAGGGGTAAAATACATCGGTGAATACAGCGATACCAATACCGAACGCGGACAGCGCCTGAGAGCTGAAATCTGCAAGAGGCTTAAGCTGACCTCTCTGGAATTTCAGTCTCTTGAGGGCACCGTAAAGGCGGTGGGCATTCCCGAATGCAAGCTTTGCACCTATTGCTGGAACGGCAAAGAATAGAGGTAATCGAATGTCAATGTATGATGCCATAAATGATGAATGCGGCGTATTCGGTGTTTACTCCGATAAGGTTTCAAAATTAGCAAATACCGTATACTACGGATTGTACGCATTACAACACAGAGGTCAGGAAAGCTGCGGCATAGTAGTGAACGACGGTGGCGTGTTTGGCTATCACAAAGGCTTTGGACTGGTAAACGAGGTCTTTAATCCGGAGAATCTCGCAAAACTGCCCAAAGGAAAAATAGCCGTCGGACATGTCCGCTATTCCACCACGGGAGCTTTGACCGCCGCCAACACTCAACCTATCGTAGTTCGCCATGTAAAGGGTCCGATGGCAATAGCGCACAACGGAAATCTGGTAAACGCATTGGAGCTGAGAAGAAACTACGAGCTAAAAGGCGCAATTTTTCATTCCACCAACGACACCGAAATTATATCTTACGCCGTCACCGAATCCAGGCTTGAAAGCGGATCGATCCAGGAGGCTGTGGAAAAAGCGATGTATAAAATCAAAGGAGCTTATTCTCTGATAATAATGTCGGCTCAAAAGCTTATCTGCGTTAGGGATCCCAACGGTTTTCGGCCATTATGTTTAGGCGTTTTACCCGATGGAGGATATGTTTCCGCAAGCGAAAGCTGCGCACTTGACAGCATTGGAGCGGAATTTCTTCGCGATGTAATACCGGGTGAGATTGTGATTATAGACAAAAACGGTATAAACAGCATAACAACCCACTGCAACAGAAAAACATCGTTGTGTATTTTTGAATACGTATATATAGCAAGACCGGACAGCGTTATTGAAGGTTCGGGAGTACACGCGGCAAGAATACGCGCAGGTCGCTTTCTCGCCAAAGAGCATCAAGTTGACGCAGACATAGTAATAGGCGTTCCGGACAGCGGACTTGAAGCGGCGCTGGGATACTCCCTTGAATCAGGCATACCATATGGAGTCGGTTTCGTCAGAAACCGCTATGTGGGCAGAACCTTTATACAACCCGGCCAAGATATGAGAGAAGATTCGGTAAAAATAAAATTAAATCCTATTTCCGACGTTATTAAAGGAAAGCGTGTGATAATGATCGATGACAGCATTGTCAGAGGAACTACCTGCGGAAGAACGGTAAAACTGCTCAAAGAGGCGGGAGCCAAAGAGGTACACGTGAGAATATCGTCACCCCCATTCATTTCTCCCTGTTTTTTTGGGATAGATATAGACAGTAAGGACAGGCTCATTGCCTGCAAAAAAACAGTGAAAGAAATAGCCGTCTCAATCAACGCCGATTCCTTGGGTTATTTAAGCGCGGAAAATGTGGTAAAGATAGCTCCGAATGCCAAATGCGGATTTTGTACGGGCTGCTTCACCGGAAAATATCCCATAGAAGTGCCAAAGAAAATGCCTAAGGATAAGTTTGAAAGCAAGATAACGCAGTATTAAAGAAAGGACAATTAAAATGAAAAACAGTTTTTCCGAAAGCTATAAGGCGGCGGGAGTTGACGTTACCGCAGGATACGAGGGTGTAAAGCTGATGAAAAAGGACGTTGAGCGCACCTTTATTCCCGGAGTGCTTACCGGAATAGGAGGCTTCGGCGGTCTGTTTCAGCTTGATATCTCCGATATAAAGGAGCCCGTTCTGGTATCGGGTACCGACGGAGTAGGCACAAAGCTTAAGCTGGCAATGCTTATGGACAAGCATGACACCATCGGTATCGACGCCGTGGCCATGTGCGTTAACGATATAATCTGCTGCGGCGCCAAGCCCCTGTTTTTTCTGGATTATATCGCCATCGGCAAAAACGTGCCCCAAAAGGTGGCGGAAATTGTCAAAGGAGTTGCCGAAGGCTGTGTAAGAGCGGGCTGCGCTCTTATCGGCGGCGAAACTGCGGAGCACCCCGGAATGATGCCCGAAGACGAATACGATATAGCGGGCTACACAACCGGTGTTGTGGATAAATCAAAAATGCTTGATAACTCCAAGGTAAAGGAAGGGGACGTTATAATCGGACTGGCTTCCACCGGAGTCCACAGCAACGGTTTTTCTCTGGTAAGAAAGGTTTTTGATATAACAACCAAAGAGGCTCTCGACAAAATCCTTCCCGACGGAAGAACTTTGGGCGAAGCTTTGCTTGTTCCCACCGAAATTTACGTAAAGCCTGTTCTCGATCTTATCTCCAAGGTGGAGGTAAAGGCGATAAGCCATATTACGGGCGGCGGATTTTACGAAAACGTTCCTCGTTCACTTCCCGAAGGCTTTACCGCGAGGGTTACCAAAAGTTCCTTTGAAGTGCCCGCCATCTTCCGCTATATGCAGGAAACGGGTCATATTCCCGAAAGAGATATGTATAACACATTCAATATGGGTATAGGAATGACATGCGCAGTGTCCGCGGATAAAGCCAATGAAGCGGTGGATATCTTAGGCGGACACGGAATAAAGGCGTATTGTATAGGCGAGATAGTCAAAGGCGGCGAGGGTATAGAGCTTATCTGATTTTCCCCTGTTTTTTGGGCGCACTGACTCGGATTTCGCCGCGCCTTGTCCGAAAAATCGAAACAACAATTTACCGAAAGGATGATAAAATGAACATAGCTGTGCTCGTATCGGGCGGCGGCACCAACCTTCAAGCACTTATAGACGCCGAAAAAGCAAATAATCTGGGCGGCGGGAAAATAACCTGTGTAATAAGCTCAAAACCCGATGTTTACGCCCTTCAGAGAGCAAAAGACAACGACATAAAGGGGATAGTACTGGAAAGAAAAAAATATCCGGACGCTGCCGCGTACAGCCAAGCTATGGCTGAGCTTCTCATAGCCGAAAAAGCCGATCTTGTGGTATACGCGGGTTTTCTTACAATCCTTGACGAAGCCGTCTGCAAAGCCTTTCCCTATAAAATGATGAACGTTCACCCCGCCCTTATACCCAGTTTTTGCGGAAAAGGCTGCTACGGACTTCATGTGCACGAAGCGGCGATCCATAAGGGAGTAAAAATCACCGGCGCCACCGTTCACTTTGTGACGGAAGAATGCGATGGGGGTCCCATCATACTGCAAAAGGCGGTGGAGGTGAAAAACGGCGATACTCCCGAAACGCTTCAGAAAAGGGTAATGGAGGAAGCGGAGTGGGTGCTGCTTCCGGAAGCGGTAAAGCTGTTCTGCGAAGGCAGGATTACGGTAAAGGAAGGCAAGGCCTATGTGGAAAAGTGACATTAAAAAGGAATAATATCGTATGAAAAAATATACCGTTATCGGCGGAGTCAACGGTGTGGGCAAAAGCGCACTTTCGGGAGTTTTGGCAAAAACCGATACCGAACTGGGCATAATAGTTGACGCGGACAAGCTGACGGCAGCAAAAGAAGGAAACAAGCTAAAAGGCGGAAAAGATGCCGTCCGCATTATTTCCGACTGTCTGGAAAAAGGCGTAAATTTCACACAGGAAACGACCCTTTCCGGCAAAAAAACGCTCCGCACCATAATTGATGCCAAGGAAAAGAATTACTATATCCGATTGTTTTATATCGGCGTAAGCAGCGCTGAGGAAAGTCTTTCCCGCATAAAAAACCGTGTTCTCAAGGGCGGACACGATATACCCGAAGACGACGTAAAAAGGCGCTATAACAGCCGTTTCGAGGATCTGAAAAAAATTCTCCCCTACTGTAACGAGGTACAGCTTTACGATAACGAAAACGGCTTTGTCTTTGTGGGAGAATACCGCAACGGAAAACTTTTTACCGTTGGTACCGCGCTTCCCCGATGGATAAGGGAGCTTGAAAAATATCTGTGGAATAATTCATAAATTTAAATTGCAAACAATGGACTCAATAGCGAAAGGAGCTTATATGAACGCAAAATACGCGGTACTTATCTACCCTGACTTTTCCCTTCAGGAAATAACCTGTCTCACCTCCTGCTTAACCGTCTGGTTTGAGGAAAAAATCGATGTCATTGCCTCGGAAAAAAAGCTGTACGCCAGCGAAGAAGGCTTTTCCATAATGCCCGACAAAACCGTTGACGAAGCTGAAGTTTCCGATTATGAATGTCTTATACTCCCCGGAACTATCTTTCCATTGGCTCCTCTGTACGACGATAAGCTGATAGATTTTCTGAAAAGAGGAAAGGAAGCGAATACCCTTATCGCTTCCATTTCCTCCTCCCCAATACTTCTCTCAAAAGCGGGACTGCTGAAAGGAAAGGATTTCACGTCGGGATATTTTATGCAGATGGCGGAAACTTTTTCCTTTGTGGAAAAAGAACATTTTGTGCATAAACCAGTTGTGGAAGATGGAAATATAATTACGGGAATAGGAATGTTTTTTCGCGAGTTTGCGGAAAAGGTGCTTAACCGCTTAGGCTATGACGTAGGCGAAGGCTTTATGGATACGGGCGGAAAAGAATATACCGAGGAAGAGCTTACGTTTTACTGGAGCGAAGAGGACTATAAGGAGTTTCTGGAGGAATTGAAGGAATACGAAGTACGGTAAGGAGGTATCCGATGAACGAGGAAAAATTTACGGGAAAAGCCGATTTTTACGATAAATACCGTCCGTCTTATCCCGACAGCCTTATTGATTGGCTTTACGAAAAGACAAACGCGGATACCGTAGCCGACATAGGCGCGGGAACGGGAAAGTTTACCGCCTGTCTCTTGAAAAAGCCGTGGAAAATAACGGCGGTGGAGCCGAACCCCGATATGGCGGAAAAATTAAGCCGTCTCAAAGGAATAACCGTAATAAACGCTTCCGCGGAAAACACGGGGATTGAACAAGGTTCAATCGATCTTGTAACCACCGCACAGGCGTTCCACTGGTTTGACGAGGAACTGTTCAAAAAAGAATGCAGTCGCATTTTTAGACCCGACGGAAGATTGGCGGTGATTTTCAACGAAAGAAATTACACGGACTGCGGTATTTCAAGATTACGGGACGAAATATGCCAAAAATACTGCGGAGCTTTTCATTCGGGACACGTGGGAAAAAGAAGCCCGGAGGAAGGCGATATGTTTCTGAAAACCGAATACTTTTCGGAAACGGAGTATTTTATCGCGGAAAACAACATTGAAATGGACGAATCGGCCTTTATTGGCGACACTCTTTCCCGTTCCTACGCGCTAAGCGAATATGACGACGGTTTTTCCGACTTTATGTGTGAGCTTAAAAGCGCTTTTGAAAAATACGAACAAAACGGGAAAGTTACGATAAAATACAACGCGAAATGTCATTTGGGAAAATTCTGAATTTTATAAGGAGGATCAACCATGAAAATCAAAACAATTAAAGAAGAATTAAATTCCCTTGAATACCACGGCAGAGGTATTCTCATTGGAAGAACCCCCGACGCAAAAAAGGCTGTCATAGCCTATTTCATTATGGGCAGAAGCGTAAACAGCCGCAACCGTATATTTGTGGAAGACGGGGAAGGAATACGCACGCAGGCGTTCGACCCATCAAAAATGGTTGACCCCCATCTTATCATATACGCCCCCGTCCGCGTAATGGGAAACAAAACCATAGTTACCAACGGAGACCAGACCGACACAATATACGAAGGAATGGATAGTCAGCTCACCTTTGAGCAATCTTTGAGAACAAGAGAATTTGAAGACGACGCTCCCAACTACACGCCGAGAATTTCGGGAATCGTACACATGGAAAACAACGGAATGAACTACGCCTTAAGCATTTTAAAAAGCGACGACGGTAATCCCGGCTCCGTTCTCCGTTACAATTACGCCTATAACAATCCCATTAAGGGCGAGGGAAGATTTATACACACCTATAAGGAAAACGGCGATCCTCTCCCCTCGTTTGAAGGCGAACCGAAAAAACTTGAAATACCCGACCTTGATTTGGATAGCTTTACAAAGCTTGTCTGGGAAAACCTTAACGAGGATAACAAGGTTTCTTTGTTTACACGATACATTGACCTTGAAACGGGAAAATACGAAAGCAGGATTGTAAATAAAAACAAGTAAAATGAAAGGAAAAACAAAATGAACGAACTTGAACTGAAGTACGGCTGCAATCCCAACCAGAAGCCTTCCCGCATCTTTATGGAAAACGGAAAGGAACTGCCCATAACCGTCCTTAACGGAAAACCGGGCTATATTAACTTTATGGACGCTTTTAACGGCTGGCAGCTTGTAAAGGAGCTGAAAAAAGCCGCCGGGCTTCCCGCCGCCACAAGCTTTAAGCATGTTTCTCCCGCGGGAGCGGCGGTTGGACTTCCCCTCTCCGATACTTTAAAGAAAATTTACTGGGTGGACGATTTAGGCGAATTGTCCCCTCTGGCTTGCGCTTACGCGAGAGCCAGAGGCGCGGACAGAATGAGCAGCTACGGCGATTTTGTGGCGCTTTCCGACAAGTGCGACGTATGCACGGCAAAAATGCTCCAAAGAGAGGTTTCCGACGGAATTATCGCCCCCGGCTACGACGACGAAGCTTTGGAAATATTGAAGTCAAAGAAAAAGGGCAATTACGCCGTCATTCAAATCGACGAAAATTATATACCCGAACAGATTGAGCGCAAACAGGTATTCGGCATTACCTTTGAACAGGGCAGAAACGAGCTTAAAATAGACGATGAGTTTTTTAGCAATATAGTTACCGAAAACAAAGACTTGACCGACAGCGCGAAAATCGACCTTGCAATCGCCATGATTACCTTAAAATACACCCAGTCCAACTCCGTAGCCTACGCCTGCGGCGGTCAGGCCATCGGTATCGGCGCGGGACAGCAAAGCCGTATCCACTGCACAAGGCTTGCCGGCACCAAGGCGGACAACTGGTGGCTCCGCCAGTCCCCCAAGGTAATGAACTTACAGTTTGTGGACAATATCCGCCGCCCCGACCGCGACAACGCCATAGACAACTATATCGGCGAGGACTATATGGACGTTATCGCCGACGGCGCGTGGGAAAATATCTTTAAAACCAAGCCCGAAATATTTACCTCCGAGGAAAAAAGAGCGTGGCTGGATACCTTGAACGGCGTTTCCTTAGGCTCCGACGCCTTCTTCCCCTTCGGCGACAATATCGAAAGAGCCCACAGAAGCGGCGTACAATACGTCGCCGAACCGGGCGGCTCCATCAGGGACGACCACGTTATAGAAACCTGCAACAAATACGGTATGGTAATGGCCTTTACTGGAATAAGACTTTTCCACCACTGATATAGACATAAAGGAGAACAAGTCGAAATGAGATACGAACTGACAAAAGACCTTGAAACGGGCAACGCGCTTATCGACAAAGAACACCGTGAGCTGCTGAAAGCGGTAAACGACCTGTTGGACGCCTGCAGCAAAGGCGAGGGGCGTTCGTCGGTACAAAAAACAGGATCTTTTCTTTCCAACTACGTAAAAATACACTTTTCTCACGAGGAACAGCTTCAGCAAAAGAACGATTATCCGGAATACACTCACCATAAGGCTTTTCATGACAAGTACAGAAAAGACCTTAACTCTGTGTTAGAAAAAATTCCCGCCGATGAAGCAAGCATAAGCGACCTTGCAGCACTGAACAATCAGATAGGAATACTTATATCGCATATCCGCTTTGAAGATAAAAAGCTGGGGAAATTTTTACGGGGTAAGTAATAATGCAAAACCCGCTGATCTGTTGTAAACAATGAAAGGAACCAAAGTGAGGCAGAATATTTTTGACAACGAGAATTTTTTTAACGGCTATCGTAATCTGAGAAGACGTGACACTTGTTATAACAATCTTCTCGAACAGCCGGCGATGGAAGAAATGCTTCCGGACCTGAAAGACAAGAGCGTTCTTGATATAGGCTGCGGATATGGTCACAATTGTTTGGATTTTATCAAAAGAGGTGCAAACAAAGCCGTAGGAATTGACATTTCCGAAAAAATGCTCGCAGTGGCAAAAAAAGAATCCTCCCACCCTAATATTGAGTACAGAAGGATGGACATGGCGGAAATCTCTTCCCTTAATATGAAATTCGACCTTGTTTACAGCTCCCTCGCCTTTCATTACGCCGAAAATTTTAAAAAGCTGACGGAGGATATTTTTAATCTCCTAAACGATTGCGGTGTTCTTTTATACTCTCAGGAACACCCGATTTTGACCGCTTCGATAGATGAGAATATGGGACACTTTAACTTGGACGAAAACGGAAACAAGGTTTCCTACACTTTCTCCGACTATAACCGAAGCGGGTTAAGAAAAGTACACTGGCTCGGCGAGGAGGTTACAAAATATCACCGCCCCATGGGGGAAATACTTACTTCAGTAGCACAAAGCGGATTTATCATAACCGATGTAAAAGAGCCTTTGCCAAAGCCTTGGGCGCTGGAAAAGCTTCCCTCGATAGTCAAGGAATACATAAAACCGAACTTTCTTATTATAAAAGCGGTTAAAAACAAGTCTTAAAAATTTTTAAAAGGAACAAACAAAAAATGAAAATTTTAACGGTAGGCGGCGGTGGACGCGAACACGCCATAATAACCGCCTTAAGCCATTCAAAAAAAGTCGATAAGCTTTACGCCGCCCCCGGCAACGGCGGCATATCCGCTCTTGCCGAATGCTTTCCCGTAAAGGCGACGGATATCGACGGAATCCTTGAGCTTGCCAAAAAGCTTGAACCCGACTATGTATTTGTGGCTCCCGACGATCCTCTGGTAATGGGAATGGTGGACAAGTTAAACGAAGCGGGCTTCAAAACCTTTGGTCCCAAAGCCAATGCCGCTATTCTGGAGGGAAGCAAGGTGTTCTCCAAAGCGCTTATGAAGAAATACGGAATCCCCACCGCCGAATACGAAACCTTTACCGATGCGGAAAAAGCTATTGCCTATATAAAAGAAAAAAACAGCTTCCCCGCCGTTATAAAGTGCGACGGCTTGGCGTTGGGCAAGGGCGTTATCATAGCGGAAAACCTCGAACAGGCGGAAAACGCGGTAAAATCAATGCTCCTTGACGGAAAATTCGGAAAAAGCGGAAGCGAGATAGTTATCGAGGAATATTTGACCGGCCCCGAAGTAACCGTCCTGGCTTTTACCGACGGAAAAACAGTAAAACCGATGATTAGCTCCATGGATCACAAGCGTGCTTTAGATGACGACATAGGACTAAACACGGGCGGAATGGGCACCATTGCCCCAAATCCCTTGTATACTCCGGAAAAACAGGAGGAGTGTATGGAGAAAATTTTCCTCCCCACCGTAAGGGCAATGGAAAAAGAGGGCAGGCCGTTTAAGGGCTGTCTGTACTTCGGTTTAATGCTCACCCCAAACGGCGCCAAGGTGATCGAATACAACTGCCGTTTCGGCGACCCGGAAGCACAGGTGGTACTTCCTTTGCTGGAAACCGATCTTGTGGATATTATGGAAGCGATATGGGAAGAAAAGCTTGATTCGCTTGACGTAAAGTGGAGCGATAAGTCCTGCGCCTGCGTGGTTATGGCAAGCGGCGGTTATCCCGAAAAATACGACACGGGAAAAGAAATAAGCGGACTTAACAAAGAAGGACAGCGGGAAAATAAGGACGCGTTTGTATATCACGCGGGAACAAAGCTTGAAAACGGAAAATTCCTCACCTCCGGAGGAAGAGTTTTAGGAGTAGTTTCCACTGCCGACAGCTTAAAAAATGCGCTTGATAACGCGTATTCGGCAGTTGGGGAAATTTCCTTTGAAAAGGCGCATTATCGTAAGGATATCGGTAAAAAAGCTTTAAAGAGCTGATGTATTTGTTTTTTCGAGACTGGCGTTATGCGGCAGTCTCTTTTTGCTTTTTAAACTCAGTATAGATGAATTATAAATTTCGCCATAAAATCCTTTTCGTTTCCCTCCTCTGTATGCGGGCAAAATTTATCTCTTTTATTTTTTGTTAATTTTGCGCAAAAGCATTGCATTTTTTTAAAAAATATGCTATAATATGTACAAGAGGACAACCCTACTGCAAATACATTTTACTTATGTTCTCACATCAAAGGAGGAAAGGTTATGAAATTACAAATTACAGCTAAGAAAATGCAGGTTCCTCAGACCTTTAACGAGTACGCCGACAAAAAGCTGACAAAGCTTGACCGCTTTTTCGGCGACGAAGCCGACGCAAAGCTCACGGTATCTACTCTCAAAGACGATATTATAATCGAGCTTACCGTTAAATACGAAAATTTAATCTTCCGCGCGGAGCAAAGAGCCAAAGACAAGAACGACGCTCTCGACGCCTGCGTTGATAAAATAATCCGCCAGATAAGAAAGAACAAAACTAAAGTTGAAAAAAGACTCAAAGCCAACGCTTTTGACGTTCAGGAGAGCGAGACGATAGAGGAACAGAGCCGCTACGAAATAATAAAGCGCAAGAAGTTCACTCTTCGCCCCATGAATGAAGAGGAAGCCATCTTGCAAATGAATATGCTTGACCACAATTTCTTTATGTTCAAGAACGGCGACACGGGTGAAATTAACGTAGTTTACAAACGAGACGATGGAAATTACGCCATATTGGAACCGAGTAAGGATTAATTTGCAAAACAAAGGGACTGCCTTCGGGGCAACTTCCGTAAAGAAGCCACCACCCGCTGGAAAGAAGTTGCTTTTCAGCGGGTGGTGCTTTATAATGAACTCATCAACAAATTGCAATTTATATAAGGCAAGGTGAAATATATATGGCAAAGATAATAGCAATCTGTGGGAAAATATGTTGCGGAAAAA
>CAJUFF010000015.1 GCA_910585505.1 uncultured Ruminiclostridium sp. | reverse complement strand
TCCAAAAAACTCGTTTTTTTGAGAAAATTGTGTAAAGTAATATTGACAAAATCACAACGCCGACTGTATATCCTCATTATCCCGTTCAAGCCGCTCCATAAGAAGCTCCGAATCCGACCTCTGAGCAACGCTCAGGAAAAAGAATTTCGATCCGTCTTCGGGAGCGGTTTTCATGCCCATTCCCGTCACGATCGTAAAATTGTAATGCGAGAATTGAGCCGTAATTTCATCTGTTTCATCGTCCCTTTCCGTCAGAATCAGTTCCGACAAATTTTCGGGCTCGGCTAGCGACGATAAGCCCTCAAGGGTAACGTCCCCGATTGAAAACCTGATCTCAAAACACTCCCGATACGCGTTCTGAATCAGCTCGTTTTTACCGTAAACGGCGATAACGGGAAGCGTTGTCCCATTTGAAAATTGTATACTCTGTGTTATCATTTATTGGTCTCCTTGCTATGAAAAAGTAATTGAATATTTTACGGACGGGGACGACCCCACTCCGGAAGAAGAAAAGTTGTAGGCTACTATTACAAACGAATACGTTCCGGCCGGCAGAGTTGTTGAGCCGGTGAAGACGGTACCTGTACTGTTTGATTGAGACTTGTTAAATATATATGTTGTTTTATTATTTCCGTCAACAGCGTACATGACGGCCGGTCCCATGTTGCCTTTCGGCGATAATGTTATGTTGCCGCTTACCGTGCAGGAAGCGTGAATAACTATATTTGAAGCAACCGTGACACCCCCTGTGGAACCAGAACACGAACCTGATATCTCTTCCGGCTTTGAGATAAATATTTGTTTTATAGTGCCGCTGACATTTGTGCGTACCGAAATCAAAGATTTTAATGCTCCACCTACATTGACGTAGATTGCGGTCAATGTTTTTAACACGCCGTTTACGTTTACCGTAATGCCGATAATAACACCCCCTAATATTTTCCGTACCAATAACCAGAGGGACATGACAAAATAGTAGGATAAGTCGTGCCGACTTTAAGTACATTGGGTCCGGCCGCTCCCGTGTCTCCCTTGTCTCCTTTGGGGCCTTGCGCTCCGGTGGCTCCCGTTGCACCCCTTGCCCCCGTGTCGCCTTTTGGACCTTGCGCTCCTGTAGCTCCGGTTGCTCCCCGCGCTCCCGTTGCACCTTTTAGATTTTTAAACGCAAAATTAAACACCTTTGCCGTATTGCTGCCCGTGGCGGTAACTGTAACCGAAGGCGTTCCCACATTCGCGTCGACCGTTGCGGTGGGTGTGCCGAATCCCGCTGCCGCCCCGGTTGCGCCTGTTGCGCCAGCCGCTCCCGCAGCACCTCTCGGTCCCTGCGAACCCGTTGCTCCGGTATCACCCTTGGGACCTTGCACTCCCGTATCCCCTTTATCTCCCTTGGGGATGGTAAGATTTAATGTTGTGACAGTCCCGGAAGTACTTGCCGAAGCCGCCGCTTGGCTTCCCGTCGCACCCGTTGTCACGGTGCCTATTTTTATATTGGTAAGCGCTCCTATGTCGGCGGCGGTATGACTGTGATTTCCCGCCGCCTTTCCGTTCCACGTGTCACGGTCCGAAGCGGTTACGTGCTTAACATTATCGGAAATATGCGAAGCCAGAAATTTTACGGATTTTGCAAGCTTGCCGAATAACACGCTGATTTTTTCTCCGCTTGAAAGGGGAGTCAAATTTTCTGAAGTTGTTTCGGTAAAATTAACAGTTTGATCGCCGACAGGCATATAAGGGGTTTTCTTCATCTGCCCGTCATCTTCCGTATCTATTATCGGAACATAGTCCCCTGTGATGGGGGTTTCCTTTATATCGGCAGTTTCTTCGATATTTCCGAGACGTGTCACGGGCATGTCTATCGTGCTGCTGCCGTCCGCCGTTTTTCCTCTTAAAACCACATCGCGCTTTTTAACTGACATAACTATCCTTTCCAAGCAGTATAAAAGCGGTACCGCTAAATTACGGCACCGCCTAATACCAAACACTAATCCAACTGTTAGTATAAAACTGCTTTTTTATAATTTTACTGCGCTTATGTCAACGAAAAATCAAGCGGTTTCCTCCACCACCTGAACGAACAACTCCCCATCCTTTAAATCGGCGGGAACGTCGGCACCGAAGCGAACGCCCCTAAGCCCGTCAAGCCTTGCCTTGTCCTCCTTTGACATAAGTCCGTCCGCTGTGGAAGAAGCAACGGTCTTGTCCGCTTTTCCGTTCCACGCCTCGACCTGAGCGGCGGTAATTGCGGGCATTGCTTCAAGCTTTGCCTTAAGCGCGGCGGTAAAATCCTCTGCGGAAAGCCCTTTTCCGTCAATTTTATTAACCTTATTTCCGATAGCCTCGTTAAGGGCGGTTACAACGTCCTTATGAGATTCGATATAGTCCGCAATCTCCTTAAGGGTATCGTAAGTTTCGGGCGCGCCGCCGATAAGCTCATCGATTGCGGCGCTTATCTTAGCGTCCACCGCTTCGCCGCTTGCCTGCCCGGAAAGCTCGGCGATTATCGAAGCGAGAGCGGAATCCAGCGTTGTTTCCGTTTCTTTCCAGACAACCGTGGTATGTTTGCCGGTGGCTTTTGCGATAATGTCGCGAATTTCACCGCCTACCATAATTTTGCTTAAAACGAAGTTTGTGTTTGCCATAATATTTTTTCCTTTCTTTTTGCGAGGTTTATTCCTCGGTTATTATAAACGTCCCTTCCGGGGCGTTTATTGTGTTTCTTGTGATGTTTTTGGCGTCAAGGAGTGTGTTGTCTTCACGTATGATTGCCACCTCCGCCATTCCCGTGTATTCGCCTGTTTCTATTGTCAGACCGTATTCGCCGCTGCCGACAAAACCGTAGTCGGGCTTGCTTTTGTCACGCAGCCTTTGCGCGAATACATGACAGTCGGGCTTCTTGTTCAGATATACATTGATCTCTTCTTTAAGCTCATATATCCGCTCGGTTATATTTATCTCGATCTCATTCCTGACCGTTTCCACATACCCGACCGTTGCGGTAGTAGTGGGATCGACAACGATGCTTATATCCGCATCCGAATCCGCCGCCACCGCTATGGTAAATTCGAGGCTGAAATTGGGCATGTCCTCCGGAGTGGGAACCCTGTCGCCGATTTCGTCCTGAGCTACCGCGAAAAGGACACCTTCCTCATTTTCGCCCTTTATCCGCGCAAAAAATCCTATCTGCCTTACCGTGATTTCCTCTTCAAGCTTACTGTTGTCCATTCGGATAACAATTTCAAAGCCCCAATCGTAGGGTCTAAGCTCCGCAACAGACATTATACCGCCCGGTTCGGACACGTCGGTCTGAAATTTCAGATTGTCGTCATCGGCCGTTTCCGTACCGTACCTTGCCGCGTAAATCTCTACCTCCTGCATTTTCATTAAAAGCTGTGCTCCCGCCCTTGTGACGGTGCACGTGCTCCACATTGCCATAAAATCAAACCTCCCGCGCCGTTATCATATGTCTTTCCGTTTTTCTGCCGGTCATTTTTGCGCCGCAGCGCACCTTGACCGAAGTTCCCTCCCGCTGCCATACCTCGAATTTTTTTGCCGTGCAGTATATGCTTTTCTTTTTTCCCGTTGTTACCGCGCCGCAGTATACACGCGCTTTGCTCTGCACCGTAACTATGTACGCGGCTTCCTCTAAAATCGACCTTACGTTTTTGTAGTAGTTGATTTTTTGGATCACCGACTTGCATTTTTCCTTGTCGTTGGCGTTGTCCCAGATCATTACCTTGAAGTGGTAGGGCTTCCCGCCGTATTCAAACCATTCGCTTACTTTCGACACGGGATAAATACTTCTCAGCGCTGTTTCCGTAGCGTATCGAGTGCCCTTGTACTTGTGTATTAAAATACACTCCTTGATGGTCTGCCTTTTATTTTCAAGGGGAGCGTTATACTCATACCATTCCACTTTGAAATCATAAGCCAGTATATCTAAAACCGCCTCCGGAAGATTATCTATAACGGGATATATCTTTGCGGTTTCGGTTTCGGCCGCCGCTGCCGCAAGCTTATCCGAAACGGTCTCGGCTATACTGTATTTGTCACGGTCGCGGGAAAGAGAATAAGGAAAGGAGGCAAGCAGGCTTTTTCCTTCGGTTATAAGCTTACTCATCTTCAAAGCCTCCGTTCCTTATGCTGACGCCGCTTGGTCTTGCGTACTGCGGCGTCAGTCTGTCAATGCCGTCCCTTAAGGACGTAAATACCGGCGACCTAACGTCTACCCTCTTTATTCCCGTGTCCTTCAGAAACCAGATAAGCTTTGAGGGATTTATGTCCCGCCCGATTTTTTCTTCCTGCCACGCGATATACCGTTCCACAGCGCCCTCCACCGCCAAGGCGATATCCTTTGCCGATTTGCCGCCGTTTTTGTCAATGTAATAGGTAAAATCTATATTGTAATCGACTATTTCCGGGTCGCATACCTCCACAATATCGGTAAGCGGGCGCACCTTTTCATCGCCGCACGCTTCCAAAATACGGTTTTTCGTCCCGTCGTCCGCTATCGAACCGTCCGTCATGACCGCGTATATTTCCACATGCCCGTCCTTACCCAAAGGAGCGATTGCGCACACGTCGGCAATATCCGATGACACCGATTTCGCGTGATATTCATACGCCCCCTTTGGTCCTGCTGTGCTGTAAGCCTCCAGGCTCTGCCTCATAAGCCGATAATACGTGTCGTCGTCCGCTGCCTCCGAGCCTCCGCTGGTGGTTTCTATGTTGGAGCAGTTTTCAAAAAACAGTACCTTGTCCACGTCCATCAGCGTGTTTATCTGTCCCGCAGCGTATCCGTTCCCTACGGAACCGGCCGTTTGGCATACTGCCCTTACATATGTACCCGTTTCTCCGGCGGGAACCGCCGCGTCCTCGGAGGTCTCCCAGACAAAGGATCTTCTGCCGTCCGTAACGCGCGTCCCCTTGGGTATGGCGATCGCCGTATCCCGCGCTTCCGAAAGGGTAAAACGCATGATACATTCCGCCGGCTCCGCTTCGGGTCTTTTCATGTTGAATACAAATTCCCCCAGAGCGTCAAGGTTTTCCGCCTCCGCTCTTGAGGGAATATTCTGATTTGCCGAATAATTTATCAAAGCCCGCGTCTGTACGATAACGTCCGCGACCCAGCATATAAACAGCTTGTCCGGGTCGGAAGGCTGCAAGGTGCGTTCGGTCATTTCCTCGTATTTCGCGGTAAGCTCGGCGATAAGCCCCTTGGTGTCCGTCTGCACGAATTTATAATTTGCTCCCTCTCTCATACGGTAACCTCCAGTATTATCTCTAATTTTCCGGCTTTGCTCCCGTAAAATTCCATATTTTTCAGCCTCGCTCTCGGCTCAAATTTCTCCAGCGCCTCTGTAATTTCGGCAAAAGCCATTGTTTCCGCCGCGTCTATGGGTTTGTCTATAAATTCCATTGGAAGCCCGTAGTCCCTGTACATTGGTACAGTGCCTTTCTTGGTATTTAAAAGCAGCGCGATATTTTGTACCACCGACTTAGCGGTATCGTTCTCCAAAAGCTCCTGAGAATAATTTTTTCCGGTATCTATTGTCAGATTCATATATGATCAATTCCTTCCTTTTAAGGAAGTGTTTGCGCCAATGGTGCAAACGCGACGGGCATTAAAAATCGAAGATTTTTAATGCTTATTCCTTCTATAAGTATTCTGTAAGGGAAACCGACACGTCGGCAACCGTGGGATTCTGCTCCCGGTCGAAATATTTGTAGTTTATGCTGTGCTTGACGATCACCCATTTCCCGTAGATGCTTTTCCCGAGGATCAAGCGCATGACCCTTCCTGACCTCTCCGCCCCCTCTATTTTTTCCAGCTCCTTTGTCACGTTAACTCCCAGCGAGGAACAGAGGGTAATATCAAAGGAAATGCTTCCCGCGTCTCTTCCGGTAAATTCCAAAAGCGTATCACCGCAGTGTAGGCTATGCTTGCCGTAAGAAGCGCCGCCGCTTTTTTTGAGATTTTTCAGCGTCTCCACCTCGGAGGAAGAGACCTTGAAGATTATATCTCCGAGACTGCCTACCGTCACTTATATCCCTCCTATAACAACTCCGTCCTCGTTAAAGCCCGCATTATAAATACAAAGTACCTTTTCCCCGATCCTCGGAAACCAGGACACTATCCTTAAATCGTGCCTGTGGGGGCATTCGGCGCCGCACGAACCGGAGCACGAGGGAATACCCGTATTTGTTTCGTCCTTATACGCGCCGGTGATAACCTCCTCTTCCAGCGGGTCGGGTACGATAAAGGGCGGGGATTTTATCACCTTAAGCCACCCCGACATCATTCCAAGCTCGGTAAAGTACACCCTTACAAGCCTTTTTTTATAGTCGGCGGAATTTACTGTGCCTATTCTTACCATTTAGTCTTTCCTCCTTTTGAAAGCGCCTGCAAAAGGTCATTTTTTACCGTACAGTATCTCGTTTACGCGATTCTGCACCGTACTGTAGTCGTGCCCTGCGGCGGTCAGCCTGTCTATGCGTTCCTGCCCGTTTCCCCAGTCGCCTATTATGCACTGTCGGGCAAGCTCGTCAATATCTCCGCCGCTTCCTCTGCCGTCAATGTCTCCGGTTATTACTCCCGTATTCCCTTCAAGACATTTTCTGAGAGAAACGGAGGTGGTAAAGCCGTTATGGGAAAGGCTGTGCTTTGCCTGCTTTATCATAAATTTACCGTCCCACGCTCCGAAGCCGCTTAATTCCACCGTGTTTCCCGCCGCTAATTTCGGGTCTCCCGGAAAGGTAAAGGAAGCCTCAAACTCATACTTGTTATGCAGTCTCAGCATTTTATGCGCCAAGGCCTGCGCCTCGGCGGCGTTTTCCACCTTCTGTCGCACCTCTAAGCACTGATTCTTATCGCTGCCTTCGCTGTACCCCTCCGCGTATTCCACCGCGGAGATCACAGCGCCGCTTGTGTCCGTATAGCTCACCCTGCAGCTCGCGTAGCTCCCGCCCGTAATCGTGTTCAGTCTGTATTTGATATACCCGCCTTTTTCTCCGTAAACGATCCGTCTGACGGCCTTCTTTGCTTCATACGAAGCCTGGTCGAAAATAACGAGAATGTTATTGGTGGCCTTAAGCGAAGCCCCCGCGTCATGACAAAGCTTCTGCAAAAACGCTATATCCGACATACGGTATTGCTCCACTCTCACATAAGCAGGATCGTTTTTCGATTCAAACATGATCCCCATGCTGTTTTCGGCGGCGATCGCCCCCGCGATTCCCGAAAGGCTTGTGTTTTCCCAGGATTTGTTTTTCAGTGTTTGCCTTATGCCGCAATTATAGGGCAGGGAAGTCGCTTTTATTGTTACCTCCAAGGGCGGACCGACGGCGCTGACCGAATCAAGCTCAAACTGCCCGCAGTCCATAACCTCGTCCTTCCCGTCACCGTTTTGGTTTTCGCGGATAATGGAGGCGGAAATTTTAAGTCCCTTGCGGGCTGCTCCTTCCGCCTGCTTCGGCTTTTCCGTCCCTGTTTTTTTTACCTGATTTTTCGCGAACCAGCCCAAATAATCCACATGTATCGGGTAAGGAATACCGCTTTTAAGGTTAAGATGTGTGATTTTTCCCCTGTGGTCGGTTACGGGAAAGCCCGGATTTCCGAGCCCGTATGAGGAATACTGCGGTCTGCCGTTTGCGATAACCTCGTCGCCGATTGCCCAATTGCCCTTTCCCGAAGAGATTGAACCGCTTTCCGACGCGTAAGCCGCTTCGGCGCTGCGGAAATATTTCTCCGCAGCCGCGCCGCTGCCGCCCGAGCCGCTCCCCAAAGCCTTAAGATTGTTTCCCTTGATATAGGCCGACTTTCCCAAATATGTAATATTCGCCCATTCTCCCGAAAATTTGTTTACCGTCACCACGGTACCGCAGGGCAGCTTTCCGAGAACGGCGGCTTTTTCATTGGCCGATGTTCTGACGTTGACGCCGCCACCCGCCGTAACCTTGTAGGCGCTGCCCTTTGAGCTTCCCGAATCTACCGCGCCGCTTTTTCCTGCGGCGTCCTTTGCCGCTTCGGGGGTACTTAGTACCTCTCCTCCCTCCGCTGCTTCGGAAACCATTGTATTCAGCCATTTTCCGAGCCACCTTCCCTCGCGGTCCGATACCTTTATCTGCAAATCGTCCGTTTCGTCCTCTTCGTTGTCGGTAAAGGTAAGGGACAGCAGATCCTTGTTTACCGCCACGGAAATATCAACTCCCGCAAAAAACACCTGCGCTTTTGTGCGGCGCGCCAAGCTTTCGTCGCTCATCCGCTCACCCTCTTCCACGGTGGGAGGCTCTCGACCGATACCCGTTCCTCAACCTCCGGAATTTCAAGAACCGTCCCCGCCGAAAAAATGTATATCATTCGGTACTCAAAATTGGCGGAGATAAGCGCGTCGGTAAATTTGGTATCGCCGTACAGCTTATACGCTATACTGTCCCACTTATCTCCCTGTACGGTAGTGTACGTTCTCATGCGTAAGCGCCCCTCCGAGCGTCTATTCCCTCGTCCCTGAGCGTATCTCTGATAAGCTCCACCAATTTTTCCTCCGTCTCCCGCCAGTCGGCTTCGTTTCCTCCGCCGTTTATTATAAAGCTTGGGGCAATGGTGACGGCAGTGCCGCCGCCCCTGCCGTTTCCTAAAATCGCTTTTGTCTCCTTGGCGTTGTAAACCGCTTCGCCGCCCCTGAACACAACTATTTCGGGGCCGTTTTCGCCTACGACCGCCGCGCCTCTTTCCGCGCTGTCGGTACCCGAAGCGTAAGCGTTGATATAACTGTCCGCCGTAGTAAATACGGCTCTGTGGCTTGAAGGAGCAATCACAATATTTTCATTTGCCGCCATACCGAGCGCCCTTGCCGTGGCAATCGCAACCTGATCCGCGGCATCAACCGCCTGTCCCTTGCCCGCCGCGATAGATTCGGCATATGCCCGTATGGTTTCCTTTGCCGCCTTAGCCGCATTGTCCTCCATATTCATATTATTGACGGCGGCTTCCATATCGGATACAAGCTTTTCCATTTCTCCGTCAAAATCCACCCGCGTATCGGCTAACGCCTTTGAAACTTCCTCCTGCTCCCTCTGCACCTTCCGCCAGTTATCCGCCATTTTTTGCAGGTCTTCATCGGTAGCCCCCGCCATTCCGGCAATCGCGTTGACGGAATCCTTGCTTCCGTCCGCAAAGGACGCTATAATATCGCTCAGACCCTCGATATCTCCCGTTCTTTCCGATAACGTCCGAAGGTTGTCGTTGTAATTCTTCCAATATTCAGCCTGTGATTCCAGCGAGGAATTTATAGTATCGGCGCTCACCGCCGATATCTCCGCCGCCTGATCCCAAAGGGCATACTGTCCGTTTACGCTGTCATAAGCGGCTTGATAAGCGTCATTGTAAGCTTGGAGCAGATTTTGCGTTTCCTCTTCGACGCCGCTTACCGCAATCGACACCGCGTCAAAAGCCGATACCGCTTCCTCCGACATGCCGTTTACCACGGCTCCGTATTCTTCAAGTATGGCTTCGCTTTCGGCAATTTGAGCCTGAACGGCCCACAATTTAGACAAAGCGCTGTCTGCTTTTTCCGATGCTGTATCAAGTTCTTTTTCGGCTTGTTCTCCGGTTCCCAATATTATGGCGCCTATCTTCTGAAAGAATCCTGCAAAATCATTGTTGCCGACAGTATTTAAAAAATTCTTTCTTGCTTTGCTGAGGACAACCTCCGCTTCATCGCTTGCTTCTTTCAGCTGCGCTTGCTGTGTGTATAGCTGTGTAAGATTTTCCTTGGCGGCCTTGTACTTCGTGTCCATGCTTTCCGCGTTTGTTGCCCGGTCGATCTGGTCGTTAAGGATTCCCATCTTGTTCGCGACGTTTTCAACCGTAAGCCCCAAGCTTGGGTACATCTCATTGAGCCTATTAACAATAGGTTCTATTTTAGCCTGAGCCGCGGCGGATTTATCGGATGAAGAAGTCAGCTCTTTAAGCTTCGCCGTAAGAATACGCGCGCTTTCATGCTCCTTATCGATACTCGCCGTGCTCTCCCTGAATCTGCCCAGCAGTTCGTCGGTGGAGCTGCCGAGGGTATCTATTTCCGCATACAATTCCTTAACGGAAAACGATTGGGAATTTATTACGCCGTTTGCCTCGTCAAGGTCGTATTTCAACGCTCTTGCCCGGTCGCTTGTCTCCCCATATATGCCGCAGGCTTCCTCATACTCGGCGTTAAGCCGCTCCGCTTCATCGCACTGTTCTTTGGTAGCCATTGTAAGGGTCTGTGTTTCAAGACTTTCCTGCTTGCATACCTCGCGCAGTACGGTAATGGCCGCCGTAGCCGCAGTTATTACCCCCAAAGCTATCCCCATGGGGCTTGCCAATACGGCAAGGTTAAATCCCTTTTGCGCCGCAGTCGAAGCCGCTATCGCCGCCGCCCTTGTTCCTTCGGCCGCTGCCGCCGCGGTGGCCGAAGCCGCGTTTTTAATATTTAATGCAATGCCAAGCGTATCTAAAGTATTCTTTACTTGCTTAACGGCGTTAAACGCGGTATATCCCGCCACCAGAAGCCCCACCTCGGCCGTAACCGCCATAAGCGTCTTTACGACAGCGGGATTCTTTTCGCAGAATTCGTTAATGCCGGTAAGAATTTCGGTGCCTATCTGAGCCAGTCCCCTGAGCTCGTCGTTCCAAAGCTCTCCCACCGTCATTTTAAGACCGTCGGCGGCGGAATCCAGCAGAGTCACGTCCCCCTTAAGGTTGTCGAGCTTTATATCCGCAATTCTCTTTGCCGCGCCGGTGCAGTTGTTTATGGTATCGGTCAGCTTTGCGTAGTCATCGTCGGTGGAGTTTATAACAGCCAGTAAGCCGTTATATCCTTCCTTACCTGCGATAGCCTGGGCATTGTTAACTCTTTCCGCTTCGGTCATTTGGTCAAAATATATGCGCAGCTCGTCTATGGTGCTTCTGAGATCCTTCATGGAGCCGTCGGCGTTAACGGCGGTATATTCCGCCTCGCCGAAGGCGGCCGATGTTAGCGTAACTCCTTCCAAAAGCCCGTTGAAGGTGTTTTTCAAAGCGGTGTTGGCAATTGAACCCTTTACGCCCGAATTGGCCATTAAGCCCACCGCTACGGCCACATCCTCGATACTGTATCCGAGGGCTCCCGCAACCGAGGCGGAGCCCTTGAAGGTTTCTCCCATAATGGAAACCGATGTGTTGGAATTGGCCGCCGCGGCCGCGAGAACGTCGGAGAAATGCGCCGTATCCGAGGCTTTAAGCCCGAAGGCGGTAAGGTTGTCCGTTACGATATCCGACACCAGACCCAAATCCTCCCCGCTAGCGGCGGCAAGATTCATAACGCCGTTCATGCCGGAGATCATCTGCTGTGCCTTCCAGCCCGCCATGCCCATATACGTCATGGCCTCGGCGGATTGGTTGGCGGTAAAAGCGGTATTGGCTCCCAGTTCCTTCGCGGTGGAGGAAAGCTCTTTCATTTCGGAAACGTTCGCCCCCGTAAGTGCTTCCACGGTTGACATGGTGGAGCCGAATTCCATTGATATGCTTACGCATTCGGCGAATTCTTCCTTTAACCTGCTTAAGACCGAAGATATTCCCGCCGCCGCCAAAGCCGAGCCCACCGCTTCAAAGGCGTTTGTCCCTTTTCTGCCGAATTTCTCTGCTTCCTCCGCCGCCTTTTCCTCTTTTTCCTTAAGGGCGGTCATTTCCTCCGCTAAACGCTTGCTTTCATCGGATAGCTTTGTTACGTTCACTCCCGCCTCCGAAAGGCGGTCGCTCATTTGATTTAGCTTTTGGTTTTTGGCTGCGAGGGAAACTTCCGTCATTCCGATTTTTTCTTTGAGATCCTCCTCTTTGTTGGCAAGCTCGGAATTACACGTACCGCTTTCCGCCAATTCTCTGCGGACATTCTCTAACTGCCGCTTATATTTTTCAAGCTTTTTTTCGGTGTTTTCAAGGCTTTCCTGCTGCTTCTGATACGCGTTTACCTCGCCTTGTACCTTGTTCAGCGCCGATATCTCGTTTTTTGTGTCTCTGAGCGCTTTTTGAGCCGAATTGAAGGTGCCGTTAAAGTTCTGATTAAGTCTGGCGCCCAGCTTAAATAACATTTCATGTTCTTTCTTCGCCATTTTTCCTCCTACTTTCTCGATTCCTTCATCAGCCTGTTATGCTCTTTGATCCATTTCTCAAGCCGTATCAAAGGCATTTTAAGCCAAAAATCAAGCGGAGCGTATCCTTGCCCCGCCATTATCAGACAATTCCGCCTTAGCCTTTTCAGACTAAGCGGATTAAAAAATTTCTTGCTCTGTTTTTTATCCTGTAATAATCCGCAAGATACATCTTTTTGAAAGCGATTTCCGACAATGGCTCTTTGCAGGCTCTTATCGCCATATGCATTAAAAAGCGGGGATTAAAAGCATCCGCCATATATGTTATGCCGCCTTTTACCGCCAACTCATCGTCAATGTTCAGCGCGTCTTCGGCGGTCAGGTTTTCAAAATCAAAGTGCAGGGTATCATACTGCTGCCCTTCAAAGAAGATAGGCTTTATCAGCTTATACTCCCACTGTCCCTCCGCCGCTTCCATCTCATCGGCGATCTCGTCTATTTTCTTTTCGTCCTCTTCCGTAAGACCGGTGTCCTTTATTTCTTCCTTTGCCATTGTTTTTTTACTCCTTTTCAGTTTAATATAAAACACTATGCGCCCCCGAAAAGAGAGCGCATAAGCATTTTATTTTGTTCCGATTTCCGTTAAGCCATTCCAAGCGCCTTGCGTATGGGTGCCGCAATGTCGACCCCGTTATATCCGATATTTATGTAGTTAATTACGTCAATGTGGCGCACCACCTTTTCGTCAATGAATTCCTTAAGCATAAATACGGAAAATTCCGTTGACACGTTCTGCTGCTTCGCGGGCGCTATCGTGCCGCCGGCGGATTTGATGGGCTGCACCTGCATTACATATTTCATACCGGCGGTGTGAAGCTGTCTTTCGCTGTAATCATGCGTCTGCTTGCAGACGTTAAGGGTCAGCATATGCATTCTTTGTTCGGACAGGATATAATGAGCTTCCGAGGTTTCGCTGAAGTTCAGGGTCATTTTCATGGGCTTAAACTGGCATAAGGCTCCGTATTCGGCTTCGCCGCAAAGTCCCAGACCGCTTAGCTGAAAAGTGGCGTATTCGATATCGGGCATACTCACGTCCGCCACCCCAAGATACTGTTTGCCGTCCTCGTATATATAAGCCGCAATCGTTCCTTCAATCTGATTCATTTAATCGCTCCTTTATTTTTACGTCGTTGCATTATCGTGTTGTCGCGTTGTTGCGTCAGCTGTTCATTGCCGCTTCAAGCATATCCACGCTGTATTCGATATGCATATCAATACGCTGCGCGGGAACGGGTGAAGCCGCCTTGGTGTCAAGTCTGAATTTGCCCTCCATAAGCGAGGTGACGGGGTTAAGCTCCGATCTGTACTCGATCTCGCCGCCGTACAGCTTGCCCTCCGCGGTAAGCCCGCTGAGCCAGATGTTGAAGCTGTTTATTATCGCGTCTCTGAGCGGGGGATTCAAAGGCTTGTCTATGTACTGACGGTAGGTGTTGACAAAGGTGTTGCACAGCCAGTCCTGCGTTCTGTTGGTGCAGATAAACACCTTCGCCACGTCGGAAATCTTGGGGAAGCACGCTAAATAGTTTCCCCAAAGCACCCAGCCGTTATTGTTGAGAACGGTCACCACGCCGTCGGTAATGCTCAGCATATCCGCCTGGGGAGGAGTGATATTGATTTCCTCTCCCTCGGCGTTTACCGTGCCGGTGATGGTGAGGTCTTTATTCGAGGGTGATTCATAAGGACAATCGGCGTTGCCTGAATCTACCTTCGCTATCATGCCGCATACTATTACCGACAGATCAAAGAGATAGTCTCCGCTTTTTACCATAGGCCAGCACACTATCATGTCCTCGCTTGTAAAGCCTCCGCCGTTTTTGACCGCGAGAACCCGCGAATAATTCGACGCGCCGTTCTTTGAGGAATCAATATCGACAACCGCCTTGCCCCTGAAAATACCGTTTATCGAGGGCGCTTTTGCCGCCATGACCGCCGCCACCGCAGCGTCGGAGGACCAGCCGGGGGCGCATATCAGATCGGGAACAACCCCCGCGACGCTTCCGCACATTTCCACGGCTTCAACCGCCAATTCCACGTCCTCGGCGGTAATTAAGGAAAGGTCGGCGGTCTCATACGTCACGGAAAGAGCTTCCGCGCCGTAGCTCCCTCCGTCCTCCAGAAGCTCAATGCAGAAGCCTTTCCCATTATAAAACGCCTCGAAATCCACATCGCGGACAAGCGTATTTTCTCCGGCCTTTACCGTAAGCTTTTCGCTGTCAATGGTATCGGAGTCAAGCAGCACCGCGTGATCGGCTACGGCATACTCCGTTTCCGGAACCGTTTTTTTGTGTTTCGCGGGGTCAAAGATATTATAGAATACGGCGGGAGACATCGCCATAAGCACAAAATGCGCGTACAGCGCCTGGCATAAGCTCCATTTCGGCTTACCCTCCGCCGTTCTCCACTCGGCGCTGTAGCCTCCCAGCTCTCTGCCTTCGGAAAAAGAGGTCACATACTGGGGCTTTCCCGTATACCCCTTTCCGATATGACAAGGCCAAGCGCCGATAAAAAAGGGAATACCCACCGCCGCCGTTTTGACGGAAACGATGGACGTATCCTCCTTGTAGGTATTTATACCGTGTTCAAGCATTATTTCTCACCTCCGTTTTCCGCGGAAAGCACCGCTTCATAGGCTCTCGAAAGACCGTTTCCGCCCGTTCTTATCTGTTCCCTCGCGGCCGAAACATCTCTGTCTTTTATCATCAGTCTGCCTATTTTTGCCGCTTTTTCCTTAAGCCCCACGGTCTCGGCGCGCTGAGCGATGTATTCCATTACCGAGTTTTTCGTGCCGCGCATAATGCTTCCGTTTGTTACTATCCCTTTTACCGTTGGGCCGAGATATACGTATACGCCGCTTGCTTCATAATCCGTTTTTTCGGCGCTGCCTGCGGGTTCGTTTGTTTCAAGCCCAGTCTTAACCTCGGCCGCGGTAATTTCAGAATCTTTTTTCTTCAAAATTAACCTCTCTTTCTGTGGGCGGGAGATAGAAGGTACCAACCATTTCTCCCGCATAAAATTCTCCCATATAATCGGGATATATAAGCGTTTCGAGGGGGCTGTGAACGTCCAGCAGAAATTCGTCCCCCACCTGAACCTGTTTCAGAAGCTTGTACCTTACCCTGTCCATAAGGTTCATCAGCATAAGGGCGCCTTCCTGCTCGTCCTCGCCGTATACGGCGAAAACAAATCTTACGGTCGCCGTATACACAGGGAGCTGTCCTTCGGGCTGTATGTGCTTGGAGTCGATAACCTGTATAATTATATACGGCGCGTATTTTTTCGCGTCACTGGTATGCGGCAGTCTCATCTTATATACCTCCGGCGCTCTTTCCTTGGTTTTGGCGTCGCCCTTCTGGAGCTGTACGGGCATAATCATTTTTTTGACGGCTTCTTCACATAACCGCTTTAAATCCTCAAGCAATTGAACCTGCGTCACTTAAATCACCTCATTCCGTTTAATTGATAATTTATCGGTTCATTTCACCCCATTGTTCATCACTTAAAAAGTTTTGCGCCCAAAGTCTATCAATTTCGTGCTCAATTCTTGCTACAAAGTACGCTTCGGCCTTTTGGGTAATTTTGTCCTGCACTTCTCTATTGCCGAGCATTTGAACTATGTTGGGACCATAAAGCTCTTGGATTTCGTCATTACCGCCATATAATCCGGAAGTCGCCGCTCCGGTTCGCTTAAAAATACCTGTATGTCCGGATTTCATAGTTGCTACAAATGTATTTTCAAGCTTTTTGTTAGAGTTACCTTTTAGTACGTGAGCCGAAGCCTCCACGCCCGGATAAACCATTTGCCAATGCGCTCTACGCTCATTTGCTGATTTAACTATAGGAGCTCTAAGTCCCGCCATAATTACAGGAACTAATTTGCTTGTATCAACCTTGGGATATTTTGGAGTGACCCCGTTGAAACGAAATAAAGGAATGCCTTTATATGCTCTGTAATGGATATAAGTGTAAAACTTATCTTCCCCAATTTTACTGTACATTTGGACATTTTCTTCGGCGCGAAGGTTTGCAACCGAAATATCGTATTTTTCCCTAATAGCTTTGGTTGTTTCACGCCTTACCAAGTTTGCCGTTCTTTTTATTGCGGGAAATACGACAGTATGAACATTTGCGGGTTGAATGCTAAAGAATAGCCTTGCTCTGTCAACCACATCACCGCCAAAGTCTATTAAGACCAACCCATTTTTAGCTTCGTCACTCATCATACGCCTCCAGTTCCAAACAAGCCATACCCATAACGTTTTCCGAGGTCACGATCCGATACCTTACGAAGAACGGCTTTCCGTTAGCCTCGCCGTCATCCACAGCAAATATCATACCCTGTTCGGGCAGTTTGCCGTCCGTGTCGTTTATATCGAAGTACGCTTTGGCGCTGACTAAATATATCCCCTCGCTGTGATTATTTGAACCGGCTTTTTTGTCCGACTGCCTGATTTTTTGCAGCGAAACAGGAATATCTCTGTATTCTTCTCCGTCGTACCTCACCGTATGCAGCTGCGCAAACTCGTCGGTATTGAGAAAAACGCCCTTGATGTCCCGCTTCACCATATCCTTAAAGCTCATTCCTCCGGCTCCTTAGCGGTAAGTACGGGCATGTCCCCGAAATAACTGTCGAGAGCTTCTATGATCTGCGCCTTGGTAGCCTTTGCGGGAATGTCGATACCGTATTCCTCCGCGATAGCCAGCAATTCCGCGTTTGTGTTTTCCGCGCTGTACTTCGGAATGCCGCTTTCGTATTCCTCACTTCTGAAATCGCCGTTTTCCGAATTATTTTCGTTTCCCTCCGCGCTGTCGGCATTGTCCGCAGCCTTCGGAACGCTGTTTTCGTAATCAACGTCCGCTTCCTTCTCCTTTTTTGCCGAAGGAGATTCAACGATCTCGGCGACCTTAAGCCCGGCAAGTCTCAAAGCCTCACTGTCGCTCACCTCGAAAGGCTTGTCCTTCGGCGTTTTAACCGTTACGGACAGCCCGTTCGCGTGACCGTAGTTTCCTTTGATTATCCTGATATACATTTTTACCCTTCCTTTCCGAAATCTCTCAGCCTATTACCTTATCCGCGAAAATATAAGGACAGTACACCTTAGGCGCCGCCAGAGGACGAGCCGCCAATACAAGCGATCTTGTGCTGTGTTTTCTGTCGATGAACAGATTGGGCACGCGCTTTGCCGCAAAGGTCTGAAAATCTATGCTGTCGTAGGGAATCTGGGAAATCTGACCGTACATAAGGTGACCGCACCCCGGAAATGTTACCATTGCGCCGTCGGCAGGGAAGTAGGGCACATCGTTTCCGTCTTCGTCCTCATATGTATTGTCCGCTACCCAAACCTTAAGCCGGTGTCCGCCGAAATTCAGCACGCCCAAGGTGGAAATGCCGGGATATTCTATTTTTTCGTCAATGCTCCCGAAATTTACTTTCAGATTGGCGTCGAGAAGCTTAAGAATCGCGGGATTGTTACAGAAAACGTCCGACACGTCGGAACCGATTATAAGGTCCTCCGCCCTTAATCCCCTTGAGGAAAGAAGTCTGCACATAGCCTTTACGTCGCCGATAATATTGCCCTTGTCGCTGTTCCATTTGTTCGCGGTTGTGTACAAGTGTTCCGAGCTTTCGCCCTCAAAAAACTGTACATAGCGCTTTTCGCCCTTTGTACCGTCTTCGTAGTACTCCTGCATCGTACAGGCGTTGTTTATCATAGTCTGTACCGCCATCCATTCCTCGCGGCGGGTAATGCGGCTGTCAAGGTCGGCGTAATCCTCCTTTTGGAGCTTAAGCGCTCTTTGTGCGGGCGTACTATTGTAATATAACGCCTCCCCGAAGCCTCTTTTTGTGAGATCGTCCAAGGTTATGGGATGTGAAAGTCCGGTGTAGGCGGGTTCGTACTTGTGAACCTCGTATCCTCTTCTTTCAACGGGTATCGCGCCGATTCGTGGCGTTACGAAAGCCGCCATTTTACGGCTGCCCCTGCGGTATTCAACCAGAACCTCGTCCGATTTGAAAATGTCCCCTTCTCCGGTAGGGAAATAGCGGTCTTTAAAGAAAAAGGTTTCGGGAGTTATCTGCTCTAAAACCGCCATCATCGTATATGTGCTGAAAATATCTATCGTATTGGTTACGGGCATTTAAAATTACCTCCTTAATATTTCATTGCCGCGGTAAGCTCGATGCCGTAGGCTCTGAGCGTGTCAATGTCGTCCTCGGTCATTGTATACCCTTCCGCCGCGCTGATTTTGTTTCTGTTAAACTTTCCGCTGATATAAACATTGACGGGAGTTTCCTCGTCCCCGCCCTTTACAGGATCAGCAAGAATCCCGTAAGCTTTCGCCCCTTCCGTTTTGCCTAAAACCTCAAGCTTTCCCTCTGCGTTTTTCGCCAGCACTGTCCCTCGCGCAAGCTCTCCAGCGCCTGCCGCCAAATATCCGCCACCCACACGGCAGGGAGGATAGGTATCAACGATTAAATCATCGGGCTCACAACAGGCGATTTTTTCATTCAGTTCGATCATACTTTTCTCCTCTTCTGTTATTTTCCCGTCAGCATTGCGCCGACGGTATCTCTCGCGTCCTGCATCAGCTGCTCTTCCGTTCTAACCGCGTACTGCGTATCATCGGGCAAAGCCGCGCCGGTCACCTTTTCCGCTTTTGAAGCCTCGTTATCCCTCTGCATGTTTCTGAGATAATCCTCTCCCCTCTTCGCGTCCTCCTTTGCGGCTCTGTATGCCATTTCGGCCGCCGTACAGGCTTCGTCTCCGTACTTTGCCTCTTTTACGGTATCGGCGGAATAAATAGCGGCGATTTCGTCGATTTCGGCTATCCGCTTGCGTTCGGCTTCCGCCGCTTTCTTTGCCGCTTCGCCGCTTGCGGTCTCCTGTTCCTTAAGGCAGGCGCTTTTGATTTCCTCCTCGACAGCTGCGGCAAGCTCGGGATTTTCCGCCTTAAGCTCCTTTAAGTCCTTAATTTCTTTAAGATCCTTTCCCACTGTTTTTACCTCCTTATGTTTTTCGTTCTCTATCGCAGCGCCCTCTCCGCTTTCCGGTTCGGACTCTTCTGCCATTGGTATGCTTTCTGGACATTTAAGCCCCATTAAAGGAAAATATCCGCCGTTTACGATAAGAGCGGATTTGTCGGCGCAGGCTGCGATTTCAAGCTTTTCTCCGTTTTCCATAAGCTCGTCGGCGAAGCCCTTTTCCACCGCCTCTTCTCCCGGCATATACGTTTCCTCCGACATCATGTCCAACAGTTCTTTTTCCGTTTTTCCCGTCTTTCGCCTGTAAGCCGCCGCGATCACCCTGTCATACTGCCCGCTTTCCTCCGCAAGCTTTATGAGATCGTCTCCGTTGTACCAACCGCAGAGCCCCGTAAGCGATTTGTGTATCATGATAAGGGAGGAAGCGGTAACCGTCACCTTGTCGGCGGCGCACATTATCATCGATCCTGCCGACATCGCCACACCGTCCACGGAGCAATGGATCTCCGTGCCGTTCTTCGCCATTTCCCGAAGGCGGTTATGTATAAGTATCGCCTCGTGTACGTCGCCGCCGAGAGAATTTAGCCTGATATTAAGCTTTTTGCAGCCGCTTATTTCCTCAAGCTTTTTTACCACCTCCGAACCGATAATGAAATCGCCCTCTGCCGGCTTGCCCGTCCACCAATTCATCGGGCGCTTTTTTACAACGTTTCCGTACATTTTTATTTCGGCGGTCTCGGTTTTACTGTCCACCGCCGCCGCGAAATGCGATTTTATCCTATTAAAAGGCATTCCTATTCCTCCTTGCCGTCCTTTTCTTCTTTTTTCTTATCATCATCTTCTTCGTCAAGTTCCCTGCCGTCCCATGCGGCGGGAGTAATGCCGGCTTTTTCCATAAGCTTTTTTTCCTCGGCTAACGCCAAAATGTTTTCTTCCCAGTTTTCGCCGTAATACTCGCGGGTAACCTGCTCGTTGGTTTTCCAACCGTGAGCCACCTCTGCCGCGCTGGCTTTGGCTTCCTTGACCGGGTCAAGATGCGTCTGCGCGGGACCGTCCCAGCGCGCCCCGCACCATGCCGCCCGTATCAGAGGATTGTTGAAAAATCCCGGCGCCTTGATTCTCCCCGACGCCACCGCCTCCGACAGCCACACCTCATATACGGGCTGGCAGAAATCGTTGACAAACCATGTCCTCTTTTTTCTGAAAACCTCCCAGGCTTCCTCCAGCGCCCCCTTTGAGGCCGAATAAGAGGAGGTGAATTCCTTTATCATCACGTCGTAGGGCAGTTCAAGAGCCGCGCCTATCTGTTTGGTTATGGCTTTCGTGAAGTTTTCAAAGCCCGCCGTGGGAATATTGGGGTTTCCCAGCTCCACCTTTTCGCCGGTTTTGAGATGTACAACATTACCCGGTCCCATTTCCGGCTCCGGGTAATCCTCTTCTTCGTCTTCATCGTCATTGTCCCGACCGATAGTCGGCACTGCCGTAGGATCGTCCTCGGTGGTAATGAACGCCGTATAGTAGGACTGGACGATTGCGGCGGTAAGCTCGCTTTCCGTGTATCTCCTGCCCTGCAGCAGCATTTCTATAACCGGCGCCAGATACGTTACTCCGCGGTACTGATCGGGACGCTCCGCGTTCATTATCTGCAGAATATTGGGCAGACCGGTAAGTTTGCCCGCCGCCTCCACTCTTACGCACTTGCAGTCGTTATTGACATATAAGGCGTTGGGGTATTCGCTGCAAATATGATAAGCGACCACTCTGCCGTTTTTGTCTACCTCAACGCCGTCATGTACCGCGTTTCCTTTATATCTGCCCTCGGTGTATCCGTACACTGTGCCCCCGTTGTGCGGAGTACAAACTCTGTCCGCCTCTATCAGCTGAAGCCGCAGGGAATAAGGATTCAGCGGCGTGGGCTTTTCTCTTTTCAGCAGCACGAAAACATCCCCGCTCATCAGCCAAGACTTGACCGCTAAATGCTGAAGCTCGAAAAAATTATTCAATCCCAGCGCGTCGCAGTTGAAGCGGTTCTCGCACCACAGCCTGAATTCCGCTTCCGTCTGCCTGCACCATTCCTTTGCCGCTTCGGGTGTCATATTCAGAATATCGATATTGAGGTTGCATTTCATTCTCAGCCCACGCCCCACGATTTTGGTGCAGCATGTGTTTATGGCGGCGGCAGCCACCGGCGCCGCCATATACAGCATTCTTCCCCTTTGACGAAGAGTGAGATTGTTAAAGTCGATGTCCTCCACGGGGCTTGCGGAAACCGAATTGAACGCCCGCAGGGAACGCTTTTCGTGAGAAGCGCCCGCGTCGGAATAACCTGTCGCCATATGCTTTCTGTTCATTTTACAAATCTTCCTCAAAATGTTACCGCCGCGTTAAGAACGGCGGCGGAAATCCAATATATTGTTTTTTTCCAATCCTTCTGCGAAGCATAAACCGCGGCCGCCGCCAGATCGAGAATAATAAGCAGGATCGGGAAAATATACTCGATTTTATTTTTCATATTATCAAACCTTTCCTTCGCTACTTGTCTGTGGGAACGATCGCCGCCATAGCTCTTACGGGTTTTCCCTTCATGATTGCTTCATACTTTGACTGCATCTCCACCGCCTTTTCGATTTCCTTTGAAAGACGGCTCATATCAAACCGCGTGATCTGCATGTCGCCGAGTGTGTATGATTTTACCCCTCCCGACGTCAAAGCCTCCTGTGCTTCTATAAGCCTGTCTATCTGTTTTGTGTAATACTCGTACATTTTTTTGGCCGTCGCTTTGCTTGTCATATATCCTCCTACCAATCGTCGAAAGCGTCCGAAAGCTTTCTTTGCGGCTTTCTCGGCGCTCTTTCCTTTTTAGGCGCCGCTTTCCCCGCGGCAAGCGTCATTATTCTTTTTTCCGTCGCATCAATATCCGGATCCAGCGCCTTAAAAGCGGCATTGGCGTAATTGCGGCAGTCGAATGCCTCGTTTCTTTCGTGCCCGGGGATCTTTTCCCAATGCCAAGGATTTTTCAGCTTTTTATCATATACAAGGTGCTCCGACATCAGCGATTTAAAATAATCCCTTCCGTAATCGTCCCGTTTGGGAAAATGGCAGTAATTGGGACCGGGCGTTTGCACCCTGAGATTGTTGACGATTTTCTGTTTTCCCGCGTCAACTCCTATCTCATAGACCCATACCGTTCCGATAAAACGTCCGCCCAACACTATTTTTTGCTTTTTCGGTGCCGAGGTGTACGGAATGTCTCTGACTCCCGCCGCGCCCTTTATGGCGAAAACATTCATCATCTGGCGCTCGCGGCACCGCTGCCTTACCTCCTGTGTGAAATGTCCCCCTTCGTCCATAAAGGTCAGGGAAATTTTAACGGAGTGTCCGCCAAGAAATTTGTATTTATGTTCTATAACGTCGTCAAGCTGCCGCCATACATCGTCCGAATCTGGCCGCCCCATTATAACGCCCTTTTTTATGCCCCAGTTCTCGCCGAAATGCCCATACCCCACGACCTCGTATTCCAGGCGGTCGTCCTGTGTGTCCACTCCGCAGGTAAGCACTATCACCCCATCGGGAATCTCCGCCTTGTATTCCTCCCGCCTCGCCATAACGCTCTCTTCGCTTTCCATATCGCCGCGTGCTTCCCACAGCTTGCCGAGCATGGTGTTGTAGCACACCTGAAGCTTTTCGGGATCATTGCCCGCCTGCAAAAAATTAAGTATAATTTCTTTCCATGTAACCCATGGCGACAGCCATGCCGTAAGCCAGAAGGAGCGCGTTTTGTGCAGTTCCTTAGCTTCCGGCGCTTCCGCCTGCCATTTTGAGTGCTGCCGCTTGACCTCGCTTTCGTTGGATATTCCGCCGCAGCGGGGGCAGATGTAGTATATCTCTTCTATTTCAAACTTTTTACTCTCGCCGTTTACGATCGTTTTATGCGGAAATCTTATCTGGTCTATCTGTATCTCGGAATATTCCCCGCAGTGACGGCACTGCGTTACCCACCGCTCCATAGTCCCCAAGTTAAAAGCGTCCTCAATGGCGGAGCAGCCCTTAACGGTCGGCGTGGATACCTCGATAAGCTTTCTGTTGTAAAACGTCCTCGTTCTTGCTTTTGCAAGCTCCCAAGGGTCTCCTTCTGTTCCCGCAGACGCCGCCCATCTGTCCCGCTCGTCGCCGATAACGTACCGCATGGGCATTGAGGAAAGGTCGTGGGAAACGTTTGAGCCTGCCATTACCAGAAAGCCTCCGGGAAACGATTTTTGCCTTTTGGTGTTTCCCCCGTCCCTTGTTTTGGGATCCGCAACTTTTTTTCTGAGGCATTTTGTATCCCTTATCATCGGAGCCAGTCTCATTTCCGAATAGCGCTTTGCGTCCTCCACTGTGGGCTGAATGAAAAGTATCGGACCGGGGTCTTGGTCTATGATATATCCTATGATGTTGTTCTCAACTTCGGATTTGCCTACCTGCGAGGGAGCAACAACCACTATGTGCTCTATCCTCGGATCGGTAAAGCAGTCCATAACCTCCATCATATACGGGGTTCTTGAGGTTCTCCACCGTCCCGCCTCCGCCGAGGTCTCCGAGGTAAGACGGCGGTTTTTGTCCGCCCATTGAGATACCGTTATATTATCGGGAGGCTTCATAGCCTTCAGAATCTTTGAAAGACATATGTTCAGCTTAGCCTCCCGCTGTCTTTCCGTTTCCGCCCGCATGATAACCTCCCGAAAATATTGTCATGCCGCCAGGAGTTAAAAAGTTATTGCCCCCAGCGGAAAAATGAAAGGAAGAAAAAAGCTGTAGACAGCATTCTGCCTGCGGTCTGCCCACCAAATAAAACTAATAGGCACCCCCTCAGGCATTTTGCAGTCGCCTGCAAAGTTAGGTTTTCCGCAGAATATATTCCATTATTTTGTCACGAGCTTCCTCAAAACCGTAACAAACGGCAGTGTCATAGCCTTGTTTCGTCAGCCTTTTCAGCCATTTTTTCTGATTTTCGCTGACCGTTCCCTTCGGGGATTTCATTTCTATAAACAAGCCGTGAAACGTTCCCCGCGGCGCGGCCAAAAACAGGTCGGGAACACCCGCCTTTACTCCCATCTGCTTGAATCTTGCCGCTTCTCTTGCGTTTCTTTTTCCTCCGTTGGGAATATGAAACAGCATTTCCAGATCCGGATATTTACACAACTGAAGCTCCGCCCACCTTATAACCAGCGTTTGCTCCGTATCTTCTATATGCTGCACTGAAACCTCCAAAAACAAAGGCAGCGCCCGCACAGGCGCCGCCTTGTATATTTTTTTACTGTTTCAGTATAACACATATGCTCACCGACAAGTCGGACATTTCGGACAATTTTTCCGACAAATTTATCGTTCGGTATTTGTTGGATTTCAACAAAATATGATATTCATAAATTGCATAGAATTTTAGAAAAAATTTAATTATTTTTTAACAAAACTATTGACAAGCACATTAAAATGTGCTATAATATAATTGTAGGAAGGAGGTGGTTAAATTGAGAGCGGAAAAAATAAAAGAGCTTACCGAAACCCTTAAACAAGTCGATAAGCTCTTGACCCAAATCTTAAAGCTGCTGATAACAGCGGGAACGATTTGGGCGGTAATTAAAGGAACGTTCTTCTAAAACGTTCTGCTTTCACGAGAAAGGGCGGTGGCCGCCGCCCCTCTCCTTGAAAGTATATCATATTAAAGAAAGGAAGTCAATAGAATGAAAAAATATTCCGAGCTGATCTCCGCGGTTGCCGGTATTATTATATCCCTTATTTCGATATGCTTTCTTGTTTGGTTCTTTTTCATAAAATAATTTTCACAAAGGGGGGAGCGGAAAATGTTTTTATTTATTAAGGAATACCGTTTAAAGGCGGGAATATCCGTACCCCGCATGGCGGAGCTTACCGGAATCCCCAGACGCACCATACAAGCGCTGGAGGAACGTGGGGACTGCCTTGTGTCCAACGCCAAAAAGATAGCGGACGTTTTGGGCGTAAAAATTGACGATTTTTTTACCTCCCCCGACTGACGAAAAAATACAAGCGCTTTTCGCATACCGCCTCCGATAAGGGGCGGTATTTTTTCGTATATCCGGTAAAATGCTATTCTTCATCGCTTTCCGCCGTATTGTCAGCAAAAAAGCTTTCTCTTTGCCTAACCAGTTCTTCATACCGCTTTTTGCTGTATTTGTATTCTGAAAGCTCGCTCAATATGGAAAATACCTCTCTTTCAATTATTTTCTGTACCTCCGCCGGCTCGGAGGAAGCCGCGCACTCGGTGGCGCACCTGCCAGCCAGCGCCACAAGGGAACCCCGTATAAAGTAAAGCAGGTCCGCCGTCATAGCCTGTACGTCCTCGCTGCGGTGCATTTTCCCCTGAAACTCATTAGCCTTCATTTCCTCCACAAGCGCCTTCGATTCCTTCAGCTTGGTTTCCGCCTGTTTTTTCCGCTTTTCTATTTCGCTCGTGTTTTCGTCAAGCTTTTTGGCTCTGTCCTCAAGCATTGTGCAATACGCTTTTATCGTGTCGAAAAGACTGTACAAGGACCCGTGAGAGGTTTGCGTCTTATTTATAACCCCCTGCGCCGTAAGCTGCCCGATCCATTGATTGGTTTTTCCCGTAGCGGCGCAGATATCTGCCGTCTTGACAAATATAGGCGTTCCCGCCCGGAGTGAAAATATAACCTGTCCCGTTTCACTCACGGGAACCGCCGCATCGTCCTTTCCCTCTGCCGCCTTCCTCCTTGTTTTAGCCGCACTGGTTTTCCCGCTTGACGTACCCGCCGCGACGGCGTTTCCGTTAGCCCTTTTCTTCGTGTTATTCTTTATTTCCGCCATTGTCCTATCCCCTTTTTGAAAAAAATTTCAATTAAAGTGACCACTTTTTTTCGCCTGTAACTGAATATGCTTTGGGCTTAACAAGCCCGCATCATTTTTTTGTGCCTCACAGTACCTTTTAGCTCGCTAAAGTGCTGTCCCACCGCCTGAAAGGCTGACGTACAAGGTACAGAGCCTTTCGGCTCTGCTTCTCGTGCGCTGTAATTTTTTATTTCTCTAAAGAAATGTGTGCCATGCGTTGATGTATAATTCGGAGTATCGCCTCCTGCTCGGCAGGTTCAACATTGATGCTTTCAAGGGCTTCGCGCGTACCGCAATCGGAGCAAATATGCGTTTTGTTATCGACCCTTGATAAAGCGGGGAAGCCTTGGTAATGCTGCCCACAGCGAGGGCACAGGGCGTTTGATTCGTGCTTATTTTTCATTGCGGCATACCTCCCAACTTTTCTTATAGGCTTCTATCAACGTGCTTTTATCAAACTGAAAGCTTTTATAGCCATCAAGGCAGGTGGATATATAAACGCGAGTTGGCATTCCGATTGCGCTGTCTTCGTGCATAATGTAAGCAAAAGCGTTTACATATTTGCTTACGCCTGTTTCTATGCTTTTGCACAACACCTTGAACTTCTTTTTGTAATAAAAATTCGGATAACCTTCATAACGGTCAAGTGCCTTTTCGTCTTCCGGAGTTATTTTCCAAACAACCACGGGAACGGTACTGCCTGCCATTGGTTCAATGGTAAGGTAAGAGCCTGTTTTGCTTCCTTTGAAAAGAAGTTCCCAATCCTTCAGCGCGGCGGTTCCCATAACCTCCGCACCGGGACAGCGCATTTTCATCTGTTTCATGTTAAGATTGCTTCCGTAAGCGATATAATATTTTTTTTGCATAATATCAGCTCCTTTCACTGCCTTAAGCCCACCGAAGTGGGCGGCAGTTCTTTTTTCTTTTAAGCGGCTCTGCCGTTTCTGAATGCGGTGTCACCCGCAAGCCTTTTTGTAAGAAATTCTCTGGCGGTTTTAAATTCTTCGCCAATAAATCCGAGCCTTAAAAGCCAGGTTCTCATTGCGTATTTCGGGTTTTCGTTTTGCTGCGGCTTGGGGCTTGCGGTCTTTACTTCCTTCGCCATTTGGCTCAGTGCCAATGCGAATTGTATGTAGCTTTTAAGCTGACCCGCATGAAGTCCGTTCTTTTTGCCGTCCGCAGGGGCGTCGAATTGAAATAATCTGAATTCGACGGTTCCTTTGGTGAAGGTTGCATGCAGGTTCAGCATATGGTATCTGCTGCCGTTATAGTGGGTATTTCTTCCGTAGGCCGCATCTTGTGAGTTGTACCAAATGTCGGCAAGCTGAGCCATTGTAGCAGGCTTTTTGATGTTGAGTTCTTTTAAGAAGTTTTTATCAACCGTTCTGCAATAATGATTCATTCTGCCGCTGTCAATGTTCAAAGCGCTTGCTATCAGATTTTCATGGCTCGCCATTATGTTTGCCAGATTCCTTAAGGTTCGTGCGGTGTGTCCTTTGGCACCAATGTGAATGTGTACTCCGCATCCTCTTGTTGCATCGCTCTTGGCTCCCGCTTTGCGTAGGCGGCGAATCAGCTCCTGTAAGGTTTCTATGTCGGTATAATTAAGGATAGGTGTTACCAGTTCACATTTTTCAATGTCAGGTCCCGCAATACTGACGTCCATTTGAAATTTCCACTCTCTGCCCTGGCTGTCCCAAGCAGACCAGGCGCTGTATCCGTTTCGGCGAGCAGTGTTTTCGTATCTGCCTGTTCCGAAGTATTCCGACGCAAGCTTTGCCGCTTTTTCTCTTGTTATGCTGTTCATTTCAATTTCAACCCCTATGGTTTGCTTTTTCATTTCTGCGATTTGCTTTTCAGCCTTTGCGCTCATGTGCTTATCCTCCGTGTGCTTTTCTTTTGTTGTCTGTATATTAACTCTAAATTCCTTTTATATCAAGTGGTTTTGAGATCATATAAAGCACAAAGATTTTGTGAAAAATTGTGTATATTATCAAAACATTTGATGACGAAACAATTTCTGTAAGCACAAAACAAGCGTAAGTCAAAAGTAAGCTATTTCATTTTTCCACCTCCTTCACGAGGTCGGAATAATTTATCCGATTGCCGCTTCGAATGACATATATATCGTCCGAGCATTTTGTGTATTCGGCATACCTTCTCAGAATCACCGACGCGTATTTTTCGTCCAACTCCATTGTATAACATGTTCTGTTCATTTGTTCGCATGCCATAAGCGTGGAACCGCTGCCGCCAAATGTATCTATAACGATGTCGTTTTCCTTTGAAGAGTTTTTTATCGGATAACTCAGTAAATCAAGCGGCTTGCTGGTAGGATGATTCGCGTTCTTCTTCGGCTTTGCAAAATTCCAGACAGTGGTTTGCTTTCGATCCGAGAACCAAAAGTGTTTTCCATTTTGCAAAAAACCGTAGAGAACAGGCTCATGCTGCCATTGATAATCGCTCCTGCCGAGTACTAAGCTGTCTTTTACCCATATGCAGCAGCCGGCAAGATGAAAACCTGCGTCCGCAAAGGCTTTCCTGAAATTCAGTCCTTCGGTATCCGCATGGAAAACATATGCCGCGGCGCCTTTTTCCAAATGTACCGTTAAGTTTTTAAAGGCGGCAAACAGAAAATTATAGAAATCATCATTTTTCATACTGTCGTTTTGAATAGACAGACCGCTGCTGCTTTTAAAGGATACATTATAAGGCGGATCGGTAAGAACAAGATTTGCCTTAGCACCGTCCAAAAGCGCCGACACATCTTTTTCCGAAGTTGCGTCACCGCACATAAGGCGATGCCTGCCGACCTTCCAAATATCTCCATTTTGTACAAAAGAAGCTTTTTCAAGCGCCTTTGTAAGGTCATAGCCGTCATCCTTTGCCGCTTCGCCGTTTTCTTCGGCAAATAGGTCAGATATTTCTTTTTCTGAAAAGCCGGTAAGTGAAAGGTCATATCCCTCTCCCTGCAAATCAGATAGTTCTACCGATAGCATATCCTCGTCCCATTCGGAATTAAGAGTGAGTTTGTTGTCGGCAAGAATATATGCTTTGCGCTGCGCCTCCGTAAGATACTCTTCTTTAATACAGGGGACTTTTGTAAGTCCCAGTTTCTGCGCTGCGAAGAAGCGGCCGTGACCGCACAATATGGTATTATCCTTTGCTATAATAACAGGAGATAAAAAGCCGAATTCTTTGATTGAAGCGGCAATCTGCGCTATCTGCTCCTTAGAATGCTTTCTTGCGTTTCGGGCATAGGGGATAAGTTCGGCAATTTCAGCAAGATAATATTGGGGCTGTTCTTTACTCACCGTAAACCACCTCCCTTACAATCGACGGAGACGCGGGACGGGAATCTTTTATCAATGCCTGTATTTCCGACCTTATTGCCAGAATTTGTTTCATATACGCTTGGGACATAGTAACATAGGGAGACTGCATAGGAGCGCCGGTGGTGGGGTGCTTGGCAATATATCCGTACTCGCTGATTTTTTGTTCAAGATGAACCCAACGGGCAACGGACATAGCGTATTGTTCAACAATTTGCTCAGATACCGGATTTTCACAGTCGATACTTTTAATCCAGTTCATTGTCTGCGAAAAGACAAAATCCGCACAGAGCTTGGCGCCATCTCTCTGTACAGCTTCAAGGAAATCTTTCACAGGCGGCATTTCCACGGGTTGGATTTGTTTGTTTTTTTTCATAAAGTGCTCCTTAACTGTAAAATTAAGGAGCGCTGATCTGATATAGAATTACATTTTTGATTATAGCAGGAAAAAACGGGGACAAATCGGACTTTTAGGACAAAAAACAGTCGTTATTTTTCAACGATTTTCGGGGTGGCTTTTAACATATCGGCGAAAAATTTTCTGTACACTTTCGTCGCTGTTTTTTCCTCCAAATTCATGAGCGATTCTCCACCACTCTTTTTGGTCATAAATGCGCATTTCAAAAATCAAACGGGTGCGCCGATCTTTTATTCCGCTTATGTATTTTTCTATTCTGCGTACCTGTTCCTCGGCGGAATTAATCCGCTCTTCATATTTTTCTTTTTTTGAAATATTGTCAATAAGCTTCTCTTCGACACTGTTGCGCCGGGAAGAATTTTTTGCCGCTCCTATACTGTCATATGTTGGTGATTTGACTGTGGAACAGTTTATTTCATATATTTTTTCCTTGCAGCGCTTAATCTCGGCTTGGAGAGCTGTATAGTCTTTAAGTTCCGATAGTGTCATTTCGTTTTTCCTCGACTGTTTTAAAAATTTGCTATTATCCAATGGTATTATTTCAAATACAATTTTGTCTCAGCTTCTGCTTGATTTTGCCACGGAAATTTCCTCCTCATATTTTCCTCTCCAACAATGGGAATAAGGCTGTCTTTCATAAAGACTGATTTGCAATGTCCCCTCGCACCAATTAGGCATTGTTGTTCTCCTTCCTAAAACCGCTTTCCAGCTCGTCAATCAGCCTATGAAGCCTATCATTATCAGCCTTCAACGCTTCAACTTCTTCGGGAGTAAGCCCTGTGTCCTCGTAGGCAGCAAGTTTATCAATGTCATCACCTCAACGATATTCTATTGTTTCACCTGTATTTATAACCGTACATAACACCCCATCAAATATTTGTGTCAACCTTATCATTTCAATCACCGTCCTTTCTTGCACTCAATTTTCGCTTGATTGATAAACCTAAGCACCTTTGACCAATCGCCGTCATTCCTCGCATAAGAATTAACAATACGTTTAAAATCTATTCGTCTTGCCTTTCGGAGAGTGCCGCACTCTGTAGGGCAATACCAATCATTAGCAGTGCAGATATTACAAGCACATTTGCATAAATAATCAATACTCTTTAATTCTTCTCTTGCTTCCTCAAATGTCATTATTAGTCCCGTCCTTTCCACCTATTTCACTCCACCCAAACTCTGTTAGGCATAGCATCAATCATTCTGTTTAAAACGGTTGTTGCTTCGACACGAGGATTGAAATTTTCTTTGTTTGCTTCTTCATAAGCCTTTTCTATGTCTCTTATCGACTGTAGAAAAGATGTGTTTTTTTCTTTGATCACATCAACAGAAGCCTTGAGGTAATCAAATTTGTAGCGAATATTCAGCATAGCCGAAGCTATTCCAAAACAGGTTCTGGCTAAGGATATAATATCCTCTTTGGTCCTTTTCAATATCCTTTTTTTCGCTTCCTCACTGCCCCACTCCTGTTCATATGCTGTCATTTTAAAGTAATCGTCTTCGTAACTATCAAACCCGATAAGCTCTTGGGAGCCGTAAGCCACCGCTGCAAAGAAATCATCAAAAAAATCTTGAATTTCGTTGTTCCTATCCCAAAGAATGCTCGAAAGCGTTTCGGCTTCTGCTGATAGGTTGCTAAACAACATTCTGATTTCGTAAGCCTCTTCTTCATCGCCATCTAAAGCGTCAATAAGAGTCGCTTCATCTCCGTCAAATATGTAGCGAATATCCGAGCAGCATTCTTGTATTTCGTATATTTCGTTTTGCATATCAGAAAAATTAAAGCCTTCAGCAATAGATTTTGGCTCAACCCCCAAAGTAGTGGAAAAGGTTAGAAAGGACAAGAAACGG
>CAJUFF010000014.1 GCA_910585505.1 uncultured Ruminiclostridium sp. | reverse complement strand
TGTGTGTTTTTTGCACTGTTGTAATTTTGTTTAAACTTTTTTTGGATTGCTATAAACTCATTGGAAAGTCCTGTAGTCTATTTCATAATTTTTCCTACAGCGGCATTATGCTTACTGGTTAGCGGAGGTTTTAGCTGCAGGCTTTTCCATTGTATGTTTATGAGTCGGGAAAGTATAAAGCACGACATCATATGATGTCAAAAAAGGCGTAAGGCAAGCACTACTATGTCATCCTTGGGCATATCCGGAAAAAGCTTTGCCGTGTCATTTATTTTATTTTGAAATCCGGTTCGTTGTACTCTTCTGCCTCTTAATTACTTTGAAAATTTATATTCTAATTGGGCTATTTTTGAATAGCTTGCTTTGCTGTTGCTTTTTAATTTTACTATTGACTTTTTATAGTTGGCTCTATATGGGCATGACATAAAAAAACAAAGTTATAATGAAATAACTTTTTATAGGAGCGCAAAATAAAAAGACACATCTTTTCCGTCACAACATAATGTAAGAGATATGTCTTCTGTTTTAAGCAGTAAAAGTTGACAGAATTAATGTCTGTCTGTCGCAAGTATATAGCATAGAATCATGTTTGTCAAGACTTCCTTTTACTTTTTACTTTATTATTTATCTATACCTTAATTTGGCATCTCTGTCAATAGGCATTCTGCGTTAGAGCATAATAACACATCAAGTCCCGGAGTAAAGGCGGGCAAACAGTACCCGAAAACTGTTTTCAGATGAATATAACACACAGAACCTCAAGGGAAGTCCTACCAATGTCGCAGGCATCCCCTTTGAGGTTCATGCTTTCATACCAGCGCATTTGTCGGGATTCTAACCATATTAATCGCTGATTATCTCACTTCCGATGATTTTCTCGGCACGGCTGACAATACTGTCCGTTGTCCCGATATGCTCCAAAGCTGCTTTCGAAAATATGTTGTATGACATGGAAGAGCTTGGTTGGGGATAACAGTGATGTTATTCCCTGCGGTAAGGTCATTCTTTATAAAAGGATGACCTTGTTATGCATTTTCCTCGCCATCAGTTTCCTCGTCGTAATCTTCTTCTCCCTCGGCTTCATCCGCCTCTTCAAGGAGTTCCTTTATGGAAAGGCTTACTCTGTTCTTTTCCTCGTCGATTTCGGTGATCTTCGCCTCAACAACCTGTCCGATTGTAAGATACTGAGAAACGTTGGTAACTCTGTCAAGGCTTATCTGGCTGATATGGATAAGACCGTCCACGCCGGGGATAATCTGCGCAAAAGCACCAAAGGGGGTAGTGCTAACGATCTGAGCCTTTACAATGTCACCTACCGCAAATTCCGAAAGGAACTTTGTCCAAGGATTGTCGTCGGGATTCTTTGCGCCGAGACTTACGCGTTTCTTTTCGGGATCGTAGCTCTTTACATATACCTCAAGCTTGTCTCCGATAGAAACAATTTCGCGGGGATGCTTGATTCTGTTCCATGTCAGCTCGGAAGAATGCACCATTCCGTCCACTCCGCCAAGATCGACAAATACGCCGTAGCTTTCCATAGACTTTACCTCGCCTATGTATTTCTTTCCTACTTCGATCTCGGACCAGAACTTTGCCTTAAGAGCGTCGCTTTCTTCCTTGGAGGCATTCTTTATGGAGCCCACAACTCTTCCTCTGCCCTCGGCAACCTCTATTATTTTCAGCTTGACTTCCTTCTTAAGAAGAGTTTCAAGCTTCTTTACAAGCTCTTCGGGGGTTTCGGTCTCGCCCTTGCGCGCACGGGGCACGCCGGTATGAGAGGCGGGAACGAATACTCTCGTTCCCTCGCATGTAACGATAACGCCACCCTTTATAACGCCGGTAACAATGCCGACAACCGTAGCGTTTTCGTTGAACGCGGCGGTAAGCTTTTCAAGACCGGCAGCGGCGTCAACCTTTTTCTTGGATAGATAAACCACGCCTTCCGCATCGTTTATGGAAGTTACCACACAGTCGATCTCGTCGCCGGGCTTGACTACGTCTTTGGGGAGCATTCCCGGGGTGGCGGTGAGTTCATCGGCGGGAATATATCCGCTGTGCTTGGTGCCAATGTCCACAACGGCTTCGGTATTGTTGACCGACACGACCAACGCCTTGACCCTATTCCCTATATATACTCTTTTAAAGGTCTTGTCGACCTCCGCCATGAAGTCAATCATTTCTTCATTCTTTGTGATTTCGCTCATAATTCTATGAACCTCCTTTATTGTCCCGTTCGGAGTCGATGCTCCCGCGGTAATGCCTATATAAATATCCGCGCCGTGTCTTTCCAAATTCAGCTCGGTTAATAGGTTTCTTATTTCATCGGTGGGAAGAGCTTCGGCGCTCTCGGTGAAAAAAGTTTTGCAGCGGGCGGCACAAAGCTTTGTAAGTTTGGCGGTATTGCTGCTCCGAGCACCTCCCGCCACAATCATAATGTCACATTTTTTCGCTAATTCTTCCGCCTCGTTCTGCCTTTCGGCAGTCGCTTTACATATTGTATCAAAAATTTGCAGATTTGTACAGTGTTTTTTTATAATTTTTTTATATTCTATCCATTTTGCCAATTGATAGGTGGTTTGGACTACTAAAATTAGTGCGTTTTGCACAAATAGTTTGTCCGAAATCAATAGTTCTATGTCTCGAATACTGTCCACAACGCGGCTTTCAGTGAGACAATGTCCTTTTATTCCCTTGACTTCGGGATGGGAAGGATCACCCACTATGATTACGCGGGCGCCATTTTCACTTTTTTCTCTTACGATTCTGTGTATATTCGCCACAAAGGGACAGGTAGCGTCGATGTATTCGATTCCCCGCCTTTTCAACTCGCCGTAAACGGCTTGTCCCACTCCATGGCTTCTTATAATCACTTTTTTGCCGTCGGAAATCTCGTCAAGGCTTTCCACGGCTTTTACGCCGCGCTTTTCAAGATCGGAGACAACAAAAGGGTTGTGTATAATCTGTCCCAAGGTATATCCGCCGCCATCTTGCGCAAGGCGTTCCGCATATCTGACGGCTCTTTTTACGCCAAAGCAGAAGCCCGCCGTGGAAGCGACGGCAATATGAACGCTTCCTATATTTTCCGTACTTTCTATGGCTTTGCCGCTGCCGTTTAAGTGAGCGCTCACAAAAGCGCCTCCGTTCCGGGAATCGGCACGTGGTATTCCTCGCATATCTGCTTCTGCAAGGCGCATATATTATCCATAATAAGGGAGGATACCGCTTTTATCCGCTTTCTGTCGGTTATATCCGCTATGGCTATCTCATCGGAGGAGATCATTTCCCCCACCGCAACGGTACAGTCGCGTTTTTTTCCGTTGACCCCGTACATAATGCAGACGGGCACAATGGGCGCGTTGGCTTTACCCGCTATCAGCGCCACTCCAGATTTTGCTCTGGCTATGACGCCGTCCTTTGAACGGGTGCCTTCGGGGAAAATAACGAATATTCTGTTTTTTTCTATATCATTAACGGCTCTTTCTATTGCAGCGCCGTCCTTTGCTCCGCGAACCACGGGGAAAGCGCCGCATCTGGTGATGAGCCATGCGAAAAGCTTGTTTTTAAACAGCTCGCTTTTTGCCATAAAGCTGAATTTTCCCTTAAACACCGCCGCGATAACGGGTGGGTCGGAATAGGTAATGTGATTGCTTGCCACAATAAAGCCGCCGTTCTGCGCGGGGATATTTTCCGGATTAAGCACAGTCATTTTAAATTTCAAGTGTTTAAACCAGATTTCCACCAATTTTCTGAAAAACATATACATAGCATTACACCGGCTTTTTCTTTATTTTACTGTTTGTCTTTTTCCGCCGCCGCTTTGGCCAGCTCGGTGACTTTCCGCACCGACTGTTCAAAATCCAGCTCGGAGGTATCCAGAAGCACCGCGTCCTCCGCCATTTTCAGCGGGGATACCGCGCGGTGGCTGTCCTGATAATCTCTTCGGTTAAGATCGTTGAGCACCTGTTCCAGAGTGGTGTCCACTCCCTTTTCGATAAGCTCCTTAAATCGTCTTTTTGCCCTTATTTCAGGGCTTGCGGTTATGAAAATTTTAACCTGAGCGGAAGGAAGCACCACCGTTCCTATATCTCGTCCGTCCATAAGGACGTTGTTTTTTTTCGCGATATCTCTTTGAAGGTCAAGGAGAAATTCCCTTACGGCGGGAATCGATGACACCGAGCTTGCCGCCATTGAAATTTCGGGTTTTCTGATTTCCTCCGAAACGTCCTCGCCGCAGAGAAAAATTCTTTGTTCCCCGTTTATCAGCTTAGGCTCCACCGTAATCTCGGGGAGCATATTCTCCACCTTTTCTTTATATTCAGCATCGTTTTCGTTTAAGCCTTTTCTTACGGTGTACAGGGCAACGCCTCTGTACAAAGCGCCCGTATCCGCGTAAATGAAGCCGAGCCGCTTTGCGCTTTCCCTTGCGACGCTGCTTTTTCCCGCACCCACGGGACCGTCGATCGCCACTGAGATCATCTTGTTAATCCCCTTAATCCTCATTTACTTATCAGAGCCTGTCAAGCGTTTGACCGCACATCCTGACGGTATACTTTCCGTTTCGGTAAAAATATGACCGCCTTTCCGCGTGCATTCAAATGCCAAAAGGTTCTTGGGGACGATAAAATACTCCCCGAAAATCACACAATATTGAAAAACACGATAATAAACGCTTTAGCCGATATGAAAAGGGCGTTTTCTCTTTTAACGTAACATGAATTATTATAACACAAAAATTATTTTTCCGCAAGTTTTTTCACGAAATTTTTATAATTTCTTAGGCGAATTCTGACAAAGTTTTTTATGGGACAATACCGCTGCATGCCATTATAAAACCGCCGCAGCCTTGGCGGTGGAATAGGCTATCTGCAAATTAAACCCGCCGGTATAGCCAGAAACGTCGATTATCTCTCCGGCGAAGTGAAGTCCCCTTATCAGTTTTGACTGCATATCCGTGGGATTTATCTCCTTTACGCATATGCCGCCGTCGGTGATTATCGCTTCTTTTATCGGACGAAAGGCCTTAATGTCAAGCTTAAAGCCTTTAAGTGCTGAGATAAGGGCTTTTCTTTCATTTGAAGTTATTTCTCCCGCCCTTCTGCAATTGGGCACCCCCGCTTCATGTATAATGGCAGATACCAATTTTTCCGGTAAAAGCGTGCGCATTATGTCGAAAGCTGTTTTTGAAGGGGCGAAGGATATTTCCCGCAAAAGCCTGAGGTCAAGCTTTTTTTCGTCGAGGGCGGGCTTGAAGTCGATACTGACCATGTATCTGCCCTCGGTTATATTATCCATACGTGAAGAGGCGCTTAGGGTGAGGGGGCCGCCTATTCCGTAGCTTTCAAAGGTGAATTCTCCCTGTTCCGAAAAGAGTTTTTTCTTTTTTTCATTGTCCAAAAGCGTAAACAAGGCGTTTTTTATGTTAAGCCCCGCCATAGGGAGACAGTCCGTCACCGTTTCTAAAGGTACGAGAGAGGGGGAAAGAGGGGTTACGGTGTGGCCGAGCGCCCTCGCCATTTTATATCCGTCTCCGGTGGAGCCGGTTGCGGGATAAGATAGCCCTCCGGTGGCTAAAATAACTTTGTCTCCGGGGATAAAGCCTTTTTCGGTCTTTACGCCGATTACTCTTCTCTCCTCTTGGGAGCAGTCTATCTTTACCGCTCTGTCCCTTATTATTTTTACTCCCAGGCGTTCGGCTCTTTTACCGATGGCGTTTACTATGTCCGAAGCTTTATCGGAGACGGGAAATACCCTGTTTCCTCTTTCCGTTTTTAAAGGAACGCCCAAGGATTCGATAAAGTCCATGCAGTCTTTTGTGTCAAATCTGGATATGGCGCCGTACAGAAAAGATGAATTGCGGGAGATATTTTTAAGAAAGGTATCCCTGTCGCAGTCGTTGGTTATGTTGCAGCGTCCTTTTCCCGTAATGGAAAGCTTTTTTCCCAACCGGCCGTTGGGTTCGATAATTACGGTTTCACTGCCGCTTTCCGCGGCAAATATTGCGGCAAAGCAGCCTGCCGCTCCGCCCCCGATAACGATTGTTTTTTTATTCATACTTTTATATTTATTTAAGTTCAGTGTAAACTCCGTTTTCGTCCCATATCTCTTCAAGACGTTTCAGAGTGGCTTCAATAGTATCCCTTCTTTTGATCCCTACTGCGGCGATAATGGCGTTTATAAGACTCAGCGGAGCCACAAGGCTGTCCGCAAAGCTTACCATATCGCTTTTTGCCGTAAGCACATGATCGGCGATTTCTCCCAAAGGGGAGGTCATACTGTCGGTAATGGCTATTACCTTCGCTCCGTGAGAGGCGGCGTATTTTGCCGCGTTGGTGGTGCTTATGCAGTAGCGGGGAAAGCTGAAGCCGATAAAAACGTCGTTGCGGCCGATTCTTATAAGCTGCTGATATATTCCGCTGGTGTTTAAAGCCTGTACAAAATGGACGTTGTTAAATATAAGCTGAAAGTAGTTGTCCATAAATCTTGCAAGGGCGTTGCTGCTCATGGCGCCGAAAATATAGATGTTTTCCGCCGAAAGTATACTGTCTACCGCCGATTCGAAGGCGGATTCCTCGATCATCATCACGGTAGCTTTTATTCTTTCAATATCCTGTAACAGAACACTTTTAAATACGTTTTCCTGGTCTATCCTGTGATTGGTGATGTTAAGCCGCTGGAGAGCCGTAAGCCTTGTTTTGCTGTAGCTCTGGAGATCCCTCTGCATTTCCGGGTATCCCTCGTAGCCCATTTCTATGGCGAATCTCACCACCGTGCTTTCGCTTACCCCGACGGCGCTTCCCAGCTTCAGGGCGGTCATATATGCCGCTTGTTCGTAATGATTGGTTATAAAGTTTCCGATAAGGCGCTGGCTTTTTGAAAATTCCGACATTTTTTCGTTTATTTTGGCAATAAGACTGCTTTGTTCCCGGTCGTCAGTTTTGTTCTGTATATCCATTCCGAAGTTCTCCCTTTCATTTTAGAGAAATTTTTATATTTTTATATTTAAATTCATGTACATTTTAACATGCTGTCGGAATTGCAAAGTAATTCCGAAGTTCAGGGTGGGATTTTTATCCTCCGCTGAACCGAGAGCCGGAATCCGCCGCATAATACTAATCCCTTTTAAAACTGTGGGATTAGTATTACGGGTTAAGGCAACAACTTGATTTTGGAATGAGATGTAGCGGACATTCGGCAGCGGTTATATTTTACACCAAATTATGAATTTTTTCAAGATAAAAAATTCATTTTTAATCATTTTTAAGTTTTTACCGATTTTTATTGTAAATGTTGCCTAAAAGAGAATCCGTTTTTTGCTGTAATTAGTTGAATTTGCAGAAAAACTATTGCATTTTTTATCGAAATGTGTTATTATATCAAATAAGAAAAGGTAGCGGCAATAGTCAAAAGGTCTGCCGCGTTTTATGGGAAAGAGGGTGATCGTATGAGCGTTACAAATTCCGGAACAAAGAAGATCATCACTATCAGCCGCCAATACGGAAGCGGCGGAAGAGAGATCGGACAGAAGCTTGCCGATAAGCTTAAGATTCCGTTTTACGATAATGCTCTTATTGAAAAAGCCGCTCAGGAAAGCGGTCTTATTCCCGCCTTTTTTGAGGATACGGAGCGCCACGCGGGCAACAGTCTGTTGTACGCTCTTTACAGAGGCGCACAGGCGGATCGCTTCGGAACCTCCGTGCTCTCCATGGAGGACAACATCTATCTGGCGCAGTCCAACGTTATACGCAAGGTGGCAAACGACGGACCCTGCGTCATAATCGGTCGCTGCTCCGACTATGTGCTCAGCGACATGTTGAATTTAGTCAAAATCTTTGTTCACGCGGACATGGATTTCCGAAAAGAAAGAGCGGTTCGCATTGACGGAGTCGACCCCGCAAAGGCGGAGAGCGTTATTCTCACCAAGGATAAGCGCAGGCAGAATTATTATAATTTTCACGCCGACCGCAAATGGGGCATAGCCAAAAATTATCATCTTTGCATAGACAGCGGATACTGCGGTATTGACTGTGCGGTAGACGTTATCTATAATTATATTGTAAAAAACCAGAGTCGGGGCTGACGGTGATTCATAGAACCGCCGTGGGCGCGGACAATATTCATAATGAGTTTTTCTATTTTTCCTTCCGTTTTTTCATAAAATTAATTCTCCTTATTTTATCTTATTTTATTTCCGAGACGGCCTTTTGGGTCGTTCTTTTTTTGTAATTGACTTTGGGATATAATAGGTGTATAATAAATACTAAATTAAATTGATATCTATATGTGAAAAAGCCGCATACGGCACGTTTAACGTATATATTGGAAGCGCTCTCCATAAGAAGAAAGTAATGCTAATCTTTAATCAATTTGCAGACTTAATTAAAGATTAGCATAAGAACTGCCGAAAGGAAAAGACAATGCAAAAAGGAAAACACTTAAAGGAACCTACCAAAATTCCAGAAGACAAAAAGCAAAAAAGAAAATTAAATATAATAAATATATGTGTAACGGCTTCGCTTTTTATAGCCGCCGCCGTTTCCCTGACCCTGTTTGAGAGGCCAACATTCTCCGCCTCCGAAAAGCGCGAGCTTGCGGAGCTTCCCGAATTTAACGCGGAAAACCTTTTCAGCGGGAAATTTACCGACGGGGTAAGCAAGTGGTATAACGATACGGTGCCGTGGCGGGAGGGCTTTAAGGATATTTCGGCCAAGATAAACAAGTGCATGGGCGTATCATTGGGCGGCGTTACCGTTTACGGCGGCCCCGTCAACGTGATTACAACCACCTCGGCTCCGGCGGCGGAGCCGGATATAAAGCCGATAGTTACCGACAGCTCCGACTCTTTTGTTTCCGATTCACAAACAGGAGAAACTTCGGCGGAGGAAAACACCGTTACAGAAAAGGCAACGGAAACGGAAGCGGCTACCACCGCTTATGATCCGAGAAACGAAGTGGCGCCGGGAATCCAGACAAACGGGCAAATTATATTTCAGCAGCCGGACGGTCACTACCGCGCGGTGAGCCTTTACGGGGGCGGATTTAATCGGGATAAGTTTGTAAGTACCGTAAACGGCTTTGCGGAGAGACTCGGAGAGAATATTCAGACCTATGTTATGATAGCCCCTTGCAGCGGGGAGTATTATTTGCCTAAAAACTGGGAGAGTTACAGTGCTTCCCAATCGGAGGATATTGATTATATAGCGGACAACTTAAGCGATAAGGTGATAAATGTCGACTGTACAAGCGTTCTCAGAGAGCACGCGGACGAATATATATACACAAGAAGCGATCACCATTGGCAGCCGCTTGGAGCCTATTACGCCGCGGACGCGTTCTGCAAGGCGGCGGGAGTTGATTCCCCCGCGCTGGAGACCTATGAAAAAAGAGTTGTGGAGGGATTTTTGGGATATTTATATCAGAATACGCAGGACGCGAATCTTCTTAACGATCCCGATACCTTCACTTACTATATTCCCGCCAACGATTTTAAATGCTATTACTATGATACCGCTTATAATTTTGATAACAGATATCCTTTCTTTTTACAGATGGATCCTGCAAACTCATATCAGATATTTATGGGAGGGGATCAAAAGATAGTAAGGGTGGAAACCGACGTTAAGAACGGAAGAAAGTTAGCGGTGTTCAAGGACAGCTACGGAAATGCGGAGATACCGTTTTATATGGGAGGATATGAGGAAATTTACGTGCTTGACGTCAGGTATTTCGATTTGGACGCGGAAACGTTTCTGAAAGAGAACGGAATAGACGACGTTTTGTTTACCATGTGCGTATTTTCGGCTGCAGGGGTGAATTGCGACGCTATGGAAGAGACCCTGGCGGCAAAATAAAAGAAGGTGTTCTTATGAAAAAAATAAAATTGATTTCCATTATTTGGACGGTCGCACTGTTATTGCTGTCCACCTCATGTACCTCGGCTGAAAACCCGGTATTTCCCGATGAAACAAATCCTACCGCTTGGCTTGTCGGCACAGCGCCGAATGAAACGCCGCCGTCCGACTCCGATATTACTTCAACTGTCCCCAAAAAAGAAACGGAGATAATGACAACCGTTTCTCAAGCCGTGCCCGAAATTACATCATCTCTTACGGAAACAACTGCGGCTCCGATAACAGCTGTTCCTCCCGAGTCCCCCGGAAACGTACCCGATACCTACCGCGAGGACGGTGAAAGCGGTATAAAAATTATAGGCAGAAACGGTCATTATATGGGTCTGATGGGCTGTTGGGGCACGTTTGAGCTTTGCGAAGAATATGCCAAAGCGGTAAACCGCGCGGCGGAAGCCTTGCCTGATACAAGAGTGTACAGCATGGTGATTCCCACCTCCTCCGAATTTTACACTCCGGAAGACGTAACCGGATTTACCGCAAGCCAGAAAGATAAAATAGACCATATTGCCGAAAAGCTGGTAAACGTGGCTAACGCAGACGCTTATTCCGCTTTGTCCGCACATCTCGAAGAACCCATATACACCCGCACCGATCATCATTGGCAGCCTTTGGGAGCATATTACGCGGCGGAGGCTTTCGCTTTGTCGGCGGAGGTAAAGGATAAATTCGCTCCTCTGACCCAATATACCCAAGTAGATAAGGAAGGCTATATGGGTTCCCTTTACAACTATTCAAAAAGTGCCAATCTGTACGGAGATCCCGAAACCTTCACTTTGTATATCTCCCCCAACGATAAGGCGCTTAAAACTACCTATTACGATACCTCTTTTAAGAATAGCTATGAAAGCGATCTGTTTGTTTCCCGCGACGCAGGGGCTTATTATTGTTCTTTTTTGGGCAGTGACGACAGAATTGCGGAAATAAAAACCGACTGTGACAACGGAAGGACGCTGGTTATTTTCAAGGAAAGCTACGGAAACGCTTTGGCGCCTTTTCTGACCTCCTGTTTTGAGAGCATTTACGTTTGTGACGTGAGGTATTTCGACCTGAACGCAAAGGAGTTTTGTGAGAGCGTGGGGGCTACCGATCTGCTTTTCGCCGTATGTACGTTTACTCCGGCAGGCCCCAATTGTTCTTATGTTCAGAATCTGTTTTAGCTTATTTTAGGCAATACCGCGCAAAGACCGCGCTGCGAGTCCGCACGACAATCTTTGTGCGGTGCTGCCTTTATTTTTTGTAGAAGGAAGGCTGCTGATATGCCGAATTTTTATCCTTTTGACTGTGCCGAGCTGATTAAAAAGCAAAAGTCGATAAAGAAAAAGCTTTTGTCCGACGGCGTCATGCGAATCAAAAAGAGAATAGCCGTTCTGGGCGGCTCCACCACCAACGCCATAGCGGATATGACGGAGCTGTTCCTCCTTTGGAACGGGATAGAGCCCGAATTTTATCAGAGCGAATACAATCAGTACTGGCAGGACGCAATGTTCGGAGCCGAGCTTAGGGAATTCAAGCCTGAATTTGTGTTTATTCATACCTCAAACCGCAATATAACCGAATATCCCAATATGTCCATGAACAGGGCGGAAACCGACGCTCTTATGGAAAAGCAGCTTTTTCATTTTACGCAGATGTGGGACAAGCTGAGAGAGGACGTAGGCTGTCCGATAATACAGAACAATATGGAGCTTCCCTATTGGCGGCTTCTGGGCAATAAGGACTGTGCCGATCATCACGGAAGAGTTAATTTTATATCGGGATTGAATCAGGGCTTTTACGATTACGCCGCCGCTCACGATAACTTTTTCATTCACGATATCAATTACCTCAGCGCACGGCTGGGTCTGGATAAATGGTCGGATCCGCTGTACTGGAATATGTACAAATACGCTGTGGCTGTGCCTTTGATTCCCGAATTTGCTTTCAGCCTGTCGAAAATTTTCGCTTCCCTTCTCGGAAGGAACAAAAAAGTTTTGGCGCTTGATCTGGACAATACGCTGTGGGGCGGCGTTGTCGGCGACGACGGACCCGAAAAGCTGGCGCTTGGGCAGGAGGTTCCCATGGGGCAGGCTTATTGTGAATTTCAAAGCTATATAAAGGCGCAGAAGCAGCTCGGCGTGCTGCTTACCGTCTGCTCCAAAAACGAGCCGGAAAACGCGTTGGCGGGGCTTAATCACCCCGACGGGGTTCTGAAACCGGAGGATTTTACTTTAATAAAAGCCAACTGGGAGCCAAAAAGCTTAAATATAGAACAGACGGCGAAGGAGCTTGACCTGCTCCCCGAAAGCATTGTTTTTGTGGACGACAATCCCGCCGAAAGGGAGATAGTGAAAGGTTCTCTCCCCGTGGAAGCTCCGCCTCTGGACGGTGTTGAAAATTATATACGTGTTCTGGACGGGGGCGGGTATTTTGAGGTGACAAATTTTTCGGAGGACGACCTGCGCCGTACCGAAATGTACAAGCAAAACGCCGAAAGAGCGAAAATGCAGGCCTCTTTCGCAAATTACGGCGAGTATCTGGACAGCCTTGAAATGCAAGCGGTTATCGAGGATTTTTCACCTATAAATCTGGCGAGAGTTACGCAGCTTACAAATAAAAGCAATCAGTTCAACGTCACCACCAAAAGATACACTCAATCAGAAATGGAGCGGGTTTATGAAAGCCCCGATTTTATCCGCCTCTGCGGAAGATTAACGGACAAGTTCGGCGACAACGGCATAGTGAGCGTTGTTATCGGGCACAGGAGCGGAGAGGTTTTGGACATTGACCTGTGGCTTATGAGCTGTCGGGTGCTTAAAAGGGATATGGAGTACGCCATGCTGGACGTTTTTGTGGAAGAGGCGGCAAAGAGGGGCGTAAAACTGATTCGCGGATACTATTACCCCACTGCGAAAAATAAGATGGTTAAAGACTTGTTTGCGGATTTCGGTTTTGAAAGGATTTCCGAGGACGAGGACGGAAGTACTGTCTGGACGCTGAAAACCGAAGGGTATGAAAACAGGAATTTTCATATTCGGGTGAACGGGGATAAGGATATATGAAATACCGGCACAGGCTGTTTTCATAAAAAATATGATGAGTTCCTTCGGCTTTAAAAGGGATTGGTATAAGAGTTAGTTGGGGGTACAATAATATAATTTTTACGGCACGCCTATGCGGAGAGAGATTAATTTCCGCATGGGTGTGCCGTTTTATTGTTTTATGGCAAGGTTATTTTAATTTGATCGGTCTTAAAATCTCATAGCCTATCCCCTCCGGATAATGCCGTTGGTAACATGGGGCGCTTTCGTCCCAGACGTATTTTCCCCCGCCGAAATCCTTGATATCATAATTCCACGCCAGACTTTCGACCCTTCCCATAACCTCTCCGTTGTCCTTAAGATAATCGTAGGGCGGATGGTAGAAAACCAGATAATAAGCGGCGGGAATATCGCGAATTTCAAAGCCGTCGGGAACGGCTCCGTCGTAATCGTGAGGTACTCCCAGGCCGTAGAAGTAGCAACGCTTGTCGCCGTTTAACGTCCAACCTGCCGTATGGCAGGTTATTATAATATCGCTGACGTTGCTCATGCTGTCGATGGTGCCGCATATTTCGTCGCAGCTGTGGCGCTCCCAGAAGCCGCAGTAGTCCTCGGCAACGCTGTCCCATATCCCGATGTACCGGTGAGCTGGGATAAACTCCGTTCTTACTCTGGCTTCGGTAATGTCGTTCATTTTAATTCCTCCTTTATATAGCTTGTTATAGTGTTCGGGAAAGAAAACCACCTTTCGTATCGGAAGCGGAACGGGCGTGGGATTTCTTCTGTATGCCGCCGGTGCGCAGCCGAAAGCCGCCGCGAAGGCTCTCGTCAGAGCCTCCTGAGAAGAGAATCCGTATTTCATGGCAATATCTATTATACGTTCATTTGTGTCCCGCAGCTCCAGCGCCGCCAAAGCCAGCCTCCGTCCCGAAATATAGCGCTTTATCGTCATGCCGCAGGTTTTGTGGAATTTAACCGAGCAGTAATAAGGCGAGTACCCGACCTGTTCCGACATTTTTAGAAGAGTGGGGTTTTCACCTATATTTTTCTCTATCCAGTCCAGCATTTTCTGTACCGTTTCGTTCCATTCGTACAAGGCTGTTTTCCTCCCGTAATCATATTCTATCATAACCCGGCAGTCAAAATCTTGATGTAAGTTGCAAAAAATATATAATCCTGCGGATTGTTGCCGTATAAAATTCATTTTAGCATACGCTATACAAAAAAGCAAGCGACGGATTTTGAACTCGGCGGCGCAATCCACACACAATCATTGTGTGGTATTGCCTTAAGTCTACAACTTGATTAAAGATTGGTATGATATACAAGGGCTTGTTTGAAAAATCGGAAACGCCGTCTTTTCGCCCCCAAAATGGTCATCTTCTGCGTCAAAAAGCCTCGTCAAACGACGGTTTGACTGCGTTTTTTCCTTTAAGTAACCATTTTGGGTCCAAAATACGTCATTTCCTCTATTTTCAAACAAGCCCAAATTTCAATATAAAGTCATTGATTTAACAAAAAATTAATCACACATTGCGTATATTTTTCCGGTTCTTCAATTCTTGGAAAGTGACCGCTGTTTTCAAACAGAACTTGCCTTACGTTTTCTATATTTTCTTTAATATATCTGATCTGATTTTCACTGCAGGCAGGATCATAACGGCCATTTATCAGCAGCAACGGTATGCGTATATTTTTCAGCATTGGCAGGAAATTTTCAATTATCTTTTCTTCATCAATCAGTTTCATTAAGTGAGTTTCGGATTTTGCCCACATCTCATCGGGAATCGCTTCTGTATAGACATTTTTCGCATATTTTTCAAAGGTAATCCCGTGCAGATAACTTCTTAACTGCATATCCTCGATGTGCTCTAACAAGGACATTAGATCGAAGAATACGGTTTTATCATTATAATCAGCAGTTTTGATCTTTTGGAGCAAAGCTTTTGCTTCATTATTTCCCGATTTGGAAATGTAATCGCTCAAATAATATGCTACGGATTTTGAAGAATCAATAAAATCAAGACTTGGACAATCTAAAATCAGTTTATTGACAGTTGATGGATATGTATGCGTATATAGGCAAGCAAGCATACCGCCGTAGGAATGCCCTAACACGCTCCATTTATCAATACAAAGCTTTTCACGCATCTCTTCGACCATTTTAACCTGAATATCCATTCCGTAAGCTTCATCTTCCATAATCCGCTCGGAACGCAGCACACCGTACTGATCAAATATTACAACTTTTAATTTACTGCTGAGTTCCTTAGCCTGAGCAGCAAAATCAAGACAGCTTGCACCCGGTCCTCCATGAAAATATACAAGGGTATTGTCGTTGTTTTTACCGTGGATTTCATAATATATATCTTTATCGGAAATCTTGATATAAGGCATAACCTTCACCTTCACTTTTTAAAAAATAATATAAGGGACGCGCATAAAAAGGCGTCCCTATTTAAATATATACAAAGATTACATTAACGCTTGGAGAACTGAGGCGCACGTCTCGCAGCCTTCAAGCCGTACTTCTTTCTTTCCTTCATTCTGGGGTCGCGAGTAAGGAAGCCCGCCTTCTTAAGAACGGGGCGAAGCTCATCGCTGTACTGGAGAAGAGCTCTGGAAAGACCGTGGCGGATAGCGCCCGCCTGTCCGGTAACGCCGCCGCCCGCAACAAGGCAAACGATGTCAAATTTTTCGGTAGTGCCGGTCAGGGTAAGGGGCTGACGGGCGATAAGCTTAAGAGTATCGAGACCAAAGTAATCGTCGATATCTCTGTTATTTATGGTAATTTTGCCGGAGCCGGGATAAACGCGCACTCTTGCAACGGAGTGTTTTCTTCTGCCGGTTCCATAATAATACGGTTTAGATTCGTACATAGTGTTTATCCCTCCTTAAAATTTGAATTCTTCGGGCTTCTGAGCGGCGTTGATATGCTCCGCACCCTTGTAAAGACGAAGTCTGGTCATAGCCTTTCTGCCGATGGTGTTGTTGGGAAGCATACCGTAAACGGCAAGCTCCATGGCCTTTTCGGGGTTGGACTCCATCAGTTTTCCGTACTGTACTTCCTTGAGATGGCCGATATAGCCGGTGTGCCATCTGTAATACTTCTTTTCGAGTTTCTTGCCTGTGAGTACTGCCTTGGCGCAGTTGATAATTATCACATGATCGCCGCAGTCGCAGTGAGGCGCGAAGGTGGGCTTATGCTTGCCTCTGAGCATCAGGGCAGCCTGGGCGGCAACACGTCCGAGGGGCTTTCCCGCCGCGTCGAGAATATACCACTTGCGTTCTACTGTCTGGGGATTGGGCATATAGGTAGACATTGTTTTTTCCTCCTGTTTTTTTATTGTGGGTGATATCCGATTTTTTCAAACATACCGCTTTATACCAACCCCTTTTTAAACTATGGAAAAAGTCCATACTTTAAAAAGGGGTTGCACCCAAAACACTAATCCGCCGGTTTTAAGGCGATATCGCACAAAGATTGTCGTGCAGACGCGCAGTCAGCTTTTTCGTTAGATTGCCAAAAACGACGCAGGAATACTGGCGTATTTCAAGGAGTTTTGGGCAAAAATGACGGAAAAGATGCAAGCGTATGCACGGTAAAGCGCACAGCGCGGTCTTTTCGCGGTGTTGCCTTAAAAGGGGTTAGTATTAATACCGTTTTTAAATCATACTATAACCGCTGATAGATATTCTCCGCCGAACCTCGCAATTCCGACAGCTTGTTAAAGCCGCGATTGAAGCAAAAGTATGGAATGATTTAAAAACAGTGCTTTTGGTGTAATTTTGATTATTGCTTGAATAATCGGCGCAACAGTTGTTATTATACATTTCCGTAAATGATTTGTCAATAGTTTTTGAATATTTTTTTAAAATATAACTGTTTTTCTCTTGAATTCTCTTTTATTTTCTGCTTTACGCTCGTTTTTTCATCTGTCATTTTAAAATTGCCGCTTAATCGTGCAATACTGGTTGCAAATCATATCTTCACTTATACAAAAGCATACAGAAACACAACAAGTGTTATACCAATCTTTAATCAAGTTGTAGACTTGATTAAAGATTGGTACTATACACTTTCCGTGCTTGCCGAGAACATATATTTCCAAAAAGCGTAAAAATTAAGAAATTTGTTTTTGGCTTCTTCAGCAGAAATAGACTTGACAAAAGTGAAACAGTGTGTTATACTTTAATTGTCAACGTTATGTTATACATTAAGGAGGAAAACATGGTGCAGCAACTATCCGATGCGGAATTAGAAATTATGAAAATCGTGTGGGGAAACTCGGAGGAAGTATCGTTGTTTCCCTATATCATGAACGGGCTGGCAGAAAAGGGCAAGCCGTGTCAAAAGAATACTCTGATTGTACTGCTGTCGCGGTTAATTGACAAGGGCTTTTTGAGCGCTAAGAAAGTCGGACGCCGCAACGAATATACCACGCTTATTTCTGAAATGGAATATCAGACAGCTCAGACAAAAAAATTTATGGATAAGATTTATGAGGGAAGCGTAAAAGGTTTGGTATCCAATTTAATTTTTGGCGACTTGCTGGCAGACGAGGAATACGAGGAATTAAAAAGGCTGCTGGAGAAAGGAAAATGCCAACAATGAACGCGGTTTTAAAAACCTTCCTGTCCATGTCCGTTTCCGGCGGATTGCTTATCCTGACCTTGCTGTTGGTAAAACGATTTTTAAAGGATAAAATCAGCCGACAATGGCAGTATTATATTTGGCTGGTTGTCGTTTTGCGGCTGCTGCTCCCGTTCGGGTCGGAAGTAAATCTGCTGGGAAAGACCTATCAGGCAGTCGATCAGGCAATATCCCAGGCCGCTCCTTTACCTCAGCAGCAACAGCCCCCACGAAACGCTACGGGAGGCAATCTTGCTCCCGCTGTTGGGGCGGAGCGGTATAATGAAACTGTGAATAATCCGGCAGATGATGTAACAACTGCCCGCCCGCTGCAAGATATTGGGACGTTGTTTATCGATCACATCTGGCTGGCTTGGCTGATAGTTGCGCTGGGTCTGCTGATACGTAAAATAACAATCTATCAGGGTTTTATACGGTATATTAACGCCGGATTGACCCCGGTTTTTGATATTGGACTGTTAGACCGGCTTTCTATTGCTGCGAAGCAGTCAGGCATTAAAAAGCCGATTGAATTATGTATCAATCCGTTGGTTTCCTCCCCGCTGCTGATTGGATTTTTCCATCCATGTATCGTACTGCCCGGCGCGGACATTCCGGAAAAAGATTTTCGTTATATCATTCTGCATGAACTGACGCACTATAAACGGCGGGATATGTTCTATAAATGGCTGGTTCAAATTACCGTCTGCCTGCATTGGTTTAATCCTTTTGTGCATCTTATGAGCCGGGAAATCACAAAGGCTTGTGAATTTTCTTGTGATGAAGCCGTCCTTGCTAAAATTGGGAACGGCAACGCGCAGGACTACGGGAAAACCTTGCTTGACGCTATGGCGGCGGTTGGGAAATACAAGGAAAATCTCGGAGCGGTCACGTTGAGCGAAAATAAACAGCTATTGAAAGAAAGGTTGTGTGCAATTATGAAGTTTAAGAAAAAATCAACAGCAATACGCTTTTTGACGGGTGTGCTGACGCTGTGTGTGATTTTGGGTGCGGCTTTTGTTGGCGTTTACCCGACTGCCGCCGCAGCCAATCAGCCGTCCGGCAAACATTCGGTGTCCGGGGGGCAAAATTCCACACAGGTTGGAACCGGTGAAAAGAGCAGCAAAGATTATAGTTCCCTGGCGGAACAGTACTATGATGCTGGCAGCCTGCCGTTGTTTGAAATCACTTTTCCCCGGCTGGATGAAAATGCTCAAAAGAAATGGCTTGAAAAGCTCTATGCTGACGGGGATTTTGCTTTCTTCTCTGTTTCTGTGCGTTGGCTTGACACAAATTCCGCTTTGTTTACCGGCTTCGCCGAAAAAGCGTATGCCGATGAGAAAACAGCGTTTTTCTCCATCTTGATTGACTGTATGGACGAAATGGAACTGGAACTTTGGCTGGATCGGGCTTTGGAAGACGGGAACTGGGCATTTCAATCCATGCTCTTTAACAGATTGGATCGAAATGATGAGCATGATGAATTAAAGGAAAAGCAGGAGAAAGAATGGGTCGAAGCACAGGCGGCGGAATACCGGGCTGTGGGCGTTACGATGGATGGAAAGGATTATTACTATGCGGGTCGGCTTGTCAATATCTTTTTGGATATCCGACCCAACAAGTCCGTTTACACGCTGAATATGAACCCGAAAGGAACCGTCCATATCAAGATTGTCCGTGATGGGGAAAACAAAATCACAGGCGTTTCCTATATGACCGAGTCGGAAGTGATTGAACTGTTGGGGGATATGGACGAACCGGATGATAACACCGGAATGGAAATCATCCCCGTTGATTTCAAGACCGCAGCGGCGGGAGAAACCATTTCCCTGGGGGAATACAATTTGTCCGACGGGGACGAAATTTCTTACAATATTTCAGCGAAAACGGGAAACAGAATGAAGGTCTTTTTCGCAAAGGACGGGCAGGAAGATGTGGCCTATTGGTCAGTAAATAACCTGCGTCAGCCGGGGGAACCGCTAAAATGTATTGCGGATTTTACCGTTGAGCCTCCGATGGCGGGAACCTATCGGCTGTACCTCCAAGCCCCGGACGGCGCTTTGGGAAATGTAAGGGGCAGTGTTTCGATTGCGCCAGCAGGCGCATTCTGATTTATTCAAGGTAATATTCAGCACTTCCGCCGAAACAACGGCATAAAAACCGTTGTTTCGGCGGTTGGTATCTGCGCGCCCGAACAAAATACAAGCAGACATGCAGCGGTATGTGGAAAATGATTTGCGAACGATACTTATAGAATATAAGCGGGAGAAAACGGAGCTGTCGGATAATTGCGCGGCGTCGATATTATCTTTCGCAAACCACTTCAACAACTTCCCCGTTTCTTACCGCCACCCTCGGCACCCTCGCCGAAATTCCGCAGATAAGCTCATGGGTAATGGTCTCTCCGATAAGCCCCGCCGCATAATCCAGAGAAGTCTCCTTAAACCGATCCCCGAACAGCACTACTTCGTCTCCCACTGCCGCGCCGGCCGCCGTAACGTCAACCATCATCTGATCCATACAAATTCTTCCTCTTACGGGACACAATACTCCGTTTACTTCCACTATCCCCTTATTGGACAGTTTTCTCGAATATCCGTCCGCATATCCCACAGGCACCAACGCGATTACCTGTTCACGATCGGTTGTATAGGTTCTGCCATACCCGATATCGGTGCCCTTGGGTATGATCTTTATCTGATCGATAACGCTCTTAAGAGTCATTACCTGTTTTAATTCCAGAGTGCTTTCCGTATTGGGATTTGCGCTTACGCCGAATAATATCAGCCCGGGTCTCATCATTTCGCCGCCCAGCTGCGGATAGAAGGCTATGCCGCCGCTGTTCAGGCAATGGAAGGGCAGGGCGTATTTTTCGGTAAGAGAGACGAACTTGTCGTACTGACCCAGCGTGAATCTCTTATGCTCTTCTTCGGGCATATCAGCCGCGGCAAAGTGAAAATAAATTCCCGTTATTTCAAAGCCCTTAAGATTCATTATTTCCTCTATTTCCTCGGCAGTGCGCACCCCCACTCTCGACATTCCCGTATCCACGGCAATGTTTGCTTTTATCTTAACGCCTTTTTTTTCGGCAAACCTGCCGAGCCTGTGCGCAAACTCCGTGCTGCCCAAGGAAACGGTAAGGTCAAGGCGTAAAATATCCTCGAAGCGGCTCTCTTCTACGTATCCGAAAACCAGCAAAAAACAGCTTCCGTCTCCCGTTATATTTCTTAATCTTTCCGCCTCGTGAAGATTGGAAACGGCAAAGCGCCTTTCACCAAGCCGATAATATTCCTTTGCGCAGATTACGTCGGAATGTCCGTAGGCGTTGGCTTTTACCACCATAATCGGCTCCTTATCGGGACACTGTCTTTTTATGCTGTTCAGATTAAAGGCCAGCTTGTCAAGATCGATTTCCGCCCAGCAGCGTCTGTCAAAAGCTTTGTTTTCGTTTATATTCGGGTTTATGTAATTATTCATTTTTTGTGTTTTCCTTCCGTATATTTTATCATTGGACTTGTATTTCTTATAAAGATGTGGTAAAATAATATCGTGCAGTCTTGAAAATTATTCCTGCTCTGCCTGTTTTTTTACAGATTCCGAATATCAATTATACATCAAATCCATTTAAAATACAAGTCCAAAAGGAGAGGCAATTTGCGATGACGGTGCGGAAAAGAAGAAAAAGCAACTGGTATATTTATCTGATAACCTTTATTTTGACAGCCGTCCTTGCGGCTATGGGGCTTTCCCTTATCTGGGACTCCATTTTTGTACCCAAAGGAGAAATAAACCGAAGCGGCATCACCAGCGACATGCCCGACGCTTCAAATAATATAACCGTTTTGTTTATGCTTTCCAACGAAAAAGCGGCCAATCCCACAAGATATATGATAGTGAGCTATCAGCCCGCCGAGGAGGCGGTGATCTGCATTCCCTTGAGGGCGGATTTGCGGGGACAGGTTGGGTATAACCAGAAAACCCTTGACGAATTTTACTCCGAGGGTGGGATTCAGTCGGTGCTTTACGCCATCGAGGGAGCGGTGGGAGTAAAGTGCGACAGGTATGTCAAGCTTGACCGAGAAAGCTTTGTTTCCATGGCGGACGCAATAGGAAAGGTAAATATAAACTGCGCTTATGACGTTATCAATCCCGACGGCAGCGTTTTGTTCGAGACGGGAGTTCATTCAATGAACGGAAACGACCTTTATGTTTACTTAAATTATGACAACTCTTCTTACGGCGAGGATTATCAGAGTCAGGTAGGCGGCTCCACGGCGGTGTCAATAGTCAACAGCAATTTGAGGGGGCTTGCGGCTACGGTTATACAAAGCTATTTTACAAAGCTTATAAACACCGCCGATACCGACCTTACCCTTGAGGATTACACAAAAAGGCAGCAGGCGTTTCTGTTCACCAGCACTGAAAGCAATAATCCGGGGCAGTACTATATACCTTACGGGGATACGGCGGACGGCATGTTTGTGCTTTCGGACAGCTCCAAAACCACCATTCTGGAGAGGCTGGGAATTGAGGAGGAATAAAGATTTTTACTTTTAATTACGAAATGGGGTAGATTTTTATGAGCAATCGCGAAAGATGCATTTCAGTGATAAACAGTATGGAGGAATGGCAGCTTCAAAGCGTTCTTGAAATGCTCCAAGCCTTTAAAAGCACTATGGAAAAGCTTAAAAGCGGGGCGCTGGAAACAACGGAACTTCTTTCCGATCTCGAAATGTCCAAAAAGCTTATCGAAGGGAAAAACACACCGATTTCGGAATGTGTTCCGGAAGATGAGGTTATGTGGTAATGAATAAAATTTATTTTACTAAAACGGCCGAAAAAGATATACAAAAACTGAAAGCGGCTCATTTAGATAAAAAAGCAAAAGAATTAACTGACATAATCCGAAAAAATCCATATCAAAATCCGCCGGTTTATGAAAAGCTGGTGGGCGAATTAAACGGTTTGTATTCCCGTCGAATAAACAAACAGCATAGGCTTGTGTATGAAGTTTTGGAAGGGGAAAAAATAATAAAAATTGTTTCTTTATGGTCGCATTATGAGCGCTGACTGCAAAGAAGAAAACCGGCTTGCAATTCTGCCGGACGGCACGGTGGACAAGGGCACCGTTTTTGAATTTATAGATAAGGACTATGAAGAAATCGGCGAGAAAGTAAGGAAGGAGAAAAAACATGCCTAACTTCTTATCTTCGGAAGGAACCAAACAGATACATTATGAAATAATAGAGCCTGCGGGCGGGGAAAAGCCCAAGGCTGTTATACAGGTGGTTCACGGAATGTGCGAATATTTCGGCCGTTACGCGGAATTTTCGGGTTATATGGCAAATAACGGCTACGCGGTGGCGGGCGACGATCACTTGGGACACGGCCGCACCGCCGTTACCGAGGATGACAAGGGCTTTTTCTCGGAATACAACGGCTGGCGTTTTCTGGTGCGGGATGAAAAGAGAATGACGGATATTATAAAAGAAAAATACCCGGAAACCCCCGTCATTCTTTTCGGGCACAGTATGGGGAGTTTTATTGCGCGGCTGTATACTTCCTGGTACCCGGAATCCATATGCGCGGCTCTTTATATGGGAACAGGCAGCGGGGTGCCCGACGGAGCGGCGGGGGCTGCCGTAAGGCTGCTTGAAAATATGACGGGGACTAAGACGCATCTCGATCAGGGACAGTGGATGTTCTACCATTTCCTCACAAGGCGGGTCAGCGACAAGAGCAGCGAATTGGACTGGATAACCCGCGACAAGGATAAAATCGAGTATTACAAAAGCGATCCTTTGGGAAATTTTGCCTTTACTTCGGGTGCGTACCGCGATCTTGTAAGACTGCTGTCCGAAGTCTCAAAAAGAGAATGGGCGTATTCATTGCCCAAAAATCTGCCCGTTATGCTTATGAGCGGCGAGGAGGATCCCATAGGCGATTTCGGAAAGGGCGTAAGGAAAGTATACGGGAGACTTAAAAAAGCGGGAATGGAGAACGTTTCCGTCAGAATGTATATTGACGCGCGGCATGAGCTTATTAACGAAATCAACAGGCAGGAGGTTTATGAGGATATTTTGCAGTGGACCGAAAAGGTGTTGAAAGCCCGTTAATTTGGGACAGTTTCTAAGCAAATATTACCCATAAACGGAAAGGCGGATGATAAAAATGAAAAAGCGTTATCTTGAAGCGGCAAGGCTGACCAAAACGGTGGGACTTAAAGGCGAAATGCGGGCGCAGGTGCTTTGTGACGGCTGCGAAATGCTTACCGATTTTGACCTTTATCTGGGCGCCGAGCACAAGCCGGTAAAAGTAACGGGAGCTTACGCCATAGCCAACGATATGTGCAAGCTGAAAATAGAAAACATAGACACGGTGGAAAAGGCGCAGCCTCTTGTGGGGAGCATTCTTTACATTGACCGCGAGGATGCGGAGCTGCCCGACGACACATGGTTTATTGCGGACATTTTGGGGCTGCCCGTCTATGACGTTGACACGAACGAGCTTTACGGTGAAGTGAAGGAAATAATGCAGAACGGGCCTACGGACGTGTATCTCATAAGGGGCGAAAGCGGAAAAGAACTGATGTTTCCCGCGATACCGGAGGTTCTCATAAGCGTGGATCCGGACAAGGAGAGAATAGAGATACGTCCGTTAAAAGGACTTTTTGATAATGAGGAAGCAATAAGATAATGAGAATTGACATAGCGACTCTCTTTCCCGCCATGTGCGAGGCGGTATTGTCGGAAAGCGTGGTGGGAAGAGGCCGAAAGGGCGGATATATCACCATAGAGTGCCATAATATAAGGGATTATACATTGGACAAGCATCGCCGAGTAGACGACAAGGCATACGGCGGGGGCACGGGAATGGTAATGCAGGCGCAGCCGGTTTATGATTGCATACAAGCCATAAAAAACAAAGCGGGGAGTGAAGCCCCGCGTATTATTTATATGTCCCCTCAGGGAAAAACCTTGGATCAGCGGCTTGTTAAAGAACTGGCGAAGGAGGAACACATTATTTTGCTTTGCGGGCACTATGAGGGTGTTGACCAGAGAGTGCTGGATGAGCTTAAGGCAGAGGAAATTTCCGTGGGGGATTACGTGGTGACGGGCGGCGAGCTTCCCGCCCTTATAATAGCCGACGCGGTGGCAAGGCTTCAGGAGGGCGTATTGCCCAACGAGGACGCTTATTCCATTGAAAGCCATTATAACGGGGTGTTGGAGTATCCGCAGTATACAAGACCGGAGGAATGGAGGGGAAGAAAAGTGCCGGAAGTGCTGCTTTCGGGACATCACGGGAATATTGAAAAGTGGCAGTTTGAGAAGTCGCTGGAGGTTACCGGAGAGAAAAGGCCGGATATGCTGGGAAAAATAAGGAAATAGAATGATAATTTCTAACCGAAGTATATATAAATTTATTGTGAATTGTTATAAAAACGAAGCGGCAAATTCGCCGCTTCTTAATATTTTACGGCATATTGAAACATATAGATAGCAGATCTTATGTTAATTTAAAACTTCATTTTATTTACAACAAAAACTTATTGGCTGGTTTGTATAATTTTAACAGGTTTTACATTGTTTAGATGAAAAAGATAAAAATTATTGAAAAAACGCTTGACATGTTGATTTGATTGTGTTAATATCTTAATTAGAGCATTATCTAAACAAAAAATTATTACAGGAGAATTTAGAATGAAAAATTTCATGACAAAACTTATTTCAGCGGCAGCGGCGCTTGCGATAGCGGCAAGTATGTCAGTGTATGCGGAGGAAAGCGTACAGCCTTCAACCGCGTTGAGCACAGGGGGGGAAGAAATTTTTTCGATTGACGCAAGGGCGTGTTCTCATTCGTCAGCAGCAGAGACAGGACCTCAATATGTGGATACCAAAACTTCCTCGCACTGGGTTGGCGGAAAGAAGTGTATGATTATTACGGACATACTGGAGTATAAAACCGTATGCCGAAATTGCGGTGCGGTGTTGAGAAGTCGGAGAGAAGAACATACAACACATACTCTTAGCCATGTATAATCGCTTTTTGAATAAAACCCAAAAAATGTATATTATAAGGACTTGATTTTCGTCAAGTCCTAATAATATACATATTAAGGCAACACCGCGCAATGACCGCCTGACGGCTTTGCGTGCGGCTTGCTTGCATATTTTCCGTCATCTTGCACAAATCCTCCTTGAAATACGCCGGTATTCCTGCGTCGGATTTATACAAGCTGACGAAAAATCTGACGGCGCAATCCACACACAATCATTGTGCGGTGTTGCCTTAATACATTTTGCTTTTAGTGAAAGGAAAACAAAATGAGAAAAAAAGCGATGACCTTGTTTTTAATATGCGCTATGATTTTAACATCATGTGCCGAAACAACATTAACACAAGATGATTCCACAGAATCATCTCCAACCCAAACCGAACAAAAAGAGCTTTCTCAAACAATAAAAAGCAAACCCGAAGCGGAAAACGCACAAAACAGCACCTATCCGCCATTCACGGGAATAGAGCTTTCCGAAAAAGCGCTTTCTCTTTCCACCGCAAGCAGCAAAACCAACGTACTCGGAATTTTTTGCGGCAGTGATGACAGCGACATGATTTATTTTTCAAATCCCGATGATAACTGGCGGCTTTACTCATACGACGGTGAAAACGCAGTACGTATCACCGACGGAAGGAGTCATTCCTTAAATTATTATGACGGAAGCGTTTATTTTTTGTCGGCTTCAAACTACAGCGTATATGAAAACCCCAAAGGAGTAATATTCAGATATGACGTCGAAAGCGGAGAGATTACACAAATAAGCAATGATAAAGGCTATGACTTAAGGGTTAACGAATACGGGATATTTTATGCAAAAAAAGAAGACGAGGATATTTATTACGTGTACAGGGTAGATCCTGAAAACGGCGAGGAAGAGCGTCTGTACCAAGGAAAAGGCGTTTACTTTTTAGACGATTACGCAATTACAAGAGAGTCAAGCAAAACGGGAAAGTATTGGGATTACTTCCTTCAAAGCGAGGAAGAGAAAATTTGTATTTTGGAAAATTGCGACTTTAAAGGCGACTTTATACATAACGGAGTTTTTTATTATTGCGATGACAGCGACCAACGCTATCGCTCATTGGATCTGCGAACGGGAGAAAGTAAATTCACAGGCTCTAAGTGCAATGCGTTTGTAGGCGACGAAGAATTTTTTCTTGAAGATAACACTACTTGGGGAAATGATGTATACCGCAGAAAAGACGGAAAAACCAAGCTTATGATAATCAACGGTAAAAAAATCACCATAGGTTGGTATGAAGATATGAAGGTATATACCCCCTGCCGTCTGTACAGCAACGGACAAACGCTTTATGCTCTTGTACGTCCCTGCGACAGCGATGACATGCACTATTTTGCCAAGATGGAAATAAAAGAGTATGACGTGTCGGACGACGAGCTGTTTATGCAGATAGTTTCCGGTGAGATTGCGGAGCTTATATCAATAAGTATTATAGGAGAAAAGGAAGATTAAATTTTGAAAAAAATAAAATGCGTTTTACTTGCGCTAATACTTTCAGTGAGCGGGACGGCCTGTGCCGATTCCTCCGCCGACGCGGAAAAAATATACGGTGAAAAGCGCCTTGAATATGATATAAACGATTCGTTCAGAATAAATTTATATGAAGGCGAACTGTATGCAATGCCCTTTAAGATGGATTATTCCGATTCGGAGGAAATGCCGGAGGGTGAGCAGGTTCTGGTATTTGACGATACCGGAAAGAAAACAAGAGAGTTGGTCTTAAAGGGCGTCTATGGAATGAACTGCTGGGATATCGCCGACGGAAAAATATATACGGTGACGGAAAGTACGTCGGAAGAGGCGGGAGAATATGCCGGACGTATGGTTTTGTATTCCTCCGATACAAAAACGGGAGAATCCGAGGAGGTGTTTGATTTTGAAGGAGTTTCCCGTGTAACTAAAATAAGAGCGGTTGGAGACAGTATATACTGGTTGGGAATAAAAAGCGAATTTGACGCATTCAGTGACAGCATTGTTACCGAAGGAGGCGAACCGATAATATTTGATTATGAAGGAGCGGTAATCGGCTGTTACAATTTAAATACGGGTAATAATACCGTCAGCGGTATTCCTTATCCGGAATGCTTTTCCGAAAGAAACGGACGGGTGATAGTATACGCCTATGAGCAGAATAAAGGCTACTGCTTCCTGGATTACGCGGATAATAAGGTTTTGTGTTATACAAATAAGATTGGCACAATAAGCAACTTTGAAATAATAAATGATGAACTGGATTTTGTATTTCGCGGATTATCCGATACCTACAACGGAACTTTGTCTTTCAGCGGAGCGGACAGCGAAAGCGGTATAATACAGGTGGACGACGGACTCTGGATAAGCGATTTTTCCGCCGAAGGAAATTATCTCGCTGTTCAGGCCTCGGACAGCGTTGTGGGAATAAGCGGAAATGTTTATAAATATCTCGCCGACGTCAGCACATCCACTCCTCCCATAAAAGTGATAACTTCTTCAACGGAGCTTTCCAACGACGCCCTGTTTAGCTGCGGATTTCAGGTAAAAACCGATCAGCTTGCTGCGGACAGCTTTGCTCTTACAGTTCTCTCGCTGGACAAGAGCTATGATCTTGCACTTATGAGCTCAAGAGAAAGCTACGCCTCCGATATAAAGAATAAGGGCGCCTTTTACCCCCTTAACGATATTCCCGGGGTAAAGGAATACATAGACGGCTGTTTCCCTTTCATAAAAGAAGCGGTTACCGATGAAAACGGCGATATACGTATGCTGCCCGTGTCCGTAAATGTGCCCGCCGTTATATACAATGAAAAAAACTGCGCCGAAAGCGGTATTACCTTTCCTTCCGATTTTAAAGCATTTTTTGAGGAAACAGGAAAGGCAGCCGATATATCCGAATACTTTAGCTGCCCTAAATACTGTGTTTTATACTCATTTTTTAATTCCTACTTATCCGAGTACGGAAAATTCGATACGGAACAATTTCGCACAATTGCGAAATTGTTAAAGGATAATTACGGATCCAAACTGCTGAATAATGTCTGCGATGTACAAACAGCCTTTTACAACCATAATATCACCGCAAAAATAGGAAGAGGACTCCCCGGAAGTTTTCTCTATGAGGAAATTTACGATAACGCGCTTTTTTCCGTAACAGACGTTTTGTCAAGTCAGCAGGAGCTTACGGGAGACGAAAATCTTCTTGCCGCCTCCCTGCCCACTGCCAGCGGAAAAAATGACGCTGTCTGCAAATTCGTCTGCGTCAATCCCAACTCCGAACATCTGGCGGAAACGCTGCTTTTCATTGAGAAAAGCACGGCGCGCTTTGCGGGAAAGAAAAACAGCTTTAGCCTTAAGGACAAAAGCACATATGACGAGGACGGCTACACTCAAAGCCTTTATAACGTATATGAAAACAGCGAAATTGCCTTTTCGGTGCCCTGGGAAATATACAGGGGAGATTTTGAAAAATATGTAAGCGACGGAATTGACCTTGAAGAATTTATTGCCGAAGCGGACAGAAAGCTTTCCGCTTATTTAAACGAATAATCATTTTATGATATGGGATGTCTTATAACCGTTTTAAGCCTTTCCACCGCGCACCTTCTCGGATCGGACAGATAGATTTCATGGTGATATCTTCCCTGCGAAAAATCCTCTTTATACCCTTTCTCCGAAGCAAAGCTTTTCAGCTTAAGTATGCTTTCCGCTTCTTTGTCATAGGAGCCAATGTGCATTATCTGAACGCAAAGACCTTCGGTATACCTCATATATCTCGCTTTGCTGAGGTCAAGTTCCGGTTTTTTGGCGGAAAGCGTATCCATTGCCCATTTAAAGACCTCCTCGGTGACAAATTCGGGCTGGCGTATCATGGATATCCAGCGGAATTTGTCCTTATCGGTAACGTTGAGTCCGTCAAAATCAACTTCGCTGCCGTACCATAATCCTTCAAGAGGCGGCACCGTATATTCAAAATACCCTTCGGGCTGAGTGTTGTTCATTTTGGACATTTTAATGGTGAAGGACAAACCGTAAAGCATTTCCATAGCCGCTTTATATTCGGGGGATGTGTTCGGATTACCGCTTCCGTCAACCGCTATGAATATCATTTCGGGCACCTCTATTATGGATGGCGCCCTTTTTGGTTGGTACAGATCCTTGTATTCCTTTTTATAATCAAGCTTTTTCATATTTTAACGCTTTCTTTTTGAGTATTTTTCCTTCGCGTATTCATAGGCTTCCGATATAAGCGGCTTCAATTCCTCAAAAGTCTTTTCCGAAGGATTCAAAACGCATATCCACCCCATCCACGCGTAAACGGGATGGGGAATTATTTTATCGGTTTCGGTATAGTCATAGCCTGTATCGGCCGTTTTTCCTTTGGCGGGACGCTTCGGCAGGCAGCCGAAATATTTTTCATAGGTTTTTTTACGAACGCCTAAATTTAAACGGTATATGCCATCTCGGTCAAGTCGGGAGCCTTTATCGTTTTCTCCGTCCTTATTTTTCACGGTCAAGATATAAACTCCGCGTTTCAGAAGCCTTTCGGGATTGTAAAATAACCCTTGTTCCCCCCAACTGTTTACCAAAACCGCACCTTCAAGAGTTTCAAGGCAGCGGTTCAGAATTTCATTTTCGTTCATATTGCTTCCTTAATTTTAACCTTCGGTTACTGAAAAATAATCGGAATATTCCTTTCCGTCCTCGCCCTTCAGCTTACTGGAGCTTTCTCGGAAGCCGTATTTTTTCAGCGCTCTTATTCTTTGCTCCGCTTCTTTTATCGCCTTGGTGGCGATTGTTTTACAGCCGAACAGTTCATAGGAAGGGGGAATGATAAGGGAAAGTATGTTAAGAACAACCTCTTCTATTTCATAATCGCTTCTAAGATCAAGCCTTAAAATGCCGCAGCCGTTATAGGAGTCTCCATTGCCGCTATCGTCCTCGGTGTTATCGGATCCGCGCCTGAACAGTTCAACGGTGCCCACCGCTTTTCCCTCGTTTTTTTCAATAACGGAAAAGCGTACGAACCAGCCTCCAAGATATGACTGTTCCCAAAATAACAAGGCCTCTTCCATCCTCTCAAGGGTGGTGTAATAAAAGTCGTCCCCGTGACAGTTATCGGAATTGAAAAAAGGCGCCGCCTTCGGGTCTGAATAGACTCTCAGCAAATCCTCCTTATCGCTCATTTCGGTGCGGCGGATAAGGAAATCTCCGTTTTCAAATTTAGGGCAGCATTTATAGACATTCGTTGTTTCACATCTTTTGTCGTAAGCTTCCGCCATATGTCTTTGCCTGTTCACGTTGTCCTTATCCCATTCCGTTATTCTGTCGGATTCCTTACAGGGAAATTCACCGCACAAGCCGCAGAATCTAACCTTGTGCTTTTTGCAGCAGGCGTATATAAGGCATTCGCTTCCCCAAAGCTTGATCCGACTTCCCTCGTTCTTCAGGCATCCGAGACATTCCTTGCTCAGAAAGTGCTCACAGTCCGAGCAGTCGCCGCCGCATGGGGTTATTGTATCAAAATTATATTCCATAGCTCCCTCTGTTTTATTTTGCATGGCAGTTTTTAATATGCGCCTTAAGCTTCTTGACCGCCCAATTGTAATGACTCGACGTATTGCTTATGAAATAGGAGCCTAAGGTGCTTGTACCCGTCCATTTGAACGCGCCCTTTGTGAACAGATCGGTTTCGGAGAATTTTTCCGCAAGCTTCATTACCTCTGCGTGAGATTCCGATAGCATTTGCTTTGCGTTCTCAAGGCTTGTCTCTTGGTGCTTTTCCCAAAGCTTTACGTTCATTTCGCCGTAGGTTTTCCAGTTGTAGGGTTTGGGCAGAAAGGGCGTGTTTTCACCTTTTTCATTGGCGGCAATCCAGTTTATGAGAAGCATGTGCCATTCGTACAAATGGATCAGTATATCCCGCACGTTTTTGTCTCTTTTCCAATGAGCTTCCTTCTTTTTCTCATCTTCCGAAAAGTCGAATGGCTCCGACATCTCTTTTTCGCTTAACCCCTCTATTGTTTCGTTCATCGTTTTATAACCGCTCATGGCGGCGGATAAAAGCTCGTTTTTTGTAACCGGTCGTCCCATTGTTGTAAATTTCCTCTCTTTATTTTAAGCTGATGTACATATGTATTTCCGCGTTTTCCGGATCCGCGTTCTGGTACTCCTCAAAATCGCATACAAATGCGCGGTTTAAATCCATATTCCAAAGCTCCCGCCAGAATTCCCGAACCGCCGTCAGCATATTGCCTTTTACAATAAATTTTGCGTATTGTCCGGCCGGAATCCTTCTTACCTCCGTTTCATGGGGCAATTCCGAGACTTCCGTCACCTCGCACATAACGGCAACGGTATAATCCCCGTTTTCGTCCGAGTCATAATCGGTGTATATGCCCAAGGCTTTTTGGTTCGCCCTGTTTTTTATGTTGGCGTAAATTTCTGGCGAATAAAATTTTTGCCACAGCCTTCCGATAATCTTTTCCATTTCCGGGGAAGAGTTATTTGTGCGAGCCGAAAGACCCACCACGGTTTTTTCCTTTAAATTTACGGTTTCATAAGTCATTTTGTGCCATATCCTTTCTTTTGATTTAACAGTATTATAGCACTTTTAATATGACAACTGTATGTCCCATTTTCAATACTTGTCGTACATTTTTTTGATAATGCTTTTAAACTCCTTTCGGTATTCTTCGGGGGCAATTATTTCGGCTTTATCCTCAAAGGAAGCGATATACCTGTAAAAGGATTCGGTATCCGACCATGTTATACTAATAACCATTTAAAAACACGATAAAATCCAATCTCTACCAGTAATA
>CAJUFF010000013.1 GCA_910585505.1 uncultured Ruminiclostridium sp. | reverse complement strand
TTGCATTATACTTCTTTGTGAAAATCGTGTCAAGTTTTATTATACAACATCATTTTGTGTACCGACAATGATGTTGGCGGGATTGATGCGGCGGAACGTTTGAGGGATATTCTTCGTGAAAACGGGTATGAAAATTTATTTCGTATAACTCCGAGAAACAAAGATTTCAACGATGATTTAAAAGAACTGCATGGGCTAACACCGATTCCTGCCTCCCCTCATTTGAGAAAAGAGTTGTTCTCGAAAAATGTTTCACAGCTTGAATTTGAGCCGATAAAACTCAATAGAATTGACGACAGCTTGAATGCGGCATTGAGCAGAAACAAATATACCAACATATCAAATATTGCGTTAAGTGCTTCAGCTGAAATTCTTTCAAAAGTAAATGAGAAGCCTGCCGAGGAGATGTTTGATAATTTGCGAAAGCATTTGCGGAAAGAGTACAGAGCGTATGCCGACAGAGGAAAAATGCCTTCGAAAATAGATATTTTGAAAAAATCTAATTTTGAGGCGATAAAAAATTTAAGAAACTATCCTGCCACAAAGGAGCAGATGAAAAATATTGCTAAGTCACTTTTTGATTTAGCGGACAGTGCTTTGAAATGCAGCACTGAGCAACAGATGTCGGAACAACAGGAGCAGGAAGAAGTACCTCAACAAGCTGTTGAAATTAAAATGTCAATGTGAAAGAAAGGAAAATTATGACCTCATCACAAATTTTATTACTTGTAATCGGCGGCGGTTTGTTTTTTGTTATCGCCTTGATTATTGCAATCGGGGACGGTGGTTCGCTGAAATCCTTTAAGAATAAGCCCGTAGGTAATGGCCAGCACGGCACGGCGCGGTTTGCCACCAAAAATGAAATAGCCAAAACCTACAAACAAATCCCATACACACCGCAGTTATGGCGCAATGGAGAGCAGCTTCCGAAAGTAGATGGGTTGATTGTTGGCTGTAATGAAGGTGTGGGACAGATGGCCGCATTGGTTGACGATTCGGATATACATACGCTGATGATCGGTGCTTCGGGCGTCGGTAAAACAGCTAATTTTTTGTACCCGAATATTGAGTATTGCTGTGCGGCTGGAATGTCATTCGTATCTACGGACTCGAAAGGGGATCTCTTTAGAAATACCGCAACCATCGCCGAAAAATATTACGGTTACAAAATCGCCGTTATAGATTTGAGAAATCCTACACGAAGCAGCGGTTACAATATGCTTTATCTCGTAAATAAATATATGGACAAATATAAATTAACCAATAAAATGGAACATAAAGCCAAAGCCGAAAAATATGCCAAGATCACTGCAAAAACCATTATCAGTTCTGACGGAAATAATTCCGATATGGGACAGAACGCTTTCTTTTACGAATCTGCAGAAGGCTTGCTGACGTCGGTCATTTTATTGATTGCCGAATTTTGTCCTCCCGAAAAGAGGCACATAATCAGTGTGTTTAAGTTGATTCAAGATCTGCTTGCGCCTTCGGGAGTTAAGGGGGTATCACGTTTTAAAATGTTGATGGATAAGCTGCCGAGCGAGCATAAGGCGAGGTGGTTTTCGGGAGCAGCACTTAATTCTTCGGAACAGGCGATGGCGAGTGTTATGACTACCGCAATGTCGAGACTGAAGCTTTTCTCGATACAGAGTTAGAGCAGATTTTGTGTTTTGATACTTCCATTGACGTGGAGGATTTTTGTAACCGTAAATCCGCTATATATCTTGTTTTGCCCGAAGAGGACGCCACTAAGCATTTCTTGGTATCGCTTATTTTTCAGCAGATATATAGAGAAATGCTTACGGTAGCAGATGAAAAAGGCGGACAGCTTGATAAGCGGGTGATGGTATACGCCGATGAAATAGGGACGCTGCCCAAAATAGATGGCTTAGAGATGATGTTTTCCGCTTCACGATCGAGAAAAATATCCATTGTCGCAATTATACAGTCACTTGCTCAGTTTGAGAAAACCTACGGGAAAGAGGGTGCAGAAATCATAGTCGATAACTGTCAATGTACCCTGTTCGGAGCATTTGCTCCCAACTCCAAGACAGCCGAGGTAATGTCGCAGAACCTCGGCAAACAAACCGTTCTCAGCGGTTCAATCTCCAAAACCGCAGGCAAGGACGGATCTAACCGTACCTTGCAAATGATAGAGCGTCCGCTTATGACTGTTGACGAGCTGAAATCTATGCCAAAAGGCCATTTTGTGGTTATGAAAACGGGGTGTTATCCTATGAAAACACGGCTGAAGCTGTTCTTTAAGTGGGGGATAAAATTTGAAGAGGCTTATGACGTGGAGGAACAGGCTGAGAGAAAGGTGCTGTACGCGGATAGGGCGGAGCTGGAAACGGAGATATTGAAGAAGTTTCCGCAAGCGGCTGAGCCTATCGAATTTGAGGACAGTGAAGTGACATCCAAAAAGAGTGCGCCAAAAACACGGAAAAGAACCGCTAATCAAAAAAAGGCAGTTGAAAAATAAAAAATCGGTTTTAAAATAATTGTTGCTATAAAGGCAAGTACACTGTAATATCTGTACTTGCCTTTATAATTCGTAAATTCTTCAAATACGGGAATGCGATTATAATGCGGTTTGCGATTTTTTGTGATAAAATTTAAGCATATTATATCACACGAGTTACTGTTTGTAAATCCCCAAAATAACGAAAAATCAAAAATATTTTTGGCTGTTTAGTTTTTTCAGCCGTCAGACCAAGCGTCGGAAAGGAAGTAAAAATGAGAAACGCAATGAACATTTACAAGAGAAAAGACGGGAGATTTGAGGGTCGAATTCCTGTCGGATATGATGAGAATGGAAAAATCAAGTACAGATATCTGTATTCAAAAAATCTGTCCGAGCTTAAAGAAAGAATGCTGACTTCATATGCTGACTTGAGTAATTCTTCACCGAATAAATGCGGTAAAACCTTTAAAGAGCTGTGCGAAGAATGGCTTGCATCAGCAAAGCTCAGAGTAAAGCATTCCAGTTATTGCTGCTATGAAAAGCTGATTAATAAGCACGTTATTCCCTATTTTGAGGATATCAAGTATGATGAACTTACCACACCTGTTATAAATGCTTTTGCCGAGCATAAGCTGAAATATGGCAGGTCAAACGGGTTCGGTGGATTGTCAGCAAAAACCGTTCACGATATTTTGGTGGTAATGCGCTCTGTTGCGAAATATACAGAACGGGAGTATGGCTATAGAAATCCTATGCGGAACACTTCAATGCCGAAATCCGAAACTAAGGAAGCAGAAGTTTTTAACAAGGACGAGCGCAGCAGGCTTCAAAGTTATCTTCAAAATAATCTAAACACAAGCAACCTCGGAATTCTTCTCACCATGTATTCGGGGCTTCGCATTGGAGAACTGTGTGCGCTGAAATGGAGCGATATTGATTTTGAAAATGGGATTGTACGGGTTTCCAAAGCGTTACAACGTGTTTCCGATAAGTCGGGCAGAGGTAAAACAAAGATTGCCATTACTTCGCCCAAAAGTAAAACATCGGTAAGGGATATTCCGGTTCCGTCATTTATACTTGATATTCTGAATCAGAAAAAGCAATTCGACGGATTTTATATTTTGTCAGGGACAAGCAAGCCTATGGAGCCTCGTACTATGCAAAATCGTTTCAAGGCTGTTCTTAAAAATTGCGGCATTCGCAATGCCAATTTTCATCTGCTGCGCCACACTTATGCTACGGTGTGCATCGAGAGCGGGTTTGACGCTAAGACGGTGAGTGAACTGCTTGGACACTCAAATGTAAATATCACGCTTAACCGTTATGTGCATTCTTCTATGGAGACCAAGAGGAGATGTGTTGACAGGCTGAATCTTGTGGCGTAAGGCTGTCAGCCGTCATTCTAAAAATTGTGAGCCGCTGTAAAAACGTATTTAATAACCGAATTATCGTGGTCTTGCCAGTATTTGAAGAATTTACGAACTTAAAGCCCCGCCTAAGCAGTTATATTATACCGCATTTTTGTTGAAATACATATTGATTTTATAGGGTTTATTTGGTATAATGTCATTCAAAAGGCGGTGAGGGTAATGATTAGAGTTGCGGTTTGTGACGACGTTCGGGAAGTCGTTGCTCAGGTAAACTGTTATCTTTCCGAATATCAAGAACACAAAAAAATAAAAATGAGCATCAGTAATTTTTATAATGCTGAAGAATTATGGGAGTTTTTGAAAGCCAATCATTGCGATTTAATTATTCTTGATATTGAGCTTGTAAAAATGAACGGCGTGGAACTTGGAAAAAAGATCAGGACAGAGCTAAACGATCAGGATATTAAAATTATAATTATTTCTGCGCTGGAAAATTATTACAAGCAGCTTTTTGATATTCAGCCGCTTAATTTCCTTTTAAAACCCATTGATAAAATAAAACTGTTTGAAATACTCGATTTAGCAATTCGGCTGGTAGATGATAAAAATCATATTTTCACGTTTAAAATTAAGGAAAGCGCATATAGGCTCAGAGTGAAAGATATATTATACTTCGAAAGCGTGCAGCATAATTTTAAAGTTGTCACAATAAACAAAAACTATGAATTCAGGTCAAGTGTATCGGATATATTAAACCAACTGTCTGATTTTGGTTTCATACAAGTTCACAGGTCATATATTGTTAATTATGATCACATAGTGAATATCAATTACGATGAACTGACTATGTCTAACGATACACTAATCCCAATAAGCAGAAATAAAAGAAAAGACATTAGGGAATTGTTAATAAAATTTGGAGGATAAGACAACTATGTTTTTTACCGCTTATAATATAGCATATCTTTTATCACAAGCCTTGGGCGTATTCGCTGTATACAAGTTTATGAAAGCTTTTTTTGAAAAAAGAAGAGTAAAAAAGGTAACAGCTGTAATTGCTTATGCTGGATTTTATGTCATAGCCGCATCGGTGTACTTACTCATAAATATTCCGATAATAAATTTTATTGTAACGCTAATTTCTTATTTTTTTCTGACATTCTTATATACTTCTCCAATCAAAAAAAGAATTTATATCAGCTTAATAGTCTTTGTTTTTGGAATATGCACTGAAATGTTTATTGTTCTATTGACCGGATATATCAACTTTCCTATTAATGAAGTAAATAATTATAATTCAATATTTGGCATAGTTGCTCTTAATGTTTTATTTTTTGTTGTATCCATGATATGCGGTCTATTTAAAAATATAAAAAACGATAATATACTGCCAAAATCATTTTGGGCACTTTTTCTGATTGAACCGATACTGTCGTTGTTCGTTTTGTCAATGTTCTTTCAATCCAAAGACCTTTCTTCATATGAAATCAGCTTTTCTGTTGCCGCAATTTTAATGATGAATTTTACTGTATTCTTTTTATTTGATAGAATATCAAAGCTGTATAAGGAAAAACAAGAAAGTGCGTTTATAAAACAGCAAAATGAATACTATGTGAATCAGCTGACAGCAGTCGAAGAATTATATCAGACATCAAGAGAAGCTAGACATAGTATTAAAAATCATCTGCTTACAATTCTTTCCTATATTGAAAAGAATGATAATTGTGAGGCAAAAAAATATATTACCGACACTGTAGGCAGTTATCAAAATAAAGCTGAAATCATTCACACTGGTTATCCGGAAATTGACGGATTGTTAAATTTTAAATTTCATCCGGCGATTGAAAACGGAACAAAAATAAATATTAATGTGTCTATACCATCCGGACTGAGTTTTCCATCCTTTGATTTAACCGTAATTTTGGGAAATTTAATTGATAATGCTTTGGAAGCAGTCGCTTTTGTCGACGAAGATCCTTTTATTGATTTCAGAATTAACTGTTCGAAAGGTTTAATGATAATTAAAATTTTTAATCCATATAAAATAGCCGTAAACATGGAAAACGGAAAAATAATTACCTCAAAGAAGGATACAGCTAATCATGGAATAGGGTTGAAGAGTGTTAAGGAAGCATTGAATAAATACAATGGAATTACAAAAATTGAAACAGACCAAAACATATTCACGATAACAGCAGCATTATACTTGAATCAAAATTAACGAAAATGGGTTCGACGGGTTTCCGTTTGAACCCATTTTTTACCATTCGTGTCGCTAACATATACATTTCGTGCCAAACGTATTGACAACAGCTTGGGGTTTGTGTAAAATAAAGTCAAAAAAAGAAAGGAAGTTACTGAAATGGTAAACAATCAAAAATCCCCAAAAAAGAATATTGTCAAAAAGGCAATTGCCGCTGCGGCAAAGATGGCAACAATCGCAAACGTTAATTCTGCTTGCCATTTTGTTGCGTATCAGCCGAAGTTGCCCAAGGGCGCCGAGAAGCTCCGCAAGTTCTGAGAATGGGGCTTTTTGCAATGATTTCGCATAAGATAGGAGATAATCTTGTGCGCAGCAACGTGATTAAGGAGGAAGACGCAGAGATATACATATATGGTATAAATCAAATATTTGTATCTGTTCTCAATGTGTCTTCCGCTTTAATTATCGGTTGGGTTTTTGGTGCAGTGCTTGAAATTACGGTATTTATGGCTGCTTATATTCCGTTGAGAACTTTTGCGGGTGGGTACCATGCTAAAACACCAACAAGATGTTATATTTTATCATTGATAATAATTATTATCGTTTTAGTCAAAATTAAGTATTTCCATTTTTTTGATATAATATATTACATCGTTTTGACAGCCGAAGTTTTAATTATACTTCTACTATCTCCTGTTGAGGACAAAAACAAACTGTTGAATGTAACCGAACAAAAAGTTTATAAACGGCGGGTTGCATTTATAACATTAGCCGAGCTTGTAATTATCTTGTTATTTAAAGTAATTGGTCTGGATAATTTATTTACTGTCATGATATATTCATTTGTTGTGGTGGGTTGTATGCTGATAGCAGGAAAAATTAAATTAGCCATACAAAATAACCATAGCTAAATATCAAAAAACAAACTATAGCTTAGTTGTATTGGTCAATTTGTAACATTTGTGCGCAGGATGTTATAAATGTGCCTTTACATAAATTACAAAATAAAGGAGAGATTTCAACAATGAAACTCAAAAAAAATTTAGTAGGAATACTGACAAGTATAATGGCAGTTTCTTGTTTGACCTTACCTGCTAGTGCTTCGGATTCTTTTACCATTAGGAGAGGTGATGCTGCGGGTCAATGCTCGTTGGTAGCAGTTGGAGCTAAATATACCTTGATTACCAGCTCCTCGTCAAGTTCAACAATGAACTGTCGCTTTTCGTATAACACCAGAACTGGTGTAGTGACAATAGAAAGTTTTACTGCAAGAACAGGTTCACATACTTATACAGGTAAGTATGTACCTTCTGATGGAAGTACACATGCTTACCAACTAACCGCATTAGTATCCGGTTCAGCTAATAGATTTTATGCTGAGGCTACTGGAGAGCTTACTGCGGCTCAAAGCTGATCAAGGCCTTTTATTACTCATGAAAACACTTTTGGCATGATTTATATCTTTAATCGGTAGTTTCTAAAAAACTGATCTTGCCATCTCATAGCTATGCCACCAGCATTTGCAACCGATTAATGAATATGACAAACCGTACAGTTTAGAAGTGTGGTTTCTTTTGAGTATAATCAATAATGTGCATCAAAAAACAATTGTCATTGCAGTTATAAAAAGTAAAAGGGGCGCGGTCATTATATTATCGCCCCTTAGCTTTTTAATATGGAGAACAAAGGAAATGAATAAGAAACGTTGGGTTGAAATATTTATTAAAAATAAAATGACGTTTTATGTTTATACATTTTTTTTAGTATTGATCTGTATTATACAGAGCAATAGCCTTAGTTTTTTTAATAACGATGTGATTGCTTCATTTTCACAGCTAAGGGTAACTTTATCTTGGTCCATATTTTACTTTATCTTCTTTTTTATTTTATCATATGAATACAGTTATAAAGTTAAAGCTAATATAACAACAGAAAAAAGCACAAATTACTCATATCATCTATTTGTTTTTTTAATTTTTGATTTTATATTAACTTTAATATGCAGCGCATTTAATATAGGAGCCTTTTTATCTTTAGACATACAATATCATGAATTCATATATCATATTTTAGTTAACCTTTTAATAAACGTTTTTGGGATATCATTGTTGGGAATTTTAATGGGATTTAGTTTTTCACAGATTTTTAAGAAACGGATAATTGCATATCCGATATTTAGTTTATTTGTGCTTTTATCAAGTTTCCTTTTTGAAGATGCCGTTGAATTAATATATAATAATTTCTTTATAGACTTGTACCCGATATATAATGTATTTAACATTTACTCTCCATCATTGGATTGGATGCCTAATTTTCTGTTTGGTTATTCTGTTTTGCCATACAGAATAGCTTTACTATCTGCTTGGATATTATTATTTTCTTTCATTTTGTTAATTAAAATTTGTCGATTAAAAATATTAAAAAGGATTACATCAATTGTATGCGTAATTTTATGTATTTTTAATATTGTTATATATGATCAACCTTCCTCCAAAAATATTATGAATTTTAGTCCAACCGAAGGACTGTCAGCGGATTTTTGGCATTATGATGCTATTGAACAGAAAAAAGAGAAAGAAAAATTTGAAGTATCATCATATAAACTTGATTTAAATATTACAAATCAGTTGAATGTTATAGCGGAACTCGAAGTAAGTAAAAATTTAAATGAATACAAATTTACCTTGTATCACGGATATAAAGTAAATAGAATATATGATCATAATGGAAGCAATATGAATTTTATACAAGAAGGTGATTATCTTACTGTATCTAATGATTTAAATACAACTAAATTTTGCATAGAATATTGTGGAAGTAGCACAAAATTTTACAGCAATAAGCAAGGCATAGTATTACCCGGTTTTTTTCCTTTTTATCCTCATCCCGGTTATAAATATGTTTATAACGTTGATGATCAGTCATTTGATAAATTGCTTCTTAGCAATGAAGCTAAATTTGAAGTAAATATTACAGGTATAAATCATCGTATTTTTTCCAATTTAAGTAAGCAAGGGACAGATAATAAATTTACGGGTAAATCAACAAGTTTAACCATCATAAGCGGTTTTGCAGATAGCTATGATGTGAACGGGATAGAGATTATATATCCATATTTGGATACATACGCTCTGCCAATCTCTGCTATAGAACAAAATATCAAAGAATTTTGCAATGAATATTCAAACAGCAATAAATTCGGAAAAATAATAGTTATGCCTAACATCAACCTTGGCAATATGAAAACTGTTATTTATGATGATTATATAACTACTGTAAGTCTGTACAATTTGTCGGAACTTTGCTTAGAAGCGGAAATTAATCCAAGGAAGCAATACTTGAATCAATTAATAATACTATATCTTAACAGTAAAGATATTTATGAAAGTATATTGAAAGATGAAGAAGCAAAAGAGGATGAAAAGGATGTAACATTAATTTTGATGGGCAGAGCGATTAATAAATTAGGAGAAAATGAATTTATAGAAGCTGCAAATGCATATCTTTATGATAATGGTGATGAGAGAGAAATACTGGAATTTTTAGAAGAAATAAGTTAATTTGACAAATATTATCTAATGTGCAATTCCAACAAAATACAGTAGTTGTAACGTTTTTTCAACAATTATTATTAATTCATAAGAAAGGTGATATTCAATGAAAGTAACATCTATTAACACCAATCAGGAGATTTATTCCCCAAAAAGAAATAAGTCGAGTGCTATCGCAAACGATGTGTCGGAAACAACTTTAAAAGATGTATATGCCCCATCGGGAACAAATGCTTCTAACGAAAATTCAGGTATGTTAATATCAGACTTTCAAAACGGTCTATTTTACAAAGAATTGAGAAACGGAGCGGTGTTTTCGGAAGAAGAACTGGCACAGCAAAGGCTGCGCATTAGCGATATGTATTTTCCTGCCTCCACCGCAAGAAAATACTATAACCCGTCACTTGTTGGGCTACCCAATGACCATGTGTCGTATGAGAACTGCGGTTCCAAAAAAGCCGGTGATTTGGAAATGAAAGGCTGGCGAGACGCGAGTAAGGCGGGCTGTATAATCGTTCCGTTGGGAGCGGGAGAATTGCCGCAGTTTATGGATTACGTGCTGGATTCATTACAAAACGGAGTATCCTTTGAACAAACGCTAAAGAATCATCTCGACAAGCAGCCGTTGTTTAACGGTGAACTTTTAGGGCAACGCAATAATGACTGGTTTTTGGTAAACCCTTCAAATGGTGATGTAATGTGTGCTCTCAAGGGAGGACGCGTGCAAACCGGAAGTGTTGCAAGCGATGAAGTAGTTGATCGGGAAGCGGTCTATGAATTGGCTGACGATTTAAACACTTTTTTAAGATATGCTGCTTTTCCGCAAAGTGATGACGATCCCGAAAGAGTAAAAGAACTGTTTTCTTATATCAAAAACAAACAGGCATATTCCAACCTTGACCGCTTTTTAGCCGATGGCGAAGAAGGCGTAGTTGATACCATTATTCAATCATTGATTGCTGCTGGTGTGCTGAAAGGTGATGATGAAGATGACAAAGATGAAAAGGAGGAAGCGGTTGACGGATTGATGGAGGCTATACGTATTCATCAGGAAGAGCTGAGGGAGAATAAAATTGATGCAGAAGGAAGCGAGAAAACAATTGCAGAGATACAAGAAATAAAAGATAAAAAACTTATTTAAAAATGCATTTACATATATTGAAACGAGGTTAACATATATTTTGTATCAAACCTCAATAAAGCAATATTTTCTGTCTTTAAAATTTATTAAGGACAGTTAATATAAAAATTTAAAATGAAAGGATTAAGATCATGACAAAAGTAATTAACAAAAGAATCATCTCTATTTTGATGGCTGTGATATTCATTGCGTGTACAGCTATCATCCCCGTTTCCGCTGAGGAAACAGTTTTCGATTCAACTTTCGAGGTCTTTTCTATTGAGTACCTCGGAGAAAGCGACGACTTGGATACAAGAGCCGTAGAATATGTTTACGGTACTGAACTGAGAGTATACCCGTCTATGTATAAGGACGGACAATACTATTACAATGATGACTGGTACGCTATAACCAGCGGCAGAGGTACTACTCCCTATAACTGCCATATACCGAGTTCGTGGGAGGCAGATCTTACCGCAAGCGGCTGTAATCGTTTCATTATCAAGCTGACATTTAAAGTAGTAGGAACAAATATCAGCAGATACGAATTGGAATCGAACGGCAGCGTCATTGCCAGCGGTTCCTTGACTCAAGCCGGAACATATACGGCTCAATGGATTGTCCCCAAAGAATACAGCACATATGGCTTAACAGTATATGCAACAAACTTAACAAGCAATTTCCTTGGCGGCCACATTTCCATAGAATAAGGAGAAGCTATACCTATGATAAACATGCAATCAATTGCCGTAAATCAAAACCGTATACCTATCAGCAAGACTTCCTCTAATCAAGCGTCCGTCAGGTCGTTTGCCGAGTATCTTGAAGATTCTTCAAGCAATGAGGTTAAAATTCCGAGCAGCTGGTGTTTGGACACAGATAAATACGGCGCAGGCATTGACAAAGCGGTTGAGTATATGAAAAAAGAGTTGGGTATTGATCCTTATAACAGAAAGCCTACACACGAAATAACCGCTGAACAAATGCAATGGATTAAATCTCGCCACAACTTAGACGACATATACAAAACCGCAAACGGTACCGATAATGACGGGTGCTGCAGTTGGACGATGAGCTGGTGGGATGAAAATTTTCTTTCCGATCTTGTTTATCTTAATGTTATTTCACCGGAAGATGCCAAGAGCTTTGGCTGGATAGCTTTTCCCAAAAGCGAATCCGGTAAAGCATATGCGGTATCCGATTGCGGCAATGCAAGCTCAGGAAGGCTTTCGATTACCGAAGTGGCAGCGAAAGTTTTACAAAAGCAGCAAGCTCATATTGATTCAATATATGAAAAGTATGAGAATGATTTTTCGTTAATGCTTAAGCAAGACAAAGAGTATCTTGAAGCGGCGCAAAAGCTTTTAGAAAAAAATCAAATCTGGTACGACTTATTAATGCGCTTATCCAATTAAAGGTAAGCTTATGGTAAACAGCTCCGCTAAGCACGGAGCTGTTGCTATTCCATATATTGAAAATTCTATCAATACAGTTTGGAACTATAATAAAAATCATTTAATAGCAAGTCGGTATTATTCAAACAAACGCAGAATAACCTAACATTGTTGTTTAAAATTGTTAAAACGCTGTAAATGCTTTGAAGAGGCATTTACAGCGTTTTTTCATATTAACATAAGGTCCTTTCCTGTATTTTCGGGAAAGGACCTTTTTGATGATTAAGCAGTGGCAGCCCTACATTGCTGAGTACCCATAAATTTCAGAATTTAATCAAAAACAAAATCTGAAAAGCTTATGGAGGAAAAGCAAATGAAAAAAGAACCGAAAAAGGTTTTTATTTTAGAAAACGGCAGCTATAGGGAAATTACATATGCTCAGTTCTGTCAAAATCGCGATGCAGACGAAACATATAAGGATAAGCATTGGTTTATTCGCCTGCACGGTATCTTAATGGAAGTGAGTGAGACGGACTACAAGGTGTTTTATAAGGAGCGCCGCCGTCAAAAGTATCTGAAAGAACGTTCAATGGAAAATAATGATATTTCTATTGATATGTTTGAGGATAACGGAGGGGGAATTCAAAGCCACTTCTTCAAAGAAAAGGATAACATCCCATCTCAAGTAGAAAGCAAATTAATGTATGAAGCATTATATGAAGCTCTTTCTATTTTGCCCGATGATGAAGAGGCCCTTATACGCAAACTCTTCTTTGAAGAACTAACCGAGCGAAATGCCGCAGAGAAATACGGCGTATCGCAGGCGGCTATCAATAAAAGAAAAGCCCGCATTTTAAAAAAACTTAAAAAAATTTTAGAAAATTAAAAAAATATGGTTATCAACCCCTCACTTTTTCGGCTTGTATAGTGAGGGGTAAATTTTTGCCCTTGTTGTTCTTTGAAAATTGAATACCAATATTTCAGATACCTTCCTCTGTACAGCCTGATAAGGATAAAGCGGCAGGATTCGGCACGATGCCGAAAGGTTCACGCCAAAGGCGGTCAACACGATGTTGAAGAGCGCAAGCCCAAGTGCGACACGATGTCGCACATAAAAGCTTGCGCAAAAGCACGATGCGCCGCAACCAAACGTGAACTTGTGTTCCGCCAAGACGTGTGCGGCAGCAGACAGCAAAATTCGGTCGAACGCCCGAGGGCGGTTAGCCCAACGAGTACATCTCAAAAAATAAGTTCAAAAGAATTTTTACATAAGCAGCCGATTGCACACCGAGCGATAAAGAGCAGCTCCCAAAACTTGCGTGGCAGCAAGTGCGCAATGACCTGCACAGAGGGATAATGATACTTCCGTCCAGCCACAGTTAGAAGCAATGGGGGCGGCTGCATGAGAACCATGCAGGGGTGTGATTCCCATGATGCTGTGCCAGCAGCAGTCTGAAATATTCCCTTTTATCGGGGATGTCGGGGACAAATACGATAAAAAGGCACAGGCAAATCAGCGGAGAAATCCGCTGTTTATATAAAATTACGGCTTAAAATTTATTATATAGTCGATGTTTGCACACTGTTACAAGTGTGCAGACTTCAACCCTTTGTAGTTAGTACAAGGTTGAAGTCTGCACATTTGATATGAAATTATGGAGGAACAAAATGGATAAAGAAGCAATAATCAGATATAAATTCTATTTGTGCCGCAATTTTCTGGACAAGCTGTTGAGCGAAGGTCTTATCACCGAAGCCCAACGCAGAAGAATAGAAAAAGCGGTTATAAAGCGGCTTGCGGAAGTTTGAACCTCCGTCCGCTTTTGTTGGTTATGATACGAAACCCCGTGGATATTTCGTCCGGTTTGGTAATAGATAAAACTAAACCGTTTCGGTATACTGTGTAAAAAAGGAGATGATCAAGTGGCGGAAATCACGATAATACCCGCAAAAAATCGTTCCGATGAAATTATAAGAACAGCAGCCTACGCCAGAGTATCCAGTGACAGCGAGGATCAGTTAAACTCCTTCGCGGCACAAATACGGTATTATACCGAAATGCTCCAAAACAGCACAAATACGGTGTTTGTGGATATGTATGCCGACGAGGGCATAACAGGGACGTCAACGGCAAAACGCACCGAATTTCAAAGACTTATGAATGACTGCCGCAAAGGAAAAATCGACAGAATACTCGCAAAATCAATATCAAGGTTTGCGAGGAACACCAAAGACAGCCTTAGAGCCGCACGTGAACTGAAAACGTTAGGCGTGTCGGTGTACTTTGAAAAAGAAAATATCGACACCGGCGAGATAAGCTCGGAAATGCTGTTGGCAATATACAGCCAGTTTGCTCAAGAGGAATCAATGTCGATATCCCGAAACTGCCGACTGGGTATCAAAAAACGTATGATGGACGGAACCTACAAAACCGCAACAGTACCCTACGGATATGATTACTCTGACGGAAAGGTCGTCGTAAATAAAGAGCAGGCGAATATTGTACAAGTAATATTTAACGAATATCTTAACGGCAAAGGCGAATTTGAAATAGCCGCACTGCTTAACAGTCTTAATTCAGCAAAACCCGTAAGTGCAAAAGAATGGTATCCACAGATAATATCAAGTATTATTTCAAACGAATGGTATATAGGGGATCGGCTTCTGCAAAAGAAGTACAGCGAAGATACGATACCGTTCAAAAGAAAAGTTAATCACGGTGAAAAAGAACAATACTACATTTCAAGTACACATGAGCCTATAATAAGTAAGGAGATCTTTAATACGGCGCAGACTATCCGTAAAGAAAGGGTACAGATTTATTACCGCCCTGCTGTAAATAAAACATATCCTCTCAGCAGAATGATAAAGTGCAGATGCGGGAGCGGATTCAGACGTAAAAAAATTCGGGATCATATATCATGGACTTGTAAAAAGCATGATAGAAATTTAAGCGAAAAATGCGATATAAAGCCTATCAGAGAGAAATTTATATATGATGCCTTTATAAGAATGTTCAATAAAATTCAAAGACATTATAACGACATTCTTACTCCAATGCAAAAGCAGCTTGAAAGACTTTATGACGAAAACAGGACAAACAGTAATCAGCTTGTGGAAATCCGAAAAGAGATCGCAGATACAAAACAGCAAATACACCTTCTGACTATGTTGAACCTGCAAGGAACATTGGATTCGGTATACTTTACAAAAAGCAGTCAAGAACTTGACCAAAAACTTGTGATTGCGCAAAAAAGGCTTAATGCCAGTCTTGACGATGAGGACAAGGAAAGGCTTGATGACATAAAAAGGCTGATTGGGATATTTGAAAAGGCTAATCCGATAAGCGAATTTGATGAAATTGTGTTCAAACAAACGGTAAAACATATTACGGTATTGTCGGAAATAGAAATCCGATTTGATTTAATCGGCGGGATCAAATTTACAGAAAAGCTTAAGAGGTAGTAAAAATGCTGAAAAACAGAAATATACCGTTCGGGTACTGTATGATAAACGGAAAATATGCCTTAAACACTGCTGAAAGCGAAGTAGTGAAGAAAATATTCACGGACTACATAAGCGGTAAGTCATTAAAAACAATTGCCGCTGAAATGCAAATACCATATAACGCCAACAAGACGACTTGGAATAAAAACATGGTCAGCCGAGCGCTTGAAAACAAGAAATATATCGGCGAAAACGGTTACCCACAAATAGTTACGCAGCATGAATTTGAACAGGCGGCTCAGATAAGAACAGAACGGACTACGTATCGCAAACCCGCATTACAAATAAATCCGCAAAGCATCAAAACTGTAACGGTAACGGAATATGAGTCAACCGATGAAATTCAGCAAATGACCAATGATATAAACAGACTTCTTGATTTGGGAACCTCCGATAAAGAAAATATCGAATCACTTATTATAAAATGCGCTCAACTAAAATATGCAGCAATAAATGAGGTGAAACAGCAATGACGGAAACATTAACACAAAACGATATGCGTGTAGTGATAATACCCGCAAAATCTCAAGAAGAAATCAAGCAGACTAAACGGTTAAAAGTTGCGGCATACTGCAGAGTCAGCACCGATGAAAAAGAGCAGGTAAACAGCTATAAGGCGCAGATCGAATATTATACCGAAAAAATAAACAAAAACCCCGAATGGCAGATGGCAGGAATTTTTGCAGACGAGGGTATTTCGGGTACGCAAGCGAAAAAACGTCCCGAATTCCTTAAAATGATTAGGCAATGCCGACAAGGAAAAATAGACTTGATACTGACAAAATCATTTTCAAGATTCGCACGAAATACTTTGGACAGCATCGATTACATACGGGAGCTGCGGTTGCTTGGAATAGGCGTTGTCTCCGAAAAGGAAAATATGAACACGCTTAATGAGGACAGTGAAATGCTTATCACGATATTAAGCTGCTTCGCTCAAGCGGAATCCGAATCCATAAGCAAAAACGTTTCATGGGGAATACATCAGAGCTTTAAAAACGGAAATGTGCCGATGCAGTATTCAAGGCTTCTCGGATACCGAAAGGGCAAAAACGACGCTCCCGAAATAGTTCCCGACGAAGCGGAGGTGGTCAAGGAAATATACCGCTGCTATCTTGACGGAATGAGCATGAATTTGATTGCAGACAGACTGAATGAAAAAGGCTTGAAAACCAAAAAGAACAACTCGCCTTACAGAAAAGCAGTGATTCAGCGGATTCTTACTAATGAGAAATATGCGGGTGACGCTATTCTTCAAAAGACATATGTGACTGACTGCATTACAAAAAAGACAAGAAAAAACAACGGCGAACTGCCGATGTATATTGTGAAAAATCATCACGATCCGATAATATCCCGTGATGATTTTAACCGAGTGCAAGAAGAAATGGCAAGGCGGTCGGCCAAACGAAATATCGCAGAAAAGCTTACCAAAACAGAGCAAGGCAAGTACAGCGCAAAATATGCGCTTTCCGAGCTGCTCTTCTGCGGAGAATGCGGTGCGCACTACCGCCGTGTAACTTGGACGGCGAAAGGATTTAAAGAAATCAAGTGGCGGTGTATAAGCCGTATACAATATGGCAAACGCAAATGCCACGATTCACCAACCATAGACGAGCAGCCGCTTCATAGGGCAATTGTGAGTGCAATAAACGAATTCTGTGAGGTCAAGGACGATGTGGCTAAGGTGCTTCGGGAGAGCGTTACGGAAGATCTTGACGCTAACCTTAACGGCGGTGTACAAGCGGCTCAACAGAGGATAGACGAGCTTACCCATAATATAGATGAACTTATCAAGCTGGCTGCGGTTCCCGAATCGGCAGCAGCGGCAATGACCGATATCCAAAAATTCAGCGAGGAAATGAAAGCACTGAGAGAATTTATTGAAGCGGAAAAGCTGAAGCAAGCCAAGACGGAGCGCAGTAATTACGAGCTTGATATGGTGCTGAAACGGCTTGAAAACGAGGACTTTGCCATAGCCGAATATGACGATGTGGTTGTAAGACAGCTTATCGAAAAGATCACGGTAATGGATAAAAATACGATAACCGTCACCTTCAAGGGCGGGTTTGAGGTCAGAAAGGGGCTTGATAATGGAAATTGAAATACCGAAACAGCTTTATGAAATGCTTCTGAATGAGGCGGCAAGAACAGGCTCTGCGATTGAAGAAATCGTGGAGCTTTGTTTTAAGAAATTTATGGAAAGGAACAGGGATGATGTCAACAAATGAGAAGAAAGGAATTACCGTCAAGATTGACGCTGAGCTTCATGCGGAGGTTAGGCAGTTTTTGGACAAACATGAAATGACGATGGCGGAGTTCGTTACACTGGCTTTGCAGGACGAGTTACGTCCGAAAATTAATTTGCAGGAGGGAAAGAATATGGGAAACATGAGAACCTTGGCTTTTCAGGTGCCGGAGGAGCTTTTTCAGCAAATCAAAGATTACTTGCAGCGCAACAACATGACACAGAAACAATTCGTGATCGGACTGATAGAAACTGAAATCGAGAGGGATTTGACACAATGTGCAGCTATGGACGAGGTACACACGGAATCTGAGGAAATGACAGAGGAACGGACAGAAACGCAGGAAACAGCCGCTGTGAACGATTGCGAGGGAGTTTTGAAAGAAGCAGAGGAAGATTACGGGGAGCAGGAAAACAACGATTATTCGGAGGGTTTTGAGGTGGAGGAAGAGGAATTGGAGGAAGCCGATGAACAATATGAGGGCGAGGACATTATTGAGGAACAAGAGGAATCAGAAGGTATGGTAATGAGTATGGGAATGTAGGAAAGTATTGAAAGTAGTGTGTTAAATCGGGCAAATTTTTCTGCCCGATTTTTACTGTTTAAATAACTTTTATCAAATTGGTGTATTTAAAATCTGATTTGGGATAAATCAGGCACTCAAAAACGATGTAAATTTGCACAATACAAATGATAAATCCTTGGTGATTTTGACGGCAAAATTACATGTTGTGCAATATTTCGACATGTTGTGCAAAAGGTATTGAAATTTTTTCCTAAATATGTATAATTTTAATATAAGAAAAATCATTTTGGCAAATCCAAAACAGTCCAATTTTTACATTTTGAAAAAATGATGTAAGAATATATATTGGGTAAGTATTTGCATAAGGCAGGTTTCGTGAAATTGTATAATTCCTAGTACATTTCATAGTGCTCTTTGGTTAAGTTGCTTAGTTTTTTGACTTAAATTGTTAAAATTATAAACAAATGTGCGGGTTATTGTCGAATTATGACCGTTTGGTTGGTTTTCTCTTGTCTTATGAATGACTGTGTGGTATCTTTAATTGGGATAGACTGGAAAAGTCAACATAGGATAATTGTATATTATCCCTTATTACAAAATTGTAATGATATAAAAAGATTGCTATGAGCAATAAGGAATACTGTTAAAAGTAACAAATTTTTTAAAGAGGAAGTTTAATGGTAGATGCAGCATTAGTTTTAGAAGGCGGTTCTTTAAGAGGACTATATACTTCTGGGGTTCTTGATTATTTCATAGAAAAAAACATTGAATTTTCATGTGTAATTGGAGTTTCGGCTGGATCATTAACAGGCGCAAATTATATTTCTAAACAAAAATATAGATCGGCAAAAATAAATATATTACATTCAAATAGTAATAAATACTTCGGCATTTATCAACTCTTAACAAAAGGAAATGCTTTCAATTTTGATTACTTATTTAATAGTCCCATAAATAATATTTATCCTTATGATATTAATGCAACATTAACGTCAAAACAAAGATTTCTAATTTGCGCTACAGACTGCATTGCGGGAAGTCCTGTTTATTTTGAAGATAAATCAAATTATGAAATGATGACTAATTATTTACGAGCTTCAAGTAGTATACCGCTGTTAGCGAAGATGATTAATATTAATGGTACAGCTTATTTGGATGGAGGAATATGTGAACCAATTGGTATAAGAAAAGCTCTACAAGAAAAATATAAAAAAATTGTTGTAATTTTAACAAGAGACATAAATTATAAAAAATCCAAAAATAGTTTTATTCAATCTGTTATTAAAGTTAAATACAAAAAATATCCTAATTTGTTAGACTCGCTAGAAAAAATGAATTCAACTTATAATGATTTAAAAGAAACTGTTGATATATTGGAAAAAAAAGGAGATATTTTTGTGATAAGACCTCAAAAAGAAGTCTGCATAAGACGTATGGAAAAAAGAACACGAAAATTAGTGGAATTGTACTTTCAAGGCTTGGAAGATGCTGAAACAAATTTTAAAAGAATGCTTGAATATTTAAATAGTTAAACAAGTTAATTGGTATGATAATATAAAGCAGAAAGTTATAAAGTAGAGGTTTTAAATAAAAAATTCTGTTTTAAAAACGTTTAAAATTTTATAATAAAAATCATATTTTTTGGTTATATGTAGCTATATTCTTAAATGTTATTTTATGAAAAAATTTTTAAAATTGTAGTTTTATGAAGAAACGATATAATATTTACTGTATCATGAGAGGATTATATGTTATGATAAAAATACTTCGAGAATCTATTTATAATAGAATAATGCTTGCTAGTTTTATACTTGTTTTTGTGTGTAATTTAATATCATTACTTCTATTGCATAATTATGTAACTAACATAGTAGTTACTGTATTTACAATTTTGAGTATTCCTCTTTCTTTATTATTGTCATTTTTTCCATACTTAAAAAAAACCAATAAAGAAAAAAATTATTACGCTCCTCAAACTAATACACATTTTGTTGGACTTATTAATTGTGGGGAAATAAAAAAAAATAAGCAAATTTTATTAAAACGAAAGCAACATAGAGAAAATATTGTTAAAAAAATTGAAGAAATTTTTAAGGTTCGCTGTAAAGCTAAAGGTTTAGTTCTAACAGGAGAAAGTGGCGCAGGAAAATCTATATTGCTCCGTTTTTTGGCTGTACAACTTAAAATTTTAGGATATAATGTTATATTTAATAGCATATATAATAGTTCAAAAGGATTTCCTGAACAATTTAACAAACATAAAAAAAATATATTTATTTTTGATCAATTTGAGGAATCGCTTAAGTTTGATACTATAGGACGTTGGATAGATGAACACTATGATGATTTAAAAAACTGTGTTTTTTTATTTTCTTTCCCTCAAAAATTTCTTACAGGTATATATAACAAAATTTATCAAAAAAACAGAGAATTTTATTTACAAACATATGTGTTATATCTTAATGAGGATGATGAAAAGGATTATTTGGAAAAAATAACGGCAATTTCTGGACTTGATGAAAGTGTAGTGAAAAATATGTGGGATAAGAAGGAGTTTAATAAAAATGACAAGTGTGTGGATGAACATACTACCGCTATGACCTGTTTGTTGGAACGTGAGTTATATAATGTCAAAAAAGGTAATGCGCCACTGATTGAAATGGAGTTTCTTGGAGAAATGGTTGAAAGCTATACTGGAAGTGATATTATAATTACTGATGGGAATTTCATAAATTACTATTTTGAAAAATGGGTGAATAAATTCGAAAGGAAAGAAACTGCATATGCAATTTTAACCTTTTTTTCTAGATTTGAAGAGTGTAGTTTATCCGATATAAAATTAATTACATTCGAAGATGGTAAAAAATATAATAAAGATGAGGATGGAGAAATGTTGCAAATCTTGCTTAACAGTTCATTCTTAGAAAGCAAACGTGGTAGCAAAAATTATGCCAAACCAGTGGATTATAAATTTACACCTCAACATGAGTATGTATCTAAGGCGATACAAATATATTTGGCATCTAAGGGAATTCCTGCAGGTGTAAAATGTCATGTGGAACATTATAGAGAAAATTCTCAGTATCAAAATTATGTGAATAAAGTTCAAAAATACTATGATAATCACACCAAAAAACACACATCGATTAATATCTTTCTTTGTTTAATGTTGGTAATTGTTTTAGTTATTAATGTACGTAATATGTTTGTTAATACAAATTCTATTGATTCAATACTTCATAGAATATTTATTACCCCAGTAAGCTTTTTTTCTATATTTTACATATATAACTATTGTGATAAAATTATGTATGCAAAAGGACGCATTGGAGCAGTTATAAGTGGCTTAGTTGGTGTCTCTGTAATTGTTCTCTCGTATATTTTTCCTAATTTGTGGGGAATTTTTTTTGGATCCGAAATAATAGTTTTTTCTTTTTGCATTCGTATATCAATGGTTAGTCAATTAGTAGAGGAATCTCGAAAAAATATAAAAAAAGATTTTTGGATATTTTTGTTCATAGGTATTACAATATCTGCTTTAGGAATAATTTTTTTGTTATTTTTTGACTCCATAAAAGAAACGACATGGCAATATAATATTTTAAAGTATTCATACTATTTTCTATTTGCAATTTATGTAATTTTATCTGACTTTAATCATATAAGATATTCATACATATGTAATAAAATTGGATATATAAATATGTTTATTGTTTAGGTTAAATCAATATAACTTAATAAAGATACTTGATATGTCGCATATTTAAAAACTTTAGTTAAATCTTAAGGTAACCTCTAAAAACCCTATCAACTCAAATTCACAACCGCATAAAAGCCATTTTTCGAGTGTGCATTTAACGAAAAATGAGGTTTTTAGAGGTTACCTCATGTTTTTGGAACAGCTCCTATGATGCTGATCACTAATCTGCACAACAACGATAAAAGACTTTGTACTACCTTTGAAAAGTATATTTGATGGGATGGAGAATTGAAGAATATTTTAAATTCAATAAGCAAAGCTTTGATTTTAAAAATCTCAGAGTACAATCCTTAAAATCTATTAGAAATCTTGATTTTATGTTTACGATGACGATTGGTTATATTGCCGGAATATCGGGTAAATCATATACATCCAAATTACGTATGTAAATTATTGAAATTTCCAAGCGGTTATTCGTTGTATCTGATTTTGTCTATTATGCTGTTACTGATGTTATTTTTGCAATTTTATAGGTTGTTAAATCGGGTATAGAAAAGTTCTTTTCTTTGCCGTAACATATGGGCAATTGTTTTTTTGTCATTACGAGATCTCCAGGTTGAATTTTGGGGAAATTTAAATTAAATAATATATTGCCTTTTGAGCAATAATATGATATAATAAACTTAAAGAAGGACAAGCTAAGATGAAAATGTTATTAACTGGTTATCATGGAACAACTTTAGATAATGCGAATAGAATATTAAAAGAAGAGAAATTCAATATTTCCAATAAAGATACTGAATGGCTTGGGGAAGGCATTTACTACTATGTCAATATATCTGACGCATATGAATGGAAAAATGCGGATGCAATCCTACATTCTGTAATAAAGATTGATGATAGTGAATATCTTGATATTGACTCTTCAAACGGTACAATTGTATTTAATGAAATGCTTGAATGCATCTCCTCCTTACAAGAAAAAACCATCAAGATGGATGCAAACAATGTTCAAAAAAACCAATATGCTGTAATGAAAATGCTATGGGAATCGTATCCAAAAATAAAGGTTATTTCTGCCAGTTTTCCTAAAACAAGAACCATTTTTAAAACATTATTAGATAGGCGACCTATCCGAAAAGAATTTTGTGTACGGAATAATGAATACATAAAATGCACACAACTAATAAAAAGGAGGGATTTAGATGATTGATCCTAATGAAGCTGTTCAAGCGTTTAAAGAAAAATTTAGTAAAATGTCTTATGACGAGCGTGAACAATACCTGAAAAAAATGGGCTTTTCTTTTGGAGAAGAGTTCGAAAAAGATGATTTATTATCACATATGACTAAACCATCCTTTAGAACAATAGAAAGACCTAGTTACGCTTCACTAAGAAAACAGTCTGAAGAAAAAACTATAGATGATAATAAAACAAAAGTCGAAGCGTAAAGAAGATGTTTAAAATAAGTCTATTTTTAGCGTGTTACGTTGAACACCCCCTCAAAATCCGAACCTAATGGCTTTGAATTTTTAGGGGTGTAACTTATTAATCCTTTATCCAAGCGGTTTGATCTTCTTGGTTTTTTATGTAAAATTGGAGACGAAATCGTAAAAATGTTAAAACCGTCAAGTAAAAATTTAAGGTTTCAAAATTTGAACTCCTTGTATAAAATTTGAAGTTATTTAAAGCGTTTATTTATTGGCAAATGCAGTCTCTTATTAAATCTGAATTTCTATATTTTTGCATATGAACTTTGTAGTTGTTTAAAAAGGTATTTACAGTCGTGTGGCAATATATTATAATATAAATAGTAGAATCTGGTAGTTTTTGAATCCCCCCTCAAAATCTGAACCCTTTGATTTTGGAATTTGGTGGGGATTATTTATAAATCCTTTATCCAAGCGGTTTGATCTGCTTGGATTTTTCGTGTGAAACCTGCTAATAAAAGTCAATACCTAAAATGAAAAAAGAAACAGGAAAATTATGGATGATAAGAAGGGTGAAAAACAGTCACAACAAATCAGACTCGGAGCAAAATCGCAAAAGTGACGCTTCGCGTCGGAGTTTATTGCATTACGGCACATCCCGATTTTGAGCAAAGGAAAAACCGCTCCCAAGTTGATATAAGGTGGCTATGAGTCGTATCAACAAATGCGGGCGGCAGTTTTTCCAAATCGGTGTTGCGCATCTGCCAAGCCGCTCGGGTCGCACTCCTGCGTAGCCCTATCTTGATGAGAATGAGGAATTTGGCGAGTTCGAAAAACAATGCGAAAATGAGTTTGAGGAACAGGATGAATCTGAAGATATGGGAATGTTAATGTGAGTCTTCGACTTAAATCTGAATTTCCATATTTTGCAGATAAACTTTGTAGTTGTTTAAAAAATTATTGACATTCGTGTGACAATATATTATAATATGAATAGTAAAAGTTGGGAGCTTTTTAGCGTGATGAAAAAAATCTTTTTTGTCAGTCAATCACAGGCAAACCTCTTATTTTGCTGCCGCAAAATCGGAGGTTTTTTGTTTACAATTTAGGGGGAAACCCTGATGGTTTCCCCCTAAGACCCCTTTCATTCCGAAACTTGAAACGAGCTGCAAAAATCTTTTTGGTAACTGTATCACAGTCGCAAGGCGACTCCTAATATGCTCCCAACGAACAGGGAGCATATTTTTTTGACTACTTCCCAAAAAACTTTTTGGTCACAATAACACAAGAAAATTTCGGTGCGAGGAACATCTCGCCCCTCAATTTTCGTCCAAAATCGCTTGGCGGTCACAGACCGCCATTTTTGCTATGCAAAAACCACGATTTTGGACACGTGCTGCTCCTACGGTATTATTTGCTCTTGAGAAATCTTTTTAGGAACGTTGCTACAGCGGCGAAGCGCCGCACCTAACTAAGCTCGGCTTCGGTCGAGCTTAGTTTTTTGTCTTTCGCACCGCTGAAATCTTTTTGGTAACTATATCACAGTCGCAAGGCGACTCCTAATATGCTCCCAATTTTACGGGAGCATATTATTATGGTCTTTATACCAAAAATCTTTTTGGTAGCGATACCACAAGAAAATTTCGGGGCGAGGAACATCTCGTCCCTCAATTTTCGTCCAAAATCGCTTGGCGGTCACAGACCGCCATTTTTGCTGTGCAAAAACCACGATTTTGTACATGTGCTGCTCCTACGGTATTATTTGCTCTTGAGAAATCTTTTTAGGAACGTTGCTACAGCGGCGAAGCGCCGCACCTAACTAAGCTCGGCTTCGGTCGAGCTTAGTTTTTTGTCTTTCGCACCGCTTAAATCTTTTTGGTAACTATATCACACAAAGATAAACTTTCATAGGTTCTATCAAAAAGCCTATGAAAGTTTACCTTTATTTAAAGTAAAAAAGCAAACGGAGAAGCGGTTTGACACTCTGCCGAGTGCAAAAAATCAAATGAATCCAAACTCCTGTTACCTTTTAGTTTTACGTTGATAAGGAAGTATTCAAAATAACTTATCATCAACGCTGACAAACAGGGTGCAAGCAAGAGCAGAGAACATATCACTTTAATTAGTGGTCGGTTCTCTGCTTTTCTGTTACGCAATAGAACGCTATTTTTGAGGGTAGGGATATAAAATATCGTCTAAGTGTTTTCAAGCTCTGAAAGCCTCATAAATCAAGGACTTTTTAACCTCTACTGCGTAACATACCTACCCAAGAAAGCAGTAGTTTTGTTATTTGACACGCAAAACGCGGAAACGGGAAATTACGGGAAAACCGGGTTTTTTAAGGTAACCACTCGGAAAAACGCCTTGTTTAAACGGATTAAAGCAATTTTTAAATGATGATGGTGAGATTCGTTCGTAATCGAAGCTGTCAAAAAAATTGAGGGCATTTTGCCCTCTTTTTTGTTTTTCGAGGGTTGTTTGAAAATCTTTATAAATTTCATTTAAGAACTGTTTTAATTTAAATGGAAACTGTTTAAATGTGGACTGCAAGCGGATTTAATATTTAAATGAATTAAAACAGATAGGCAAAATTTGCTGAGATAGTCTGAATATTTTTCACGGAACTCGCGGAACAAAATAAGCTTTTGCGCGGAACTGGTTCCGCGAGAAACAACAAGCCCATAAATTGCCTATTTAAGCGCCTTTATAAAGGATTACTATTCGACACAAGACAATAATTTATAATGGTAAAATTTTCTTAAAGTCCCTGTGTCGTATCAAGTTTTCAACACCCATTTTTTGTACACTCTGCACAAACGCCCCTATCTAAAGACAACCGCTTAGTAATAAAAAATAAATTTTAAAATATATATAATTATATAAATATTCATATTACTTTTGTTACTATTAAAAATAGCTCACAAAAAAATCTACGCTTTCACGTAGATTTTTTCATTATCATTCTGATCACCGTGCGTTTGGAAAGCTTATATTTTTTGCCAAGTTCGGCGGCGTTATTGCCGTTATACTGCCTTTTCAGCATTTCCGAAAGCTCTCCGCGTTTGGTTGTAGACGAAGCGGGAATATAGATGTTTGTGCCGCCATACCATTCTATAAGCCGTTCATAATTTTCGATGCCTATCAGCTCCGCGATCTCCCGATCCTTGTCCTTAAGCTTGCTTACGTCCATTCCCATCCCCCTTCCTCTTAGCCCGTCTCACATACCGCTTTATAGCGTCAATCAGCTTCGCCCCCTGCCTTTCGGAAAAGCCCCTGAAAATATCGCTTCGAGGATTCACCTTAAGCCCCAGCTCCTTTTGAATAATGCCGCAAAGTCTGTCCTTAATCTTAGCCTGAGACGGTGAAAGCGCCGCCAGCTCATACATTAAGCCGAATATTTTTTTGATCTGCGCCTCGCTTATAAACGCCTTAATCTGCTCATCAGCGGCAATCACCGCCGCTTCCTCCGATTTAAGGCGGCGTATGACAGCAGCCGCCTGTTCCTCCGTAAGCTCCGAAACCGACTCTTTTTCGGTAAGCTGATATATAAGGTTATGTAGGTTATCCTGCTTGTTTCCGCGCTCCACAAGCCCGTATTTCGCGCCTATAACGTATATAGCCTGTATCTGTTTCTTGGTTGCCGCTGCTGCCATCGTGCCGCTCCTTTCTACTTGACCGTGATTTTGGTAGTATCTTCGACGGAAACCGCCACGGAGATTTCCTTTATGTATTCGTCCGCGTTTCCGTTGTTGCCGCTGAGCTTCATAAGCTTTAAAAACGTGTCGTAAACAACGGCCTCGGCGAACAAATAAGCGTAATCCGAAGCGTCGCTTTCGGAAAAGCCGCCGATTTCCTTTAGATTTTTCACATCGGTTTCAAAGTTCGCGCCCTTAAGTTTTTTCGTTAATAACGCCTTTTGTTCGGCGGAGCAGGGCAGCTGCGCTATAACCTCCGAGGGCTTCGCCTTGGTGTAATCTCCCGTGTACAGGCCGATCAGCATACGCTCCACCGCGGCGGATTTTACCTTGTAGATCGGCTCGTTCTTTTCCTCTATAAAGTCAGGGAACACGTCGCCGAGAAGCTTTTTAAGATAGCCGGGCGACTCGAGGGTGAGCTTTTGGGCTTGGGTGTAAATTACGCTGCTGCCGCTTCCGTCGTTGTAGGAAATAGATTTGTTTTTGCTGTCCTTCAAGGCTTCGTTGCCTATAACCGCAAACCATGCTTCAAGTTCTGATTTCTTTGCTTTAAGCTTGGCAAGGTCGGCGTTTGTATCGGCCAATTCCCTTACCTTTTCCGAGTATTCCGCGCTGTTAAGCATTGCCGTTTACCTCCTTTGCCAGACGTTGGGCGCATGCGGGACAAACTTCGATTCCCATCACTCTTACCGCGCTCCGGTTATCTCCGCAAAATCGGCATTTCGGGGTGTGCTTTTTTATGGTCACCGTTCCGTCGTCCTCGGCGGCAATATCCACCGGATCGCCGCCGTCAAGTCCCACATAAGCGCATATGTCCTTGGTTAAGCTTACGCCGCGTTTTGAAGTAAGCTTCTTATGTTTTAATACTCCCATTTGCAAACCTCCTTGCAATTTTTCTTTTTGCTTTTGGTTTTAATGCTCTTGATGTTAAAATCAACGTTTCGGCTGTCCGCGCCGTTGACAAACCACTCGTAAACAAAATCGGCAATGTCCTCCCTTAATTCCTTGTCGTTTTTGTATCCGGAGCATTTCGCGCTTACGTCCACTTTTATTGTAAGCCTCAATTTCAGACCTCCTTTCCGAATTATCCCCGCTCTGCATTTTTACGGGCTTGCGACCGTCTTATATCAATTTTTCATCAAGTCTGTGACTTGATGAAAAATTGCACATAAATCACTAATCTTCGGTCTTACCCGGTTTTTTGACCGAAGATTAGTATTAGGCTGCATTAGGGCGGGGCTTGCGCCCCGTTGATTTTAGTACTTAACAGACCTTATCCAACCCATCAGCCGCATAAGCGCCCGTCCTTTCTTCAAGCAAAACAACCGTTGTACCGCAGCACATATATGGCTCCGACCGAACAGTCCAAATCCTGCCTTTATTTTCGTCTGACACACTGTAATTGTCGTTCATAACAACCCTGTCGCCTATTTTAAGTTTGTCCATATACCCTCCTAATCTTCAAGCAGAGCCGCTATCGCGCACATAGCCGAGGTGTTGGCGGCACTAAGGTCCGGATAGCTTGCCGATTGCATTGCCAGCAGTTGAAACTGATCTAAGAGGGTGATCCGGATCGGAGTGTACCGCGCCACCTCTTCAAGGGTTGTTATGCTCATAAGCCTTTCGAGAAGCCTCGGCAGCCACTTTTCGCTTGTGTCAAACTCGGCTTGAATTTCGCCGTTTTCATCAACTATCCTGTATTTCATCTTCGTTCTCCAATTCGTTTTTCTCATCTTCGTCATATTCCTAACAATCTTCGGTATCGAAAGAATTCACATAATCCACGGTAAGCTTACACCTTTCACAGAAATATGTATTCTCTCCGTTCAGAAGCTCATAAAAATGATCCTCATCATCGGGAGCGGGTGCGCCGCAGCAGCCGCAGGGACTTGTTTTCATTTCGAACGCTTTTTCAATAGTGTACCCAAGCCTTGACCTTGCCGCGTGAACGTCTTCGACAGTTACGCCCAGCGCCAAAGCTATGTTTGCGTTCTTTGCGCCCTCCAGTGCCATTACTTTAAGGTCTGCCGTTTGTCTTGCTGTTAAACTCATAGTGTTATCCTCCATATTTTTTATTATTTTTTTAACTAAATAATCCTCCGATAATACCGGAAATTATTGTGATTACAAGAAGCACCGCGCCTTGAATTGCATAAACATTGATGTTGCCGCCGAGCTCCGCCGTTCCGGTGCACCCTAACAAAAGAAACATACATATTAACATAATAACGGCGCACACGGGCTTTTTCAGTTTTTCAAGCTTTTCCTTCATATTAACCTCCCGATTCCCGTTAAGTCCATTCTCATGAATTTAGCCATATTAGCCAGCCCTTCGAGATCGTAGGTTTCGGCGTCGTAAGCGTTTCCGAAAAGCCTTACCGCACCCCTTATCCCTTCGCCGCTCTGGGCTATTTTGTGCAGGAAGGTCAATTCCTTTGTTTTTTCGTCCGCCGTCAAAATCGGGAAAAGTTGTTCAATATCGTGATACTGTACATCTTTGGTTTCAAAATATGGGCGCTGCCAAGTGCGGTTGTTTATCTGGCGGTAATTGTCCTTTGCCTTGCCCTCTATGCGTTCCCGAATTCCGTTGTTGCCTATGATAGCCACTCCCAAGGTCTGACCTCTGTCGGCAAAAAAGTCGCTGAAGGAGCGCACCGTTTCAAGTCCGTGATAGGTGAGAAGCTGCCCCTCGTCTATGATAATCACCATTCCGTCGTGGAGCTTAGCGCAGACATTAAACCAAAGGTCGTCGGCGCTTGCCGCAAGCTGCGCGCCTAACTGTAAGGCTATCAGCTTTAACAGGGCTTTGGTGGATTTGCAGCAGGGATTGACTGTAACGACAACACTGTCAACGGGATTTTTACGTTTGAATTCCTGCACCGCCTTTGTTTTTCCGATCCCGGCGTGACCGGTTATGATGCTGAAACCGCCCTTTATTTTGCAGGCTCTTATTGTTTCGTAGACCTTGCTTGAAATCGAGGTGGGGACATATTCCGGCTCGCGGTAAACGTCGGCAGCAGCGGATTTCGTGTCGAAATAGGCTATAAGCTTGTCAAGCTAGTTTCCGGCGTTCCCGGCATATGTACCGTTTTTTATAAGCGAAATTACCGCGCTGCTTACGCCTATTCTTTCAGCCGCCTTATTTGCGGATAAACCCTCTTTTTCGGCGAATTCGTCAAACTGCTGAAGAGCTTTTTTCTGAATGTCGTTTAATTCTTTCATTTTCACCATCCTTTGTTAGAATCACGATTTTTTTCAGCATTGGCGTTCATTTTCTTTAAACGCTCCAAATCCATAAATTCCACGCTTGATATATTTGCCAGATCGGGATTTGCGAGAACCTCCTTGTCGGAGATTACGGGCTTAAACTTTTTGGGCTGGTCAATATGGAATTTATCCATACCCCGTTCAGCCCGGATAATGGACATTTGCAGAAAATCAATCGCCTGTTCGTTTGTAATGCTTGAGGTAAGCCCCTTTGCATATTCATGAACACTTTTTGAAGTTGCGCGGATACGTTTTTCCGCCGCTGCCACGTCCTCTTTGTTGTCCGTAATATAGGGAAGCTGCAGCGCCATGTCAAGCTGCCATGTGTCTATGTACCTGTCGGTGTCCTTGTCGTAAAGCCTTACTTCCATAAGGTTTGAAGGATCGTAGCGCACATATACCTGCTTACCGATATATCTCCAGGTTTCCCGTCCCGCTTCGGTGCAGTAATAGCGGAGATTTTCTCCTGCAAAGGTGATCGAAACACCGTTTTTGTTGACCTTCTGGTAACGTGTGGTACGGGCAAGCAGCAACGACAAATCGGTTTTGGCGGCTTTGCGGAATTCGGTTTCTTTTATGCTTTCATTCCATACGTCAATGCGGCTCATGCCCTTGTACCGTTTTTCATTTCCGCCGTAGCCAGCAACGTTGTAATCACCGTCAACAAGTGTTTCAAAAATATCCCGCAGCTGTTGGTCTTCCGGAATAATACCGTGCTTTATTTTCCATTTCCAAGTTTCCGGACGTTCAAGGACGGTGCCTCCACAGTAGGTTTCGATCATTTTGCTAACGTGTTCTTTAAACGTGTAGTAGGTTCTTTCAATAGGCTTTGCTTTGGCATTGCGAACGAGAGCGTTGTGCATTTCTATGTCCATAAGGTCAAGAATGGTCGGAGGCTGATCGTCCTTGTTCCAAGACTTTTTTGTACGGTGACCTCTTCCGCCTATGTCGTGGGTAAGAAATTCCGAACCGTTGTCCACATAAATTGATTTAGGGACTCCAAAGCGCAAAATACCGTGCCTTAAAGCTAACAGGGTGCTGTGTGAATCGGGCTGCTCCGTAAGGTTCCAGCCGGTCATAACTCCCGATTTCGCATCAATAAAGGCAGTAAAGTGCAAGCGGTGGATCTGCCCGGCTTCGCCTATGGTATGAAAATCAAAGGTATGGTTGTCGGCGATCCAAACGTCGTTGGCGTGCAAATCCTCGTACCAGCGTTCAACCGTGGGAATATAGCTGTCACTCAATGCCTTTTCGCCGTAACGGGTAAGCTTGATAACCGCTTCCGGAAGCTTTTCAACTTGTCGTCGGAAGGAGCGTTCAGAAGGTATAAGCGGAACATTTTCCGGGTAAAATTCCATTACCCATTCGATTGTCAGCTGATATGATCTTGATAGGGCGGGGCGGCGGGTGTCTAAGTAAAAATACATGAAGGCATCGAGAATGTGCTGAGGGATTCCGGTATTTCCTTTATTCCAACCGCCGCGCTTGCTTATAAGCGTTTCAAGGTCGTTTTTGCGGTAAGCATTATATTTGCGGTATAAAATATCCTCGCTTATCGTTATGTCCGGATGTTCAAGCTTAAATTTAGCGATAAAAAGCTTATCGGTTTCAACTTTATGCTCTGACGCGTCCCGAACCCGCAGCCATTCCTTTAAAATATCCGTCCAAAATGCTATCTGTCCCCGTTCCTCTTCCGTAAATTCCTCTAACGGCTTTTTAATGGTCTTTAAAGTCTTTTTATTTGCCGTTTTAATGGTTTTGTTTTCCGGCTGTAAGCCTAATTCGGAACGCTTGCGGGCGTAGTATTTGGATTTGAGGTTTTCCGGTAAAGTATCTATGGGTATTCCGTATTCTTTGCGGTTGTTGGAGGCTTCGGAAAGTTCTATGGCGTTCAATTTATTATTGTATATTTGCTTTCGGATATATCTTTCGGTACACCCTTTAAGTGCTGCCACCTCCGCAACTTTAAGGCAATCCAAAAAATCACCTCCTTATTTAGTGAACAGGGCAACAGCATTTACTTTTTAGGAAAGAAAAGAATATCAAGGAACAAATT
>CAJUFF010000012.1:5168-33193 GCA_910585505.1 uncultured Ruminiclostridium sp. | reverse complement strand
TTGTGTGTGGATTGCGCCGTCAGATTTTTCGTCAGCACGTATAAATCCGACGCAGGAATACCGGCGTATTTCAAGGAGAATTTGTGCAAGATGACGGAAAATATGCAAACAAGACGCACGCAAAAACATCAGACGGTTATTGCGCGGTATTGCCTTAATTAACTTGAGGAGTCTGTTCACCTTCTCCACCACTTTGGGACGGCACTATGCCATCGGTGCAAAAATAAGACATTGAAAAAAGAAATTGACCTTTGATATAAGCCTTCCCCCCTTGCGGTAAGCAGTTCTCACGTCACCCATCCCTCTTCCTCCTCCCAATACCGATAGCTAACCCCAAACTAACCACTGCCGTCACCGCCTCCGCGGCAAAATACGAAAGCCAAACCCCGTCAATCCCCCACAAAAAAGAAAGCAAAATCGCCGCGGGTATCAACAGCAAAAGCCCTTTTAGAAGAGATATCACCGCCGCCTGCACCGCCATTTTCATCGCGGCAAAATAATTACATATTATTATATTAAACGCCGCAAACGGTATCGCGGAAAAATACAGTCTTAACCCGTTCACCGCCACACCTTGTAGCTCCGCGCTTTTTTCGCTGTTGAATATTTCGGTTATCGGTTCGGGAAAAATCAGAATAACTCCGTAAATCACGGCGGATAGAGCCAAGGCAAAAATAATGCCGTATCTCAAGGTCCGCTTTATATATAGCCTGTTCCCTTCCCCGTAGCTTCTGCTTATAATAGGCTGCATTCCCTGTGAAATACCAGACATTACCGCAACCGCAACTATTGCCAAATTGGCTATTACACCGTAAGCCGCCACACCCGTGTTGCCTAACAGATCAAGTATAAGCAGATTGAACACTATCACCACGGCGGCATTGGCTACCTCGTTCACAAAAGCGGAAGTTCCCGTAGCCGCGCAGGAAATGGCGGTAAAAAATCTGACGTCTTTCATTCTAAAATGAAAATTATTGTGTTTTTGTATAATGTGAAGAGACAAAACACATATGCTGATAATCGGAGACAGCACCGTTGCCAGAACCGCTCCAGTCATTCCCATATTAAGTGGGAAAATGAAAATATAGTCAAGAAGCACGTTGGAAAGGCTCCCCGTAAGGGTCGCCGTCATGGCGAGACGGGGAGCCCCGTCGTTTCTTACGAATCCCGCCAGGGTATTGTTTATCAAAAAAGCGGGGGTAAAGGAAAGCAGGAGCTTAAGATATATATCCGTCATTTCAAAAACGGCGCTGTCGGCGCCAAGGATTCTTGCCAGCGGAGATGAAAATAAGAGTCCCGCCGCCATAAAGACAAATGACACCAGAAGTCCCGCTGTTAAAGTGCTTGTGAATATTCCGTCGGCCTTTTCGGCGCTTCCCTCTCCCCGCGCTATGGCGTATCTTGTGCCGCCGCCAACGCCCATCATTACGCAAAAGCCGTACATAAGACTGTATACGGGTATCGCAAGATTAAGGGCGGTAAGTCCCGATTCGCCCATCCCCATTGAGATAAACAATGTGTCGGTGAATATATAGCAGGATACGCCCAAGGTACCGAAAATACTAAGCAAAGTATATTTTATAAATTCTTTAAAGCAGCTATTGCTTTTCATTTTGTCGCTCCTTTACAATACGGTAAAAATCAAACAGAGATTAGTATAATAAGACAGCGCCGTCTGTCCTGTCTTCAAAGGCCTAATGACAGGATACACGGCGCTTCTTTTCTACCCGGCGGCAGAAAAGCGGGTTATTTTTTTCAATATTACATTATTACGGTTCCGGGATAATAAAATTCCAGTATTTCCTTATAATCGTAGCCCCAATAATTCGCTAAATTGTTAGCTCCGTGTTGGCTCAGACCCACACCGTGACCGTAGCCGTAAGTAGTGAAGGTGAATTTGTCCGTATCGGAGCTGTACGATACCTCAAAGCTGGCGGAGCGCAAACCGAAGTCCATTATTTTTTCTCGCATTACACGACCGGTTATCTGTATGGCGTCGCCGTCGCCGTCTATATACTCGGTTTGTCCGCCTATGCTGAAGCTTCCCACATAAACGTTATCAACGTAATCCTTTATGGCAAACCATGTGCCCGGATCGCCGCCTAACTCTATTCCTGTGGCGCTTCTTACCTTGTTTCTTATCTCCTCGGAGGTGAAGGTGGTCTTTACGCCGTAATTGGGATCGTAAAGTGAGTCAAGCTCACATCTTTGGCTCCGAAGATAGGGATAGTCTATTCCCCAGACGTTTTTCGCCGAGGAGGAGTAGCCTGCCGTTGACGCTCCGTAAACCGCCTGTATCAAGGTTCCGTTATAGTATACAGCCTGTCCCAGCACTTCATTTACACAGGATTTCACCGTATCGTTGGGAGTTTTAACCGCAACGTAAGGGACATTGCCGTTGTCGTTGTAATATTTTATGTAGGTGTAAGCGGCTACTGCCTGTGCTTTTATCGCTTCCTCGTTAAAGCCTCCGCCTATTTCCCCCATTACCACCTGCGCCAGTATTTCAGCAGCGTCGCCAGTAACACTTCCGCCGCTTCCCGTGTACCTTACGGTAAGCTCTCCCGCATATACGGCGGGGGGAACGGTTGTTTCTGGCGGGGATGTGGTTTCCTCGGTATAAGTTTCTGTTTCTTCGGGAGTTGTCTCCTCGGTTATCGGCTCAGTGGTGGTTTCTTCCGTCGTTTCGGGAGGGGCGGTTTCCGTGGGAGGTGGCGGATCGGTGGTTGTAAGGGCAATAGTAGCTGCGGCTTCCGTTGTAGTTGCTTCCGTTGTGGTTGCTGCCGTGGTGGTTATCTCCGTATAATCCTTTTCGGTTTCAGGTGCGGAAGAGGTCGACACAGCCGATTCCGCCGCCTCCGAATAGCCCGCGGGAACGGTCACCGCCCCGTTAAGCTCAAAGGGGATAACGGGAGAAAATATTTTAATATCAGTATATTCGGGAAACGTAATTATTAACGGCTCTTCGTTGTATACAGCCGTTTCGGGTGCATTTGCTCCTTCCGTATCCGAAGCGTTTTCGTCTCCTGTTTCTTTTTTGTTGTCCGACATTTTATCGCTTTCGGGCACGGACACGTCTTTTTTAACAGATTCGCCTATGCTTTCGATCCTTCCGGTGCTCCCGAAAAGAAAAACATAGCACAATGTTATTACAAGGGATACCGTGATTTTTATATATGCGCCTTTTCCCATTATATCAGCCTTTCTCGAATTTTATCGCTTAGAACTTGTTCTAATAGGAGGGGGACACGGATTTTCGAGCATAATTTTTCCGAAAACAAGGAAAAATTTTGCAGTCGGGCTGTCGCCCGTCAAGAAATTTTGACGCAGTTAGCGGGAAAATTTGCCGAAAAGACGTGTGCTCATCCTATGAGAACATGTTCTTATGTAATCAACCGTTAAAGTCCTTTATCCATGATGTATCCCATTGTCTTCCCGCCCACTTGTTTCCGTAAGAAGTGTAGTAAGCATCAAACATTTTACGTTTGACATTTCCGTTTTCGTCGTTTCCTCTGTTGTCGATAAAGGTTTCTGGATCGAGTATAGAGCTTTCATCGTCTCTAACCTTTCTGGCCGCCACTACCAGACGCATATCTGAAAACATTGAGAAATCGCAGGTCGAAAGAGTAAGCAGTTCGTCGCCGTAACGCAGGTCTATACCGGTATAGTAGAAACTTCTGTCAAGACATTCGGCCACAAAAGTGTCAAATTCACTTTTGCTGCCGAAGCTTACACAATTCTGATAATTGAAAACTTCTCCGTATTCCTCAGTGGTATTTGTAAGGAAAACCGCATAGATCAGATATTCGTTTTTCTCGTAAATAGTGTCAAAATTAAGACGGTAATTTTCCTTCATAAAGTCAAACCCCTGGGTTCTGAAATAGGAGAGCGGCTCGAACATATTCCGAGTTATAAGGTTATGACCGTAAATTATAGTGTTGGCCGGGGTGGAATCGGCGGTTATAGGCACCTCGTAATCGGCAAAAATAGTGCCGTTGGCTGTGGGCTGCTGATAAAAATTATGCTTAAGATAAAAATCGTTGTCTTTTGCCTGCACCACCGGATAGCCTATCCAAGGGTACATTTCTATCCAGCCCACCATATCGCTGTTCTTCTCGTATAGCTCAGCGTATTCCTCCAGTATCTCCACGTTCCTTTGCTCGGTGTGTCCCTCGTCGTTGGTGATATGCATCGGTATTGATATAACGCTTCCGTTGCTCTCGCCTCTCATATTCTTTACTTCTTCCATCTCTTTATTTATATTGTCAGAGCGGATAAAGTAGAAGTAGATAATGCAGAACGTAGCCGCTATAAGAACGGCTATAGCGGCAAGAAACACGATCTTTCGCACTATTTCTCCCACGGAGTCGGTTTTGCAGGGAAAAAGCGATTGGGCAACGGTTTGTTTTCTTCGCGTGGTTTTTTTCTTTACCGGTTCAAAATCGGGCATTTTATGATCATTCCTTCCTGTTTATACTCTACCCAAAGCACCGTATCCGAATCAACACAAACTTTAGGACAACACCGCACGATGCCTTTGTGTGGATTGCGCCGTCAGATTTTTCGTAAGCTTGTATAAATCCGACGCAGTAATACTGACGTATTTCAAGGAAGATTTATGCAAGATGACGGAAAATATACCAGCCGCACGCAAAGCCGTAAGGCGGCCATTGCGCGGTGTTGCCTTAGGTTTGTCAATAAAATGATTTGGATACAGTGTAATAATCTCATTCCGAAGTGGTTACAGCGGGAGCTTCTCCCGGCTCCGCATTGTCAAGGCTGTCCACTTTATCGGTGTACTTATCGAAATCCTTTACAAGAGAAATATCCCAGTTACGGCCTTCCCAAGGGTAGGCAAGTCCTCTTTTGTAATAGGTATCGAAAAACAGCGGGGACTGATTGACGGTGATCTTGCTTGCGTCCACCTCAAGGCTTTCGCCCTCGCGGACTTTTCTGGCAAACAATGCAAAGCGGCAGTCAACGTCTTTTCCCATTGGATAATAGTAACATGTGGAAAGAGTGATTATCTGATCGCCGTACTCAAGATCAACATCGGTATAGAAGGTGCTTCTGTCCATTATATTGCCCACGAAATCCATAAACTCGCCTTCGTTCTTGAACTGCCTTTTACGGTAATAGGGATAAGGATAACCGTCCTTGTCCTCGGTATTTATGAATATTCCCGCAAAGACCTTATATGTACCCTCCTCGTAAAGAGTATCGAACTGTATGGTGGGATATTGAAGATAGTAGTCGATAAATGCCTGATTGTCATAGGAATAGCCGTTGCTGTAATGCGATGAGTATGGATAATAGTGGGTAAGAGAGGCAAAATACTCACCAGACTGCATATTATGTCCGTAAATAACAAGGTTATTGGCTTTAGTGAATGGCAGAACATGATTGTCACAGAAAATAGAGCCGCTTTTGCTGTCCTCGCCGTAAAAATTACGGTAAAGATAATAATCGGTGTTCTCCAGTCCTTCTCTCATAACTACGGGATAATCTATAAAGTGACCCGCCTTTATCCAGCCTACAAGATCGTTGTTTTCGGCGTAAAGGTCAACAAATTTATCGAGTATATCGGGCTGCTCCTCCTTTATTTCCTCAACCTTCTGCTGATCTATCTTGAAGTTTCCCGATGCGTTCATTTCTTTTATGTTAACTATCTCGTTGTTCATTTCGTTATCCGCCTGACGGTCGGTGAAGTCGGCAAGGATATATATTCCGCAGCCCACAAACACTAACAGACACAAAATAACTACTGTTTTTCTGATTTTTGCCGCCGTATTGTCTTTTTTATTGGGTATAAACATACGCACAAAGGCGTTCTGAGTTTTTTTCACGTGTTCCGCCATGATAATTCTCCTGTTTTTTTATTTTAGAGCTTGTATTCATTGGATTTATGCGTGGGTTTTCATGCAGATTTTGTAACTGACAAGGCAAGGTTTTGCAGGCGGTCTGCCGCCCGTAAAGAAATTTCAACGCAGACAGCAGCAAAATATGCTGAAAAAACGCGTTCAATATCCTATGAATACAATAAGCTATTAATAACTGAGCAACTTGCTCGTGTCCCACGCCCTGTTGCCGTAGGCTCCCACAAGACCTCTGTCTACCGCCTGCTGCCAAGCTATCCATGAGTAATTCCTGTAAGCCTTTGAGGTATCCACTTCAGGGCTTTCTCCTTCTCTCACCTTTCTGGCAAAAATAACACAGCGAACGTTTTCGTAATCCATTCCAAAGGGAAAATAACAGGTTGACAGACAGAGTATTTTATCGCCGTAGTCAAGATCCACGTCGGTGAACAAAACGCTTCTGTCCATTATATCCAGAATGTAATTGTTGAAATCATCTTTATCGCTGAAAGCGCGACCGCGGCGAAGGTAATTATACACCTCTCCGTACTGTTCCTCAGTGTTGAAAAGGCATACGGCGAACACCTTATATGTGCCCTGCCCTGCCAACGTGTCAAAGTTTATGGTGGGGTGCTTCTGATAAAAGCTTAAAGACAAGTCGGCGTTCGGATCGGGATTGTCCTTTTCGTAATAGTATCTCGTAAGCTTTGAAAAGGCTACCGAGGAATAAGTATTATGTCCGTAAAGAATCAAAAAATTGTTTTCAGCACCGTTATTGTCAAAAGCACATCTGTAATCGGCAAAAATGGTGCCGGATTTGCTGTAATTTCCGTGAAAGTCGGTGGTAAGGTATTTTTCATTGTCCGTAGTCTGGACTACTGGATCGTCTATTATCCTGTCGTTTTCACCTAAGTTTATCCAGCCAACCAGATCGGGGTTGATGGCGTAAAGGCTCATTAGCTCCTCTCTTATATATGGCTTTTCCTCCTTTATCTCCTTTATCTCCTCCTCGTTAAGGTTAAGATTGCCGCTTCCCGCCTGATGTTTTATTTCCTTTATCTGCTCGTCCACAACATATTTTCTTATCATTTCGCCGGAAACGTCCTTTACAAGGGAACCGCCGGTTATGGCAAAAGCCACTACCGCGCCGATAAATACAAACTTTCTTACAACCTCCGGCGCTTCGTCTCCTTTTACGGGAAAAATCGACATCAGAAAACGGGTAAAGGCGTTCTTTTCTTTCCCCTTGCTTCTGGCGCTGGGGGGTCTGACCGTATAATTAACCATTTTTAAATCATTCCTTTTTTATAAAGTATTATCAATTTGACGTTTCTTCATAGCTGAGCAATTTTGAGACGTCCCATGTCCTTTTTGCGTAGGCGCTGGAAATGCCAGCGTCTTCCAACTGCTTCCAGCCCTTCCAGTAATAGGTTCTCTCCACTTCCGAAACATCCACCTCCGCGCTTTCTCCCTCTCTTACCTTTCTGGCAAAGATGGCGCAGCGTGTATTGTGAAGGTCGTTTGATATCGGAAAATAGCAAGTGGAAAGGCAGAGTATTTCGTCTCCGTATGTCAGATCCACATCGGTAAGAATACAGCTTCTGTCCATTATGTCAAGTATATAACCGTTAAAATCCTCCTTATCGGCAAAAGGCTGGCCGTATCTTAAATAGTTATAGACCTCGCCGTACTTTTCCTCGGTATTGAATAGGCAGACGGCAAACACTTTATAGGTACTTTTCTGCGCCAGAGTGTCAAAGGTGAAAACAGGGTGCTTCTGATAAAAGCTTATCATTTTGTCCGCGCCCTCTTCCGGATTGTCCTTGTCGTAATAATATCTTGAAAGCTTGGAAAAAGCCGTTGACGATGTGGTATTATGTCCGTAGAGTATTGTAAAATCGGGAGCCTTTCCTTTTGTGAAATCGTTTCTGTAATCTGCAAAGATGGTGCCCGACTTGCTGCTGCCGCCGTAAAAATCGGTGTTTAGATATTTGCTGTTATCAACAGTCTGAACAACCGGAAGGTCAATAAGCTTACTTTCTCCGCCTATGTTTATCCAACCGATAAGATCGGGATTTTCGGAATAAAGCGTCATCATTTCTTCCCTTATAAAAGGTTTTTCGCTTTTTATCTCCTTTATTTCCTCCTGCTCCAGATTAAGGTTTCCGCTGCTCGCTTGTTCCTTTATTTCCTGAAGCTGAGGCGTTACAACATATTTCTGTACTATCTCTCCGGAAACGTCTTTTATAAGAATACCGCCCGTTATGGTGAAAGCTATCACCGCGCCGATAAAAACCACCTTTCTCACTATTTCCACGAAATCGTCGCCCTTATATGGAACGGCTGATATAAGCAGACGTGTAAAAAAGTCCTTTTCCTTCCCCTTGCTTCTTTCCGCAGGAGGTCTGATGGTGTAATTGCTGATCATTGTATCACTGTCCTTTAAAACTTTTTTTCATATGGCATAAACATATTTGAAACATGTTCTCGGAAACCATTTCATTATGTCGTATTTTTATGTCAGAAGTCCTAATTGTTCCTAATACTAAGCCACTTTAAAACTGTGGGATTAGGGCTTGTTTGAAAATAGAGGCTTTTTTACACAGAAGATGACCGTTTTTGGGCGAAAAGACGGCGTTTCCGATTATTCAAACAAGCCATAGTGTTTCGGGTGCAAATCCTTTTTAAACTGTGAGTATTACGTCAATTTAAAAAGGATTTGGTATAAGCTCCGATTCAAGCAGCTTCAATGCCGCCAGAACCGCCTGTGACCTTATATATTCCCTTTCAGTCATCTCTTCGGGACAGCCTTCGGTTTTAAACAGGAAGCATTTCGCTCTTGGAGGGAAACCTTTTTTACATATTCCTATCCAGATGGTGCCTACCGGTTTTTCCTTTGTTCCTCCGGATGGACCGGCTATACCGGTTGTGGAGACGCCGAAGTCGCTTTCCGCCGCTTCGGCCACACCTTCCGCCATGGCTTTGGCAACCTGTTCCGAGACGGCGCCGAAGCGCTCCAGATATTCCGATGGGACATTAATCTTATCATGCTTTATCTTGTTTGCGTAGGTGCATATTCCCATATCAAAGACTTCCGAGGAGCCGCTTACCGAAGTGATTGCGGCGGAAATCAAACCGCCTGTGCAGCTTTCGGCGGAAGCGACTTTTTTCTTAAGATCCAAAAGTAATTGTACTACATTTTGAGCCTGTTTGTCAATATCTCTTTTGATTTCGGGGGTCATTTCAATATATTACCTGCCTTTTCGGTGATGTTTTTCCCGTATTGCCTTATTTATACAATTTATATTTTAAAGTCCTTTACCGTTATTCCCTCAATCGCCTTTTTTATAAGCGGCTCAAAGTCAAACTTGGCTTCCTCTTTAAGCACATCCTCTATCAGCGGCTTGGTTTTGGGGTGCTTGGGGGTAAACACCGTACAGCAGTCCTCGTAGGGGAGAATTGAGGTTTCAAAGGTATCTATCTTTCTCGCCGTTTCCACTATTTCCTTTTTATCCATACCCACCAATGGCCTTAAAACGGGATAATTAGCGGCTTTGTCGGTGCAGGCTATTGCCGCTAAGGTCTGGCTGGCTACCTGACCTACGCTTTCGCCGGTTATCAGGGCGGAGCAATGGCTTCTTTCACAAATAGTATTGGCTATTTTCAGCATAAGCCTTCTCATAATTACGGTAAAATAATCATTGTCGCAATTATCCCGAAGCGCCTCCTGTATTTCCGTAAAGGGAACGCAGTAAAATCTGATGCTGCCGCAATACTCCGTAAGCTTTTCACAAAGGGTCTCCACCTTCATCAAGGCTCTTTCCGAGGTATAAGGAGGACTCTGAAAATGTATCGCGTCCACCCTGAGACCCCTTTTTGCCATCATATATGCAGCGACTGGGCTGTCTATTCCTCCGGAAAGGAGCAGAAGGGCGTTTCCATTGCTCCCCACCGGCATTCCGCCTACCGCGGTTATCTTTTCGGCGTTCACATAGGCTCCCTTGTCCCTTATTTCCACCAGAACGGTGACGTCAGGATTGTGAACGTCGGTTACAAGATGTGGGTAAGCGTCGGAAAGAGCGCCGCCTAACTCCTGCTGTATCTGCGGGCTGGTGAAAGGAAAGGTTTTATCCGCCCGTTTTGCTTCCACCTTAAAGCTTCTCGCTCTTTCAAGGGTATCCTTTAAATACGGTACGGACTGCTTTATTATCTCGTTCATATCCTTTTGGAGCACCGCCGAACGCTGAACCGCCGCGATTCCGAAAACATGGCTTACTTTTTTTACCGCCGCGTCCAGATCCGAGTTTTCATCAATAGGAGTGATGTAAATTGTCGACTGACGTCGAGTAACGTCGTATTTCCCAAGCTTATCCAGCCTGCGCCTTATATTTTTTACAAGAAGGTCTTCAAAATTGCTTCTGTTTAAGCCTTTCAGGGCGATTTCGCCGTATTTTGCCATTATTACTTCCATTTTATTATGTCCGTTTCTTTTAAATTTTTATTTTTTCAAACTTATCTTCTGAATCTTTTTATACCTTCCTCCAGCGCTTCCACCAATATATCAATTTCCTTTTCGGTGTTATTTCTGCAAAAGCTGACGCGTACGGCGCTGTCCGCTCTTTCGGCGGAAATACCGAAGGCGTCGGGCGCCGAACCGATCTTCCCTTTTGAACAGGCTGAACCGCTGGATACGTATATTCCCTTTTCTTCAAGGAAGTGGAGCATTATTTCGCTTCTTACCCCCAATACGGAAAAATTCAGTATGTTGTCAATTCCGTTTTCGGGACTGTTAATAATAATACGATTCAGACCTTCAAGATGTCCGGTCAGTCTGTGACGCAAGGCTGAAAAAACAGTGACATTTTCCGGATAAGCTTTTACCGCCGCTTCAAATGCCGCCGCCAGCTCAACCGGCTCTGTGCCGGAGCGAAGTCCGCCTTGCTGCCCTCCGCCAAAAGCCATTGGGAGCAGCCTTGTCTCTTTATTTTTATACAGTGCGCCTATACCTTTAAAACAGTGTATTTTATGACCGGACAGGCTGATGGTGTCACCGTACAGCGGAAGCTTACAGAAGCCCTGTACTCCATCCACATGAACGGCGCAGTAGGGATTTTTCCTCTTGACGCCGTGATACACCTTTTTTGTGTCGATAATAAAGCCAATTTCGTTGTTTACCGCCATAAAAGAGATAAGAATTGTTTTTTCGTCCACCGCGTCAATTATCGCCCGTTCAAGATCCGTGTGATCCTTCGGCTTTAAGCTTATCACATCAAAACCGCGCTCGGAAAGCTTTTTCATTGGCTCACTCACGCTCGGATGCTCTATGTCAGTGGTTACTATCCTGTTTCCACGTCTTTTCATGGCTTCGGCAATTCCGAATATCGCCATATTATTGCTTTCGGTAGCTCCCGAAGTAAAAAAGATTTCCCCCTCTTTACCTAAGCGGTTCAGTAAAGTTTTTTTGGCGGAGGTTATTGCCTTTTCAGCCTCCACGCCCATATGGTGAAGTGAGGAGGGGTTTCCGAAACACCGTGAAGCGCATTTTACCGCGGCTTCAGCCGCTTCGGAGCAAGGCTTTGTCGTAGCTGCATTATCCAGATATATCATTATTTCCTATCCTTTTTTCAAAAGTACTGTAATATTATACCATAAGTTGATTGATTTTGAAATAGTATATTTTTGAAATTTTATCGAAAAATAATTCCAAACCCACCAATTAAACGAAAGGAATTTTCATAAAAATGAGAAGAAGCACAATAACAATAACAAAACGATGTTTTGTAAGAATTATAAGCTTTTCCATCGCTCTTATACTCGCTTTGGGGCTTTTGGCTCTGGAACAGCGCGGAAAGGCGGCCAACGGTGAGCTTATGATGCAGAACACTTATATGAGGGCGGTTGAGGATCTTTCACTCAGCCTTGAGAATATCAAGACAACTCTCAACAAAGGGCTTTACACCAATTCACCATCAATGATGAATCAGCTTTCAGGTAAGCTCTGGAGCGAGGCCGCCAACGCAAAGGCAGCTTTATCGCAGCTTCCCATTAAAGAGCTTAAGCTGGAGCAGACCTATAAGTTTTTGTCGCAGGTAGGAAATTACAGCCAGAGCCTTTCAAAAAAATTCGGCGGCGGCGAAACCTTGACCGAAGAGGAAAAGAACAACCTTAAAACCCTTTACGGATACGCGGAGGATTTAAGCGGAAAAATGTGGAATGTGGAAAAAAAGATAGAGGACGGAAGTCTCAGTCTCCGCGAGCTTTCAGGCGCAGCCAACGCAAAGCAGCCACAGACGGTAACCGAAGGATTCACAGATTTTGAGGAGGGATTCTCGGATTATCCCACGCTTATATATGACGGGCCTTTTTCCGACCACATTCTCGAACGGGAGCCGCTTATGCTTAAGGGACAGAACGAGGTAACGCAGGAACAGGCGCTAAGAAAAGCCGTCTCGGCCTGCGGTGATGAAAATCTTTCTGCCAGCGGGGAGGAAGGAGGAAAAATGCCCTCCTTCGTATTTGAAAACGAAAGCACCACCGTTTCGGTGACAAAACAGGGTGGATTTTTCAGTTATATGCTGAAATACCGCCCTATTGAAAACCCACAGTTAGGTGCAACCGACGCTCTTAAAAGAGCAGAAAAGTATCTTGACGCGCTTGGTGTCGACGAAGTGGAAGAAACCTATTATGAAATAAACAACGGAATTTGTATATATAATTTCGCGGGAGAACAGGACGACGTGGTTTTGTACACAGATCTTATAAAGGTGGGAGTAGCCCTTGACAACGGCGAAATAATGAGCTTTGACGCGAGGGGGTATATTACAAACCACACGCCGCGAAAGTTAGGCAAGCCGGCGCTTTCCGAAGAGGAGGCGGAAAAAAGGCTTTCCAAGGGACTTACCGTTTTTGAGGACAACCTTTGCGTTATACCCACAGGAGGGCTTAACGAGCGATATTGCTACGAATTTTACTGTGTAGACGGAGAGGGGAGACAGCTTCTTATCTATATCAACGCCGACACCGGCGAAGAGGAGCAGATTCTCTTACTGAAAATCGGCAGCAACGGCAGACTTACGGTTTAAAAATATAGGCAATACCGCACAAAGATTGTTGTGCAGACGCGCAGTCAGATTTTTCATCGGATTGTCCAAAACGACGAAGGAATACCGGCGTATTTCAAGGAGTTTTGGGAAAAATTACGGAAAAGATGCAAGCGTAGGCGCGGCAATGCGCGCAGCGCGGTCTTTGCGCGGTGTTGCCTATAATCTGTTTTCACAAAATTTATACAATTTTTGTCAAAATAATAATAAAAGGGGCTGTTTTACGCAGTCCCTTTTGTTAAAAACGCGAAATAAAGCCGATTTCACTTGACTTTTTTTGTTTTTGCAAGTAAAATACATATTGTAAATATATAATATAAAAATACACACTCATTATTTTTCACACCGCGGTTTAATGCACAAATTTAAAATATTGCGGAGTCTCGCGGATAATCAGATACCCATGCAAACCGCAATCGCAGTGCCAAAAAAATAAAACCGCGGAGGAAGGAAACTCTGTAAAAATGAAAAGATACATCGGCATTTTAGCCGTTATTTTAGGAATAACCGTTTTGTTTTCCGCCTGTTTCGGAAAAAACGAAGGCGGCGAACAAACGAGCGACGGCACAAACTCCATATCCGACACGAGCGCCGCGAATCCCGATTATACCGAGAACACCTCCGCGCCCACGGAAACACTGCCAGTCACCGACATATCCACGGTAACCTCTGTTTTCACCGAGGCAACCGAAGAAACCACCCAAGGCGACCCCATCGACAACAACAACAGCATTGTACAAACCGCCGAGGCTCTTATAGGAATTTCTTTCGCCGAAAACGGCGCAAGTCCGTCGGAGGGATTCGACAATTCGGGGTTTATTTATTATGTGCTTAGGCAAAACGGATTTATAAACTGCCCCAGATTGACGAAGGATCAGGCGTCTATGGGGACGCATATCGGCTATGAAGAGCTGAAAAGCGGCGATCTGGCATTTTTCTGCACCGCCGACAGCGGAAATCCCGACTTCGGAGGAATATATATCGGAGAAGGACAGATGATTTACTCGCCTATGCCGGGGCAGACGGTAAAGATAGCGGATATTACCTCGGATTACTGGAAGGGGACGTTTGTTACGGGAATAAGCCTTTCTTAAGATGAAGCTCTGCGAACTATCTCGCCCACTATTTTCTTCATGGCGCTACCACCCGGAATATGACCGCTGTTTTCGATTTCCGCAAAACTTAGGTTATTGTTCCCTGTTTCGGAAATAAAGCTTTTCACCATTTCGGTGGAGGTTACGATATCTTTGTCTCCCTGCATTATAAAATATGGCACTTTTACGTTTTCCAGAACGTTTCGCATGTCGATTTCAAGCAGCTCTTTCATCAAAGAGCTGTTTTTCATATATCCGTTTATTGCCACCGCCTTGAAATCCTTAAAGCAGTAATCGGGACTCGTAAGCATACCTTTTATTATACTTCCTATGGGCGCTGATTTATCAGCTTTGCACACATAACCCTCGGTGTATTTTCTTATAAATGACATTATAAGCTTGGCGTTATCAATATTGCGTTCGTTCATTATTGCTCCGAGCTTTTTCTTTTTACTTTCGGGCATTTTTGAAGCTTCAAGCGCTTTTTTCACTTCACTGTTGAAGGTCATTTCACATATCACCTGTCCGTATGTAAAAACACCGTCAAGCATATCGGCTTCGGGAGAAGCGGCGGCATATGCCGCCAATATGCTGCCCCATGATATTCCGAAAAGATAAAGCTTATTTTCCGGAAAGCACCGTTTTGTTTCCCGTATCAGATCGGCGGTCATATCCGTAAAATTCTTTATGCAAAAGGAATCGTCTATGGGGTGATTGTTTATTCCACAGCCTAATTGATCCCAACAGACCAAAGTCAGCTTTTCGGTTATTTCGGGAAATATTCCCCGGCAGCCTTCGGAAAAAGGTACGGGGGAACCGGGTCCGCCGTGCAGACAGATTACAATAGGGTTGTTTTTATATTTTCCGTCAATCATTATTTTCTGGGGATATCCGCCGAGAGTTAATGTGCGCAGTTCGGATAGCTCATCGGTTTGTATGGTTGTTTTACGGGATTTGTTCATTGAATGGCACTCCTTTTATGGTTTATATGATAATTATAGCATATAGGATATAGGGAAGTCAATAATATATTGATATAGAACTTATATTCATTGTAGCGCTACAATAAAAACGTTAAAAAATCCATATTCTATTGCATTTGACCGCTACTTGTGATACAATATAATAAATATATCCTTTCACCGCATACCGAGGACTAACTCAATAAAAAAATCGGAGGAAAATATGGAGCAGAATAGTACACCCACAAACCGGCAGACCGACAGCGAATACAGCTTCCCCCAAAATAAAGAACAGTTTCAAAAGGTGCTTCAGCAAGCGCAGCAGGGACAGTATCAACAAGCTGTGCCTGTTTCCGAGGAACTGCACGCGGCTAACTCAGCTGACGATAATAACGTGAATACGGCTGATACGGCAAATACGGGGAATACATATTCATATCAGCAAGAACAGACTCAGCAGTATAATGACCGGATACATTACAATGCAGACGATATCCCGCAGCAAAACGACTTTTACGAATATCAGCAGCCTGTTTATTCAAGTAGTCTTACTCCCGTAAAAAAAAGGTTACACCCGCTTGTAATAATACTTCCGGTGATTTTGGCGATTATCGCGGCGGCAGTGGTTTTCTTCATTCTGCTGAACGATACCGTATCTTACCGTAAAGCGGAGGAAAACTATTTCAACAGCCTTAGCAGCGCGATTGAAAAATTCACGGAGCCTACGGGAGAAAACGGGACAAGCGCTCCCAAAAAAGCGGAAATAAAGGTTTCAATCCCCGCTGCGGAATTGACGGATATCGGTTTTAACGAAATATTTCTCAAGGCGGATTCGGCGGTAAGCGGGGAAACATTTTACAGTATGTTGAACGCTGCGTTTGGGGAGCTGAATGTTACCCTTGAAAGCTGGTCTGACAGGGAAAAACTTACAAACATTCTGTTCATACCCGAAATATCAGATTTATATCTTTATTTCAAATCAAATCCAAGGGAAGGTCAAGCAGAGGATTTCGGCAAAATATATAAAGATATTTACGGCAAGCTGGCGGATATTTACTTTGAGCTGACGGGCGATCCAAAAATAGAGAAAAACGTTGAATTTACCGCAGACGGAATAGCGTTCAAGGCGGACAGGTATATTGTCAAACTTGACGAGGCGAACGTTGCGAAGCTTATAAAAGGAACCGCTGAGACCCTTTTGGATAACGAATCGGCGGCAGCGGCGATTTGCCGGATTTTGGGATATGAAAATAAGGCGAAGCTTTTGGAAAGCGAAAGCTACAAGGAAATGATCAAGGAGCTTGACGATATAATAAACGGAGTTAAAACCGACGGAACCTCCTTTTTTATGACCGTTTATGTAAAAAACAAAACAATTATAGGCCGCGAGATGGTTTTTACGGACGCGGACGCTTCAAACAGTACGGCGTCGGATAATGTAAACCTTGCCGATATAAGCGGCAGCGGACTTAATGAGACTGCGGATATTAACGATGGCTTCAACGAAAAGCTGTATGTCAACATTTACCGGATACCCACCGAAAAAGGGGAGTTCACTCATATTTATTTTAAAACGCTTCAGAAATCATTAAGCTACGACGGCTCCGAAAAAATGTACTCCTCGGAAATGTATCTGACCTGCGACGATGAGATAAGCGGAAATGATAAGAATATTCACGGCGGAAAGCTGACCTTCGGCGCAACCGATATCGGCGGGGACTCGGATACATTTACGGCGGACTATGCGGATCTTGCGATTACTAAGGAGCTTTTTCAAGGGCAAATAAATATCGCCTATGCCAACGAACCCGCCCTTTCCATGACCGCGCAGCTCAGCACCGATGGAGACAAAAGGCTGTTTGATCTCACCGTACCAAATATACTTACAGCCAATCTGACTTTATCTCCTTCCGAGGTTGAATTCAAGGAAGAACCTGTTCTTATTGAAGGACAGTATGTGGAATTTCCGAAAGATGAAGAGAATAAATCCGCTTTGGAAGCGGGAGCCGAGGAAAAATTCAAGAATGACGTTATAAACTTTATCTATAAGATTATGGGCATTGAACCGTTTTACGGAGACGAAAGTTCGGAGTATAATGATGACTTTCTTAATGTTAACGAGGAAAATGAAGATGCAAACGGACACGGCGATTCCACAACGCTTGCTCCCACCGACGGCAATAACGCTTCGGAAACAGGTGTAAATAAGGAAAACGTTTCCGAAGGTACCGAAGCCGCCATGACTGAAACAAGCACAGCCGCGACGGAAGCTGAAACAAAGCCCACCCTGACTGCCGATATCGCTCCCGTTCAAAACGTGGAAACGGAGACTTCCGCACCTGTAACCGTACTTACGGTTTCCGCAATAGACACGGGAAATGCTCAGAAAATAAGCGGAGCTCAGATGGACGGATTTAACAAAGGAAATTACTATAAAACGGAAATCTACGTGGACGGCGAAAAAGACGCTTCGTCAAACATTTCCGTAACGGAGCTTCAGGGACGGTTCGACAGTTATATCAAGGGGAAAGTCTTACAGGTGGATTTCGCCGATGGGTACAAATTCGATTCAGCGCTTATAGTACTCACTTTCCCCGCCGAAACCATAAGCGGCGGCAGGAATTATCCCAATAGCACTACACTTAAAGGATTGGACAGATATATGGTGCTCGGCTCAGACGAAGAAGACGAATATGGAGATAAAGAGATAGAATGTTACATGTATTCGGATAGACAAATAGGATTTATAGCGGAAAAATCCGGATATTATTATGTGGTGGATATGGACGATTTTTTCTTCAGCGTTCTTGGAACAAATCCGGATGAAATAGGAAACTGATACTTATGCCGATTGATTAAAGAACTATTGGATTAGTGTTCTGGGGACAACCCTTTTTAAACTATGGATAAAATCCATAGTTTAAAAAGGGATTGGTATTAACTGTCGGAGTCTCTTTGCGCCGACTTTTGGCAAATGTCCGAATACCTTGTGTGTTAAAATTTCTTGACTTTCTTATTGCGCAAGCTGCAAGCCTTTTGACATTGAAAAAGTCACGAAAAAATCTTTGCCTTGTCAGCGACAAAATTTTCTCGAAAATCCACGCACAAATCCAATAAATACAAGATTTTAAAAAACATCAAACAACAACCCATAATAAGGAGCATATTATATGAGCATCATTGTAAACGAAAAGGAACTTTTTTTCACACTTCGCACCGCCAACAGTGAATATCAGATGAAAGCGGACAAATTCGGTGTTTTAAAGCATATCTGGTACGGAGAGATAACAGGACAGGATATGGATTATCTGCTTCACCGTCCCGACTTGGGTTTTTCCGGCTCAATATACGAGGCAGACAACCAGCGCGCTTACTCTCTTGACACAATGCCGCTGGAATATCCTTGCGGCGGCGTGGGGGATTTTCGCGTTCCCGCGATTTGTGTAACCCATTCCGACGGAAGCACGGCGCTGGATCTTCGGTTCAAGGAATATTGCATAAAAAGCGGAAAGTATGCAATACCTCAATTACCCGCCGTTTACTCGGAGGAATCGGAGGCGCAGACCTTGGAAATAACGCTTCGTGATACCGCTACCGAAACGGAGGTTGTACTCAGATACGGAGTACTTGAAGATAAGGATATCATCACGCGGAGCGCCGAAATACGCAACTTCGGCAAAAAAGAAATATTCATTAAAAAAGCCGCTTCTCTTTGTCTTGAGATGCCGCAGGGGAAATGGGAATGGATACATTTTCACGGACGGCACGCAATGGAAAGGCAGACGGAACGTACTCCGATAATCCACGGCATACAGGAAAGCTCAAGTTTAAGAGGAACCTCAAGCCATCAGCAGAATCCATCCTTTATAATCTGCTCGCCTGACTGCGGTGAGAATCACGGTGAATGCTACGGAGCGTTTTTTGTATACAGCGGAGGCTTCAAAACTCAGATCGAATATGACCAACTTGAGCAGACAAGGGCTGTAATTGGTATAAATCCCGATATATTCGGCTGGCGCCTGAAGGGCGGGGAAAACTTTAACACCCCCGAAGTTGTAATGACATACAGCGGCGCGGGATTTTCCTTGCTTTCCCGAAATTTCCACAAAGTAATAAGGGAAAATATCTGCCGCGGAAAATATAAGCTTACGGAACGGCCGGTTCTTATAAATAACTGGGAAGCCACCTACTTTGATTTTGACGGGGACAAAATTCTCCGTATCGCTGAGGAAGCGGCAAAACTTGGGGTGGATATGCTCGTACTGGACGACGGCTGGTTCGGAAAACGAAATGATGACTGCTCTGGACTGGGCGACTGGTTTGTCAACGAGAAAAAGCTTAAAGGAAGCTTAGGCGGACTTGTTGAAAAAATAAAAAAGCTTGGCCTGAAATTCGGAATCTGGTTTGAACCCGAAATGATATCAGAAGACAGCGACCTATACCGCGCTCATCCTGATTGGGCAATAGCAATTCCCGGAAGAAAGCCTACACGCTCCCGCTATCAGTTGGTTCTGGATATGTCCAGAAAGGATGTAAGAGACTATCTGTACGATTCTATCGGCAAAATACTTAAGAGCGCTGATATATCTTATGTTAAGTGGGACGCAAACCGCAGCATATGCGATTGGTACTCTGCCAAACTTTCTCCGGAACGGCAATGCGAACTGCCGCACAGATATGTACTTGGGCTTTATGAGCTTCTGGAAAGGCTCACCTCGGATTTCCCCAACGTATTGTTTGAGGGGTGCAGCGGCGGAGGCGGACGCTTTGACGCGGGTATGCTGTACTACTATCCACAGATATGGTGCAGCGATGATACCGACGCGTATGAGCGGACAAAAATACAGTACGGCACCTCTTTTATTTATCCGATATCGGCGGTTGGCTCGCATATTTCAGTCGTGCCCAACCATCAGACGGGTAGAATCACCCCAATAGAATCGAGAGCCGTCACTGCAATGGCGGGCAGCTTCGGCTATGAGCTTGATCTCGGTTCCCTTTCCGACGAAGAAAAGGGTCTTGTATCACAGCAGATAAAAAGCTTCAAAAAATACGGTCCGCTTATCCACAACGGTAAATATTACCGCTTAAGCAACCCGATGACGGAAAATTCTGCTCTGTGGGAGTTTGTGTCGGAGGATAAAACGGAAGCGCTTATTCAGGGAATGATATTCCGCAAGATACCTAATATGAAGCGCATTGCCGTGAAAGCGGAAGGACTTTCTCCCGACAGCTTTTATAAGATCGAAGGAAGCGATGAGCTTTACACGGGAAAAGCGCTGATGTGCGGAGGGATTCTTCTTGAGGATATGTGGGGAGATTACCGCGCGGTGGAAATCCATCTGATAAAGGACGACGCAGACAATTAACGTTTTTTCGACGTCATATCATAAAAACATACAGATGAGTTTTTAAAAAATGAAAAGGAGAAAACAATATGAAAATTCTGCTTATAGGCGGTACGGGAACCATAAGCACCGCAATTTCACAAAGACTTGCAGATTTTAACCACGAGCTTTATCTTTTAAACAGGGGGAACCTTAACGAGACGTTACCATCTCATATTCAATTTATAAAAGCCGATATAAACAATGAAAAAGAAGCCGAGGAAAAGCTTAGCGGCATGGAATTCGACGCAGTATGCGACTTTATAGGATTTGGAAAACCGCAGTTGGAGCGGGACTACCGCCTGTTCAACGGAAAGACAAGACAGTTTGTGTATATAAGCTCCGCTTCCGCTTACAACAAGCCTCCACGCGACTATGTGATAAATGAGGGAACTTCTCTGGCAAATCCGTACTGGGAATATTCAAGAAACAAGATAGAATGTGAAGAATACCTCATGAAAATGTACCGTGAAAAGGGGTTCCCCGTAACAATAGTACGTCCCAGCCACACATACTGTGAAAAATCCGTTCCATTGGGCGTACACGGAAAAAACGGAAGCTGGCAGGTAATAAAGCGAATGCTTGAGGGAAAGCCCGTTATAATTCACGGGGACGGCACCTCTCTTTGGACCATGACCGACAGTCGCGACTTCGCAAAAGGTTTTATCGGACTTCTGGGTAATCCTCACACCATAGGGGAAGCATTTCAGATCACCTCGGACGAAACTCTCACATGGAACCAAATCTATAAAACCATTGCAGACTGCTTAAAAGTTAAATTCAAGCCTTATTATGTTTCTTCCGCGTTTCTTGCCGCAGTAAGCGATTATGATTTTGAGGGAAGTTTAACGGGAGATAAATCCAACTCGGTGGTATTCGACAATACCAAGCTGAAAAAAGCGGTACCCGATTTTGCTCCCTCGATAAGATTTGAAGAAGGTGTCGGAAGGACGCTTGAATATGTTCTCAGCCACAAGGAATGTCAGGTTGAGGATCCGGAATTTGACTCATGGTGCGACAAAGTTATAAACGCGATGGAAACGGCAAAAAAAGAAATTAACGGAAATATTTAAGGCGACAGGTTTGTAAAAGTTTGATATCAATCCCTTTTAAAACTGTGGGTATTACGTCAGTTTAAAAGGGATTAGCATGAAAAAAATCTTTCAAACACTTCCCAAGAAGAAAGGAAGGTCATAAAAATGGTAGACGTAAAAGGCAAATGGGCGCTTATTACCGGCGCCGCAAGAGGAATAGGATATCTTACCGCGAAAATGATGGCGGAAAGGGGTTGTAACCTTATTCTTCACGGAAGAACCAAAGAACACTGCGTAAAAATTCTGTCGGAGGTACAAAGTCTTGGAGTTGAGGCATATTCAGTCGCTGCGGAGCTTACCGATCCCGACGCCGTTGAACGTATGCTAAAGAAAATCGACGAAAAAGAAACGCAGGTAGATATAATACTCAACAACGCAGGTATGCAGATAGCTTACCGCACCGATTACTTTAAAACTCCGGTTTCCGATTATACGGAGAGCTTTATGGCAAACACTGTAGCCCCTGCCATGATTTGCTATCACTTTTTGCCTAAAATGATAGAACGGGGATTCGGAAGAATAGTCAATACCACAAGCGGTATACGTCTTGAACCGGAGCAGGCGGGTTATTCCGCCAGTAAGGCGGCTCTTGACAAAATAACAATTGACCTCGGCTCAAAGGTAAACGGCACCGATGTAATGATAAACCTTAACGATCCCGGCTGGTGCAGAACGGATTTAGGCGGCTCCAACGCCCCAAACGCTCCGGAAAGCGCCATACCGGGAATCGCGGTAGGCGCTTTCGTGGACGATAAAAAATCGGGAAGATATTTAAACGCTCCGTTCTTTGCGGGACTTACCCTTGAGGAAGCGGTAGCCAAGGCGGAAAAAGAATTTGACAGTCCTTACGGAAAATAATTTATACTTTAATCCGCAAAACTTATTTTACTCGCCCTACCCAAACTGACTTAAAGATGGTATAATAAAGTAGGGTGATGAAAGTGTTGACGAAAAGGAACGAGAACCGAGTTCAAAGTGAGATAGTATGTATAGAAGGTTTGGTATCAAAAGGACATTTGCTGCGAAAAATAGACGCGGCGGTGGATTTTACGAAAATATATGAGATAGTCGAGAAACTGTATTGCAAGGACAACGGCAGACCAAGCACAGACCCGGTGGTGCTGTTCAAAACGGCAATAATACAGCATTTGTACGGCATATCATCGCTGCGCAGGACTGCTGAAGAGATCAGCCTGAATGTCGCGTACAGATGGTTTCCGGGGTATTCGCTGATGGAAAGAACGCCGCATTTCACGACGCTCAGCAATAACTTCTGTCATCGGTTCACAGAAGAAACGGTCGAGCGCGTGTTCAACTGGATACTCAGCGAAATAAACAAAGCCGGATATCTGTCGCCGGAAGCTGTTTTTATTGACGGAACTCATATTAAAGCGAACGCAAACATGAAAAAAGCGGTCAAGAAAGCCATTCCCGAAGCTGCCAAGGCTACGGCGAACAGCTTCTTGAGGAGATCAATAAGAACCGTGAAAATCACGACAGGAAGCCGCTTGAAAACAACAAACCGCCGAAAAAAATATTATTACCGAATCCGCGACCGACCCGGAGTGCGGAGTATTTCATAAAGGTGAGCACAAGAAATGCTTTGCCTATGCCGCGCAGACTGCCTGCGACAAAAATGGATATGTGCTCGATGTGACCTTAAATCCCGGAAACGTACATGACAGCGTTGCCTTTGACGGGCTTTACGACAAGCTTTGCGAAGCTTTTCCCGAAATGAGGTATGTAGTTGCCGATGCAGGTTACAAAACGCCGTGGATAGCTAAACGAGTAATTGACGACGGCAGAATTCCCGTGCTTCCATACAAGCGCCCGATGGGTAAGGACGGCTTTTTCAGACCATATGAGTTTGTTTATGATGAGTATTATGGCTGCGTTCTTTGCCCCGAAAACAGCGTTTTAAAATACACCACGACCACCCGCGAGGGTTACCGCCAATTCAAAAGCGATCCCGATATCTGTCAAAACTGCCCGTCAAGATACAAGTGCACCGAAAACAAAAACTGCGTAAAAACCGTTGAAAAGCATGTTTGGGCGAATTACCTCGATCTTGTCGAGGACTACCGGCACACTCCGCCCTTGCGCAAGCTTTACGAGTACCGCAAGGAAACTATTGAGCGTGTGTTCGCTGACGCCAAGGAAAAATGTGCTATGCGGTTTACATATCTTAAAGGCTTGACTCGTAATATTGGCTGGGTCAGGCTTAAGTTCGCTGCCATGAATCTCAAAAAATATGCCATCCACAAGTGGCATTTATGCGATTATTCACCTACTACTGGTTTTCTCGTCTTTTCTCTTTTGTCGCTTAACTTTAAACCCCATTTCCTTGGCGGAAATGGGGTTTTTCTACAGTCTGCAATCTATTTGTCAATAGATTGAATTAAAATCAGTATCAGCTATATTTTTCCTATTCTTTATTTACTGCGATTCTATTTTTGAAAAAAACTGAGTCCCACAACAGGACTCAGTTAATTGTTATAATATGGTTACGTATACCAATCCATTTTTAAACTGACTTAATACACATAGTTTTAAAAGGGGTTAGTATTATATTTATCTTCATATTTTACAACAAAAAAATACATCAAAACTACGCGTCTCTATTCCGAAACAACATTTTCAATCGGATAAGTAACGATTTTGCCTTCCGCATTCTTTTTCATAATATCACGGTAGTGATTGAGATACCCTTCTAAAACATCATATTTTGACTCAACCAGAGATGTAAAGCTAAGGTCATGATATAGCGGACTGTCCATTAGACTTTCATTTCCTGCGAATAATTTTGTTACATCATCACTGAAGCCGTAGCAATGGTCAAAAAGCATAGTAAATCTGCCGTTCGGATTCATCATTTCCCGGTGCAGCTCATACTGCTCCTCCGTCCATACCGTTTTGTACTTTTCTTTTCTTTCTGTTCCGCAAACTGGACAGATGTTCATGCCAGACTTGTTTTCTTCGTCCGTGAATATATGTCTGCCTTTTTCATCGCTGTTTTCAGAGTTGTCTCCGCATTCGGCATTGGAACATTTGGGAAAGTAAGACGGTTGAGTACTTAACGCTTTTGACTTGTTCTCGGCAATGTTTGTTTCATCCACTTCCTCAAAGCGGTTGAAATTTATCCAGTCAACAGCACCCTTAATGTTTGACGCACCGGATGGGATAAGATAACCGAAAGTGTTGATACCGCAGTAGTATTTGTCGGCAATTTCATCTCGGGGAAACGGAACAAACTTGATCTCGTTTTCTATGCCTTTTTTGTCAAGAGACTCTTTGGCGGCGTCATATGTCCATGACGGGTTCATTCCTAAAAATAACAGGTTTCCGTCCACAAAGGCAGTATCGGGAGGGGTATATCCACCGGATACCCCGGTAGCCTGCTGCTGCTCTGGAGTAGGTCCAATTAAACCCTGACGTCTCATATTTTCCAGCCATAGCATACAGCGGGAAACATTTTCGTTTCTTAAATTATTTACTATCTCCCCGTCATGAATATCAATAAGCTTCGTTCCTGTGGTAAGAACAAATATCATGCCGTCTACGCCGTTGTATCCGATATGATTGGGATCCATATCGCACCACTGTTTGAGCATTTCTTCAAAAGCACTCCATGTCCATCTGTTTTCGTTAAGCAGTGTCATCGGGTCAGTCATTCCGTGCTCTTCAAGAATACGGTTGTTATAATTAAGGGCGTAGTTGGTTGTAATTGCATGCGGATAATAATAGTGCTTTCCGTTGTAAACAAACTGCTCGGAAATCTCTTTCATATCTTTCCACAGATCACTGTCAATATTTATGTAAGTATCGAGCGGCGTGTACATATTGTAGCTCATTCCGTGAGGAAAACATCTCCACTCGTAGCGGACAAGATCGGGGGAGTCACCTGTGGAAATAAGCGTACCTAATTTGTCAAAATACGCATTTCCGCTTTGACACATAATTTGCTTAAATTCAGCCTTATACTTTTTTTCGAATTTTGAAACAATTTCCGAAGAATCGAAGTTTGTTTCGTATGAAAGGTATGTTACTTTTCCCGTAGGCGCTTCCTCGTCAATTTCAGCCACAGATGCCTCGGTAAAGCTTATTTCTCCCATACTGTCGGTAGTAACTGTATTCTGCTGTGCGGAATCGCTTTGACAAGCGGTAACGCACACGGCGGACGTTACTGCCAGAATAATCGAAAGTGTTTTTTGTAATTTTTTCATTTTGGCCTCCTGTTATAATTTATTGTTTTGACAATATCTCTTTACGAATTATGCAGTTTTTGCTGTATCTCGGAGATCATTGATCGATCCTCATTCGATTTTATCCTATATTCTGTGCGCGAATAAAAATTGTCGTTCACATCCCATATAACGGGAACACAGCCGCTGTCAATAAGCTTATTCAACATAATGCCAACATATTTTGCAGAATTTTTGTCAGATACGCTGCTGTCGAAATTGGCTTCGGGATACCTTGCTGCGGTTTCGCCGACAAATACGGGTATATTTTTTTCAACGAACGCTTTGCTGAGCAGGTCGATCTGTTTATCCACATATTCCGACCATTCTTCTCCGCCTATCTTGTTCATCCAATAAAAAGCATTATCAACATAATGCACCGAAACCATAAGTCTATCATCAGCTGTATCTGCGGGAACAATAAATTCGGGAGCAGCTGTGTGATCTACGCTTGTCCAATACCCCGAAACTATCAGCACACGATCCGAATTTTTACCTCCTGTGACTCTTACCGCGTCAACAAATGCTTGATTAAGGATATTTGTCATCTCATATCCCTCTTCCAAAGGAAGATCAACCACTTCGCGCTTTTCGTTCAAGCGCCCGCCTCCGAGATACTCATTATATCCCTCAAACAGCAGTGTATAAGGATAATCCTTAAAATATTCGGCAATCTGCGTCCATATTAAAGTGAAAATTTCCTTACATTCCTCGGTAGAATGACGGCGTATTATAAATTCGTCAAAATGGTGAATGTTAATAACCGTGTACAGTCCTGCATTTTGGCAGTAATTCACTATTTCCTTTACTCTTGCGGCGTATTCGGAATTTATGGTATAAGTACCGTCATCTTGCATCATATTTCCCCAAAAAACAGGTACGCGTATGGTGTCAAAGCCTTCCGACTTAATCCCGTCGATAATTTCCTGTGTCGTTTTTACTGCGCCCCAACAAGTCTCGTAATCCGTAGGCGTATTGTTTCCGACAACTGCTACCCAATCATTCTTATTTGATGAGTAAGTGCTTTCCATTGTGTTTCCGAGATTGATGCCGACCCCCATTTTTTTGGCGGTTTCCTTCGCCGAAAGGCTGACATCACTGTTACAAGCAGATACGGAAAATAAAATTGCAAATGAGAAAATATATGCAAATATTTTTTTTAACATTTCATTTCATTCCTTTCATTTTTAGGATATTTGTATACAAAAGCTTGCAGAAATCTCGGGCAGCGGCAAACGGTATTTTTCCGACAAAGCTGGACCGCAGGCGGCAGAGCCTACACCTGCCATCATATGATCAACACAAATTACGCTGCTGCCGCATTTTTCCAGTTCAAAATTATGACGTTTTTCTGACAGTTCTTCCTGGGTATATTCCGAAGCATTGAAAGAAAAATCCTCATCTGAAGTGAATTTTACTTTCGTTTCCCCATCGCTGACCGTCATGTGCTTGCAGCCGAAATGAGAGGAATTTTCCTGAGGACGTATATAATCCTCGTGCATATCGCTTATATTTTCCGAAAAATTGTCCATTCGATCTGCCTGATGCTTGTCAATATAGCTTTCAAAAGATCCCAATCCGAAATATTCCACCCTGTCAAAGCTGCGCGGCATGAAAAGTCTTATGCTGGATCTTGGCAGAAAAGTCACTTTGTTGGAAAACTCCGCTTTGCAGCTTATGTCAAGTCCGCTTGATGAGATAACATACCGTGTATTCATATAGGCAATAGGCTGGTAAATGTTCCAAACAAAAGCCTGTTTTAAAGCTATCACCGCTCCTTCGGGGGCAAGCTCTGCCATAACGCCGTAGTTTTTTATTTCGTGATCGTTAAGGTGGGCGCTGTACCAATCGTTCTTCATCACATCATTATCCGTGGGCGCTCGGAAAAAGTTGTATTCCAAAGGACGGTCAAGCAGTTCTTTTCCCTTATGCTTTATTGAATCGAACGCCGATATTTTCTTATTGAACCGGTATTCGGTATCCTCTGCCGAAACATTTACATAAAACGCGTCCTCGTTAAGAACCGCCCCCCTGCCGTTCATTCGCTTTTCCGCCTGCTTCTCCGTACTGAACAGATTTATCTGGTCAAAGCACACCTCATATCCTTTTTTGCAGTAAGACGTATCATTTTTTGCCGTAAATATGAATCGGATATAAGTATCCCTGTCAAAGCTCTTTGCCGCTTCGGGAATATGAATCGCGGTACCGACCATCGGCGGAACAGAAAAATCAACGCCGCCCTCGGAAAGCACTCCGCCGTCAAACGTTATCTCATATCGGCAGTCCAATATA
>CAJUFF010000012.1:0-5158 GCA_910585505.1 uncultured Ruminiclostridium sp. | reverse complement strand
AATATATTTCCCGCGTTTTCAAATTCAAGCATGCTTTCAAAAACAAAAAGTCCGCTGGCGCAGCCTTTTTTCACTCTTACGGGACGGTAAACCTGCTTCAGTTCCAATAATCCCGTGTGCGGCGTTCTGTCGGGATATGTGAGAGCATCCATGCAGAAATTTCCGTCATGGTGTTTTTCACCGAAATCTCCGCCGTAGCCGTACTTTGCTTTCCCGTCATCGGTATATCCTAAAATTCCCGCATAATCGCACCACTCCCATACAAACCCTCCGCAGAATCGTTCATCGGAATAAAAAGCAATATGATAGTCTTCCAAGTCCCCCGATCCGTTGCCCATAGCGTGGCTGTATTCGCAAGCACAAATGGGCGGTTTTCCTTATCTTCTTCAGTGTTTTCTTCATCTCGTCGGGGGGGGGAGTATACATTTTTGACATAACGTCAAGTATTTTATCGGAAGTATCGTCAAGTTTGTGAGTGCTTTCATAGTGGAGAAGTCTCGTATCGTCCAGGGACTTCACCAGTTCGCCTGCCGCCAGCATATTTGTGCCGTAGCCGCTTTCGTTGCCCAAGGACCATAATATTACGCACGGTCGATTTATATCTCTTGTCACAAGCGCCTCTGTGCGGTCGGTTATCGCTTTTTTATAGCGCGGGTCGGAAGCAGGAAGCGCAATTCCGTTATAAGAATTTTTTGCGCTCCATTTTAAGGCAACACCGCACAATGATTGTGTGTGGATTGCGCCGTCAGATTTTTCGTCAGCTTGTATAAATCCGACGCAGGAATACCGGCGTATTTCAAGGAGGATTTGTGCAAGATGACGGAAAATATGCAAGCAAGTCGCACGCAAAGCCGTCAGGCGGTCATTGCGCGGTGTTGCCTTAAATCATTGTATACGTCAACGCAGCCGTGGGTTTCCATATCCCCCTCGTCTATGACGTACATTCCGTATAAGTCGCACAGTTGATAAAACAGCGGTGAATTCGGGTAGTGAGAGGTGCGTACCGCGTTGATATTGTGCTTTTTCATAAGGATAATATCTTTTATCATCTGCGTCCTTGAAGCGTAGAAACCGGTATCGGGATAGCTGTCGTGCCGGTTTATCCCCTTAAATTTCAGCGGAACCCCGTTTACCTTTAGAATGCCGTTTTTCGCTGATATATCGCGAAAACCCACTCTTTCGCCTATCCTTTCCTCCCCGGCGCATATGTCAAGGTTATACAGATCAGGCTTTTCCGCCGACCACAACAGGGGAGAATCTATATGTACGGATTCCGTTTTTCCGTCGCAAGCGGAAAATTCAGCAATAATATTTCCCGCGTCATCCGTAATAATACATTCCACGCCGTGTCAAAACGGGGTAAATAAAAGTTCGGAGGAATCACGGTCTTCCGAAATGACGGTTTTTATTTTGTAGTTCAAAAGTCTTTTCCGCGGACGCGACAGAACATAAACGTCACGGAAAATACCGGACATCCTGAATTTGTCTTGATCTTCAAAATAAGTTCCGTCGCACCATTTCAGTACCGCAACCGTAACGGTATTATTCCCCTCCTCAAGAAAAGGAGTGATGTCAAATTCGGAGGTACAGTGAGACACCTGTGAGTAACCGACAAAGGTGGCGTTCACATAAAGATAAAAGCAACTGTCAATCCCCTCAAAAACAAGTATTCTGTCTTTTCCGTCCGGTGTGTAAACATATCCGCGGCGGTACACACCGGTCGGAATATCATCCGGCACATAAGGTGGATCATAGGGTATAGGGTAACGAATGTTAGTATATTGAAGCCTGTCATATCCGTAAAGCTGCCAGTTTGACGGAACGGGAATTTCCGCTTCATATCGGACAGAGATAAAATCGTTCTCCATATCCACAATGCTTTCGTAATAACTAAAGCTCCACTTTCCATTCAAAAGCTCAAAACGACCGGAGTTTTCTCTTTCTCCGAAAGGATCCTGTTCTTTTCCGAAAGGAATAAATACAGTTTTGTGAACTGCCTTTCGTTTAATTTATTTTTATTATATTCCTTCTTGACACTGCCGTCAAGAAATGATATTATGATTATATAACAATATGAAGATTGAAAGTGCTTTTTTTTCTGTGATTATCCGATAACACGCGGATAAAGTGAACTGCCGCTGTATCTTTTGAATATGGGACAACATCATTATCAAGATCATATTGCTAGAAGCGGCGGATATCCGAAACATCAGATACTGTATTGCACAAAGGGAAGCGGAACGTTATTGCTTGACGGAAGAAAAGTTCATATCCCTTCCCTTCCCTTACCGCTATCTTTTTACCAGCCAATTATCCGCACGAATATTATCCTAATGAGGATATATGGAACATTCATTGGATAATGCCCGCAGGTTTCGCCGCAGATGGCATATTAAAGCATTTTGGTTTTACAAAACCGGAGGTTTTCGCGCTTAGGGAAATAAATATGCTTGAGCACATTTTCAGAAAGATGCACGAAACTATAAGAGCTGACAGCATTTTTGGCAATTACAAAATAAGATATAATTGGTTATGGTGAATACATGATAAAATGCATTGGTATCGAATCAAACAAAATAAAGATAAATAAAATATATGCGATTGAGTGCAATCAGAAAAGAGGAAAAATGAAAATTGAACGTCTTTATGCAATAACGATATACCTTCTTAATCATGGAAAAACCTCTTCAAGCGAATTGGCAAAATATTTTGAAGTTTCTGTTAGAACGATACAACGAGATATTGATTCTTTATGCTTAGCTGGTATACCTATTATTTCGTTTGCAGGAGCAACAGGAGGTTATGAAATATCGGAGCGTTTCATATTAGAAAAACAACTTGCCACTTCAGATGATTACTCTTATATACTGACAGCGTTGCAGAGGTTGGTTTCAGCAACAAATGATAATAAAGCAAAACAGATATTAGAAAAAATATGCTCTATATCCAAATCCAATAATAACGGTATTATTTTGGATTTTTCCGTTCTTCGCGAGGGAGATGAAAATGTTTTGCATTTACTGCAATCCGCTGTTATAAAAAACGTGCTGTAAATTTTACATATACAAATAACGACAATGTGACCCGCACTCATACAGTAGAACCCATCGCAGTTCTATACAGATGGTATGCTTGGTATCTTTTGGCGTATTCAAAGGTAAAAGACGATTACCGCATTTATAAGTTAGTACGAATGAGTGGCTTGAAAATAACCGATGAACCTTTTGTAAAGTTGCATGAATCTGCTGATATTATTTTAAAGAAAACAGATAAAAAAGACTCACGTCAATATCGATCTGTTACTGTGAAATGTAAAAAAGCAGCAAGATCACGAGTCATAGAATATCTAAACGGAACGGTAACTAATGAATTTTCAAATGGCGATGCACTTATGAACCTAATTGTAGTTGAAAATGAACAGCTTTGGATTGGGACGCTATTGTCATTGGGAGATAATATTCAAATTATCGAACCGGAAGATATTCGTGAGCGAATAATTACAGCAGCTCAAAAAATTATAAAATTATATAAATAATTATGACATACTGTTGTCGTATATGCTGTGATATAATGAGAAAAAATTACAGTACCATATGGCATGGTAAGTCAGGCGTCAGGAATGTTTGAAATATGTTTAACCAACAGTGAAGCACGAAAATTTATACTGTATAAGCAAGGTCTGTTGGGTGATTATAGATTTTCAGAAAAAGAAGGCATTCTTGATTTTATACGTCAGGCAGGCTGTATCCAGTTTGACCCTATAGATGTGTGCGGAAAAAATGCAGAGCTTGTTTTGCAGTCCAGAGTGAAAGGATTTTCAAAGAAAATGCTATACAAGTTGTTATACGAAGACAGAAAACTGCTGGATTACTCGGATAAAAATCTTTCGATAATTCCAATTGAAAATTGGAATTATTTTGAACGGGAACGTGAAAAACATCATATTTGGGAAAAAAGCTACGATGATATAATGCAGGTACACGATAAGATAGTTGCAGCGATTTCGGAACGCGGGACATTATGTTCTTCAGATTTAGGTATTTCTCAAAAGGTAGATTGGTATTGGAGCATAACAAAACTTTCAAGGGCTGCATTAGAGCATATGTATTTCAAAGGCGAACTGGCAATACATCATAAGAAAGACGGTATAAAGTATTATGACCTAATAGAAAAATGCATACCTGCTAATATACTCAATGATCCGGATCCTTATCCATGCGATTTTGATCATAGAAAATGGCGTGTTATGAAAAGAATAGGCTCATTGGGTCTTCTGTGGAACAGAGCGTCTGATGCGTGGTTAGGCATTCACGGGCTGAAGTCAAATGAGCGAAATGATATTTTTTCTGAATTGTTGTCTGAAGGCCTCATTAATCCTGTAAGTGTAGAAAATATCAGTCACACATTATATTGTCTTACAGAAGATATACGATTAGTTGAATATATTAAAAAGAATAATTGCTTTAAACAGCGCTGTGAGTTTATCGCCCATTTAGACAATATGATGTGGGACAGAAACTTGATAAATGATATTTTTGATTTTAAGTATAAATGGGAGATATATACGCCGCAATCTGAGCGCAAGTACGGATATTATATATTGCCTGTTCTTTACGGCGACAAAATTATCGGTAGAATAGAACCTGTATATGACAGAAAAAACAGAAAACTAAATATTTTAAATATATGGTATGAATCCGACACAAAATTGACAAAAGATATGGAAAACAGCATAATGTCCACAATAAAACGTTTTGAAAATTTTAATATTGGGCAACATTAATTATAAACGGAGGATACTAACATGAACGAAATTATCAGATTGGATATTAACAAAGATTGTGCATATTCAGGAATTATTAAAGCAGGAGATTTTTGCTTTTTGAATTTTTGTGCGGGTAATGTGGGAGATACTATTGAACAGCAAATAAACGGTGCTTTTGATGAAATGGAAAAAAGATTGTTAATGTTTGGATTGACGCTCGAAAATGTTATTCAAATGAATTGCTTGTTTAGGGATGTCTGGAATATTCCAATAATGGAAAAAGTTATTAAAGAAAGATTTAATGAGAATTACCCTGTTCGCAAATCTATTCAGACAGAGGTTATGAAAAATAAACCGTGTAAATGCATTATCCCTAAAAAATAAGCGAATAAT
>CAJUFF010000011.1 GCA_910585505.1 uncultured Ruminiclostridium sp. | reverse complement strand
ATAACCATTTTGACTATGATTTTATCCTGTGTCAAAATGGTTATTAGTATAAAAAAGTCTTTACCGTTTGGGGATAAAACCCTAACGGTAAAGACTTTTTTACAGCCCTATTGGCAAAATCCTATTTGAAAAAACCCATAATGAAACCGTAAACATCAACCATCATAAGCCCAAGCCCCGCCGCAATCAAATAAGAAGCGGGAGAGGAAAATATTATCCTTGCCTTTTCTCCCTTAGAAAGCTGAAACTTATAATCAGACCTGCACATTCCCGAAGCTAACATAACCACAATCGCCGGTATTCCCAACCAGAAAGCCAAGTTAAGCCCTATGCCTATACCGTTTTCCAAGCCGATCGTAATCTCGTTTTCCCCAAGAATACTCACCGAATAACTCCCCAGCGTCACAAGCAGATTGTTTAGAGTATGAAGCACCATAGATGGTAAAACCGAGTTGGAATTTACCGCCAGCAGACCTAACATAAGCCCGACCGTGAAAGCGTAGGGAAGCTGGTCGAAATTTCCGTGAGTAAATCCGAAAATAAGGGAGGTGGCAACTATGGCAAAGCCGTCTCCGTGTTTTCTTAAAGGCTGAAGAAGCAGCCGCCTGAAAATCAGCTCTTCGCAGATCGGAGCAATTACCGCAACGGAAACAATAAGCACAATATATGTTCCCAAGCTTCCGTTTTGCGGCAAGGCTCCCGCGATTGCATCCGGAATCTCACCGGTACCGAAAAGCGTATCCAATATTTCCGCGATAAAATTGGAAAGCATGGTGGAGATTGAGCCTAAAAAACAGAGTGCGAAAAAGGTCAGCCCGCCGGAAAGCCAAGGAATATATGAGGTATGCTCTCTGAAAGAATTCGGAGCCTTAAGCTCGTTTCTGAAAAGAAGAAAAGCGCTTATTCCCGGAATAAGGTACACGCTGATGTCGTTTACAAACCATTGGGCGGCGTAAAAAACCGTGTCGCTTGTACCGTCGGGAAGAATGGATAATATCATTATACAAGGGTAAAGAAAAATATAATAAAGAAAATTGTCGTTTATTACCGAAATAAGGACGAATGCCGCTAGCTTTGCCAGCGAACTTTTAAACTCTTTTTCCGGTTCCCGCTGATATGGGGGCATTGGTTTTTCTTCCGGTATATAATTGATATACATAGACACTACCTTTCAGAACGCTTTAACGTGTTGAAATAAGCTCGGAGATTCGGTCGGAGATAGCGTCGGAAATATAGCCTTCGCCCATTACGTCCGTCATAAGCATAATGGACAGTAGTACGGTAACGGTAAAGATAAGAATTAAAAGCTTTTTTCCGTTGCCTATCTCACTCCACACCTTCGGGAGACGGTATTTTTTTATTTTGATCAATTTTCTTATAATTGCGATAAAACCGATAAGCGCAGTCACGATAACGGCAATCATAAAGATGGCGTAGAAGGATAGCACAAGCTGTTCCCCGTCGCTCAGCACCGCGGAAGGATCCGTGGTCTTTTTTCCCACTGCCTCAGTAGTGGCGAAGATCATGATAATCCCGCTTACCGCGTTGAACATAGCGTGAAGCACGGTGTTGCAAAACATTGAATCGGTAGCGTATGAAATGTACCCCAAAAGGATACCCAAGGCAAAAGCGTAGAAAAACTGCTGGAAATTGCCGTGAAAAACGGCAAAGCAGAAAGCGGACACAAACACCGCTATCCCGCTTCCGTAGGGCTTAAGGAGGTTCATTACCGCTCCTCTGAAGATAAATTCCTCAAAAATCGGAGCCACAATCACCAGCATAACGAAAAGTACGGCGGCGGAGGTCATGGATGGCGGCGAGAGCATTAAGCTGTTGACCGAATCATTTATATTTCCGTTATGGGTTACAAGTTGAATCAACGCCATGGTGATAAGGTTTACTGTCATACCCGCTCCGTAGACCGCAGGGAAATTGGCAAACGCTTTTTTGCTGTTTTTCGGTGGATGAAAACCGCCGGCTAAGTTTTTAAGACTGTATTTCAGCATTGCCGCCGCTATAAACGAAGGTATTACCTGTAAAAAAAGAGCGGAGTAAAGAAGACTGAGGGCATATTTTACGTCGACGCTTGAGGTGACGGAATTGATTAATCTTACCGCAGCGGGCGCCAGACCCTGAGCGACTATTCGCATCAATAATGTAACCGTCAGGAAAAAGCCGAATTTTAAACAGGCCGACTTGTAGCTCTTCATCATATCGGGGGCACTGTCCCGATTTCCCGCCGAATCGGTTTCCTTTCCCTCCTCTTTTGGAAATTCGCCGCTCTCCGCCGTTACGGGGGCAAAAGCATCGTTATCTGAGCCCGAATCGCCGCGGGAATTTATGTATCCGCTTTCGGACATTATTTCATTATTTTCGTTGTTTTCAAAGTTCATTTCAGTATCCTTTTCGTTTTGTTAGTTGGAAAAGTCAGTAGAGTATGGAAATGGGTTTGTCGGTATAAATTCTGTCGATTGCCTGAGCGAAAAGACTGTGGGTTCCCAGAATCTTGATTTTTGAAATACGCTTTTCTTCGGGCAAAAGTATAGTATCCAACAGTACAAGCTCTTTTATGGGAGAGGCTTCGATTCTTTCTATTGCGGGACCCGACAGCACACCGTGAGTGGCGCAGGCGTATACTTCTTTTGCTCCGCCCTTTTCCGTCACCGCCCGCGCGGCGTTGCAGAGTGTACCTGCCGTGTCTACCATATCGTCTATGATAAGCACCGTCTTGTCTTTTACGTCGCCGATAATGTTCATCACCTCGCAGACGTTGGCTTTCTGTCTCCTTTTGTCGATTATGGCAAAGCCTACGCCTATTCTTGAGGCAAAATTTCTCACTCTCGCCACCGAACCCACGTCGGGGCTTAAACATATCAGATTATCCTCGCTCCCCGCGAAAAGCTTTTTGAAATATGGCGCCAAGGCCGAAACTCCCTGCAAATGATCCAGAGGGATATCGAAAAATCCTTGAATCTGCGGGCTGTGAAGATCCATTGTCAGCACTCTGTCCGCTCCCGCCACGGTTATAAGATTGGCAGTGAGCTTTGCGGAAATGGGATCGCGGCTTTTTGCCTTCCTGTCCTGTCTGGCATAGCCGTAATAGGGGATAACGGCGGTAATGCTCGCCGCGCTGGCGCGTTTGAGGGCGTCTGTCATTATAAGAAGCTCCATAAGGTTGTCGTTTATGGGGTATGATGTGGACTGGATAATAAAAACATCGGAGCCTCTTACGCTTTCACTGATGGAGCAGCTTATTTCGCCGTCACTGAAAACGCCTATTTCGGCGTTGCCCAAGGGAAGTCCCAGGTCTTTCGCAATGGCGGAGGCTAAGGGTCTGTTTGAAGAGCAGGAGAAGATTTTGATGTCCTTGCCGTGAAGGTTCATTTTTACGTCCTTTCTGTCAGCCGAAGGCGGCCGACTTCACATTGCGGCCAAATTTCCGAGAATCTGTCTATCTTCTTTTTCTCATTTTGTTCTTTTCCCAGTTCTGAACCACCTTAGGCTCGGCTCTTTCAACCACAAGCGAATTTGGCGGAACGTTTCTGGTAATCGTGGAGCCGGCGCCCGTAGACGCGTTTTCGCCAACCTCCACAGGAGCGATAAGATTGGTATTGCAGCCGATAAACGCATTGTTTCCTATCTTAGTGCGGAATTTCTGTATTCCGTCATAATTGGCGGTAACGCAGCCGCAGCCGAAGTTTACGCCTTCGCCCACGTCGCTGTCGCCCACATAAGTCAGATGGGCGATAGAAGTCTTTGCTCCTATATCGGAGTTCTTTACCTCGACAAAATTTCCGATCTTTACTTCGTTTCTTATATGGGAACCGGGGCGAAGTTGAGCAAAAGGTCCTACGGTGGCTCCGCTGTCCACCGTACTTCGATTTGACTGAACATTGTTCAACACCACGCCGTCGCCTATAACGGTATCCTCAATAAGGCTGTTTGGCCCTATTTCGCAGCCGCAGCCTATGGTGCATTTTCCTCTTATAATAGTGTTGGGAAGGATCACCGTATCCTGTCCTACGGTAACGTCCGTTCCGATAATGACGCCGTCAAGGCAAGGAAATTCCACACCCTTTTGAAGAAGATCGCCTATAACCGCCATACGGGCGAAGCTGTTTAGACAGTAAAGGTCGTTCCTTGTGTTGGCTCCCAGTACCACCGCCTTGTGAGCGGCGGTGCAGACGGCGGTGCGGCGACCCGATTCCCTTATAAGCGCCACGGCGTCGGTAAGGTAGTATTCCTTTGACGCGTTGCTGTCGGAAAGCTTGGGCAGCGCCTCCAGCAGATCCTTGCTGCTGAACCAGTAAGCGCCCGAATTTATCTCCTTGATATGCTGCTCGGCAATGGTAGCGTCCTTTTGCTCGACTATTTTAAGCAGGTCGCCGTTTTCGTCCCTTACTATTCTTCCGTAGCCGAAAGGATTGTCGGGGGCGGCGGCAATTACCGTTGCGCCGCAATCCTTTTCAAGGTGCATCTTAAGCGCCGCGCGCATGGTTTCCTCGTCCATAAAGGGAGCGTCGCCGCAGAGCACCAGAACGTTTTCGCAGTTTTTAAGCACATTTTCCGCCTGCATTACCGCGTGGCCGGTGCCTAAGCGGACTGTCTGCCTTGCAACGGTATATTTTCCGTCTCTTGTTTCAAGATACGCGCATATCTTATCCTCGCCGTTGCCTACCACTACGCATATTTCGTCGGGGGAAAGCTTTTCCGCGCTGTCCAGTACCCAGCCTAACATAGGCTTGAACAATACTTCCATTAACACCTTCGGCTTAATCGACTTCATTCTTTTTCCGTCGCCCGCCGCCAGGACGATACAAGCTGTTTTGTTCACGATTGTATTCCGCCTTTCCTGTTGAAGAGAGTTTTCTCTTATGTTATACCAATCCCTTTTTAAACTGTGATAAAATCCATATTTAAAAAGGGTTGCACCCAAAACACTAATCCAACAGTTTAAAAGGGATTAGTATTACTATTGTCTCATATTTTAAGCTGTTTTGCAATAGTTTTTTGTAAAAAAATATTATATTTATGGTAAACATCAAATAAATTTGACGTTTACCATATAAGCGCCTCTTATATACTTTTGCTATCTTCCGGTAGCTTTTTTGAATTTATTTCCACCCATACTGGTTTGAATCCGCAATTGACCGCTATATTCATAGAGTGAAAATTGGCTATGCCCGTTCCGTAAAAGGGAATATCCCCCGATTCCGATATTTTGTTTTTGAGCAGTGTGACAAGATAAGTGCCTAAACCCATTGAGCGGTATTCGGGAAGCACGTCTATGCCGATCTGCTGCCATCCCGGAGCGTCTTCGGAGCAGCCGGCCATTCCCATAATTTTTTCCCCGTCAAAGGCACATACCGCTATTGTGTCGGGTCGTTCCGGCATATATTGCTCACAAATGGCGTTGGGGAAACGTTTGTCGCCGTAAAACGGCTTGATTTCCTCATAGCCGCAGTACCATTTTACCGTAAAGCTTCCCTTGGGATTTGTCTCTTTCGAGGGCAGATACAAATGGTGGGAATGAGTCAGCGTATAACCGTATTTATTAAGCTCTTTTTCGATAACTACCGTATGAGGCTGCTCAAGAAGCCAATATCCCGCTATATCCTTTACGTATTCCCTCAAAAACGGAAAAATACGCTCGTCGGCGGTTATCACGGCATTTTTGCCCAACGTTGCCATACGGAAAAACGTTTTTTCGCTTTCGTACATTCTCCGCCCCTCTTTAAGCGCAGAGGGAACAATAATATTTTCAGTTTTTTCAAAGTCATCCGGCGCACAGTTGAAGTCGTTGGAGAGCAATATTTTAAGCTTTTTCAGCATTTCCGAATATTCCATTTTGCTTTTCCTTTCCAATCGCTGAATAAATCACGATTTAATTTTATCACATATATCGCCTGTTGTCAAATCAACACTACTTTTCACAATAATTTTTATTTACTTTTTTAAAAAAATATGATATACTGAAAAAGATCAAAAGAAAGGAAGACCGTAAATGACCGAAAACGAAAAATTTTTCTCTTCGGTGCGTAAATACGCCGATGAATACGATATAAACACCCTTATACAAATGTCCGAAAACGGAAAAAATCTGACCCCGCTTTTTGCCGCCGTCTGTATCGCTTCGGAAAAGGGTCTGGGAATCACCCCCTTCGATCAGCAGCTTTTGGCGGCACGGGCGCTTATCGAGGGAAAAATTCTTGAAATGCCCACCGGAGAGGGAAAAACCCTTTGTGCGGTATTCGCTTCGGTATGGCACAAGCTGATGGGCAGAAAAGTCCACGTTCTCACCTTTAACGACTATCTGGCGTACCGTGACGAACACTGGATGCGCCCGGTTTACAATATTTTAGGAATAAGCGTTGCTTCTGTTACCGAAAGAAGCGACTTTTACGCGCGAAAATCCGCCTATAAAGCCGATGTGCTTTATATAAGCGCAAGAGAATGCTGCTTTGACTATCTGAGGGATTTCACGGTGCAGAATACGGAGGATACGGTGGGACAAGGCTTCGGCGCCGCGATAGTGGACGAGGCCGACTCGCTTCTGATTGACGAGGGACGGATCCCAATGGTGGTTTCGGCGGATACCGAGGTAAAATACGACCCGGATCTTTATAAAGTGGCCGATCTTATGGACGGCTTTACACAGGAGGATTACGATATAAGCCTTGAAGCGGAAAACGTATATCTTTCCGATAAAGGCGCGGAGAAGGCGGAACGCTTTTTCGGTCTGAGCAACCTATACGACGAGGAAAACGCCGAGCTGCTTTCCAAAATAAACGACTGTCTTAACGCGTGGTTTATGCTTAAGGAAAACAAAGATTATATTTGCCGCGCCGGAAGAATATTGCTTATAGACAAATTTACGGGACGCGTGGCGGAAAACCGCCATTATCCCGGAACTCTTCAATCGGCGGTGGAAATAAAGCACGGCGTGGAAGTCACTTCAAGAGGAGTGATAATGGGCAGTATTGCGATGCAGTATTTCGTAAGGCAGTATCCTTTCCTTTCCGGAATGACCGGAACCGCGGAAGCCGCCAAGGACGAGTTTTACCAGCTTTATGATCTTGAGTACAAACGGGTGGAGCCTCATACTCCAAGCAAGCGCGTTGATCGCGACATGATGATTTATTACAGCAGCGAGGCGAAGTGGAAGGGCGTGGTAAAAGCGGTGCGTGAGGCTAACCTAAAGGGTCAGCCCGTTCTTGTAGGCACCGGAAGCATACAGGACAGCGAAATGCTTTACGATATGCTTAGAGAAAACGATATAAACGCCGTGGTTCTGAATGCCAAGAACGACTATATGGAGGCGGACGTAATCAGCGAAGCTGGTCGTCCATTTGCCGTAACCATCTCCACCAATATGGCGGGGCGGGGCGTTGATATAAAATTGGGCGGAAGGAACGAGGCTGAAAGGGAGGAGGCCGTAAGGGCGGGAGGACTTTTGGTAATCTCCACTTATATGCCCGAAAGCAGCAGAATAGTGAAGCAGCTTATCGGCCGCTGCGGCAGGCAGGGTGATCCTGGCGAAAGCATGTGCTTTGTGTCGATAGACGAGCCTATAATGGAAAAATACAGGCTGACAAGCCTTCTTCCCTCCAAGCACAAGCCCTTGCCCTCCGAATGGCCGCTGGAGGACAAAATACTTCGCCGCGAGGTGGAGAGGATACAGCGCATAAGCGAGGGGGACGCCTTTGACGTAAGGGCAAGACTTTTAAAATTCACAATGATAGGCGAAAAGCACAGATCGCAGATTTTTGAAAGTCGTACGCGGTTTCTGAAGGACGAATCCCCAGGAATATGGGAAGGCTGCCCCCGCTATGAGGAAGCGCTTAAGATATACGGAGAGCCCATGCTGTCCGATATTCAGCGGAGAACCGTTGTGGCGGCGGTAAACCGGTTTTGGAGCGAATATCTTGAATATACCGAATATATACGAAGGGGAATCCACTTAGTGGAGGTTGGCGGAAAAAGTCCGGCCGAAGAATACAATATCGCGGCGGAGGAGTACTATCGATCCATGGAGGAGGATCTGAGAGAATATGCCAAAGAACGCCTTGACGACCTTCTGGACAACGGAGACGAGAATTACCGCATAGACACTCCTAAAAATATCCGCACATATCTTCTGGAGGATACGGGAGATGAGCTTAACAAAAAGCCGTTTCTTGTGAACTTCCTTTCCGAGGAGAGCGAAAGGGAACTTATGGAGGAGGAAACAAAAAACGTCATTTCTTTTGAAGATGACACGCTCGGTTTATTTGACGGGGATGCCGAAAATACCGAGGAGAATGGACGCGCCGCGGAGAAAAGTGTAACCGTTGCTCTCCGAAAAGAAGAAAAGAAAAAAGGCTTTCTTTTTTGGAAAAAGAAGTAATAAAATCAGAAATTCATTATTGAGGGAAAGGACGGGAGGATATGTCAACTATCGCGGCAATCGCCACGCCCCCCGCAACGGGAGGCATATCGGTAATAAGGATAAGCGGCGAAAATGCCCTTGAGATAGCGGCCAAGCTTTTTAAACCGATAAACGGAAGGGATATTACCCAAATGAAGGGCTATACCGCCGCTTACGGCAGCATATACGGCGGGGAGGAGAGAAACGAGCGTCTTGACGACGGTATACTTCTTGTGTTCCGCGCCCCACACAGCTACACGGGGGAAAACGTGGCGGAAATAACCTGTCATGGCGGTATTCTTATAACAAGGCGGGTACTGAGGGCATGCTTTGACGCGGGAGCGGAGCCTGCCAAGGCAGGGGAGTTCACACGAAGAGCCATGCTGGCGGGTAAGATGACCCTGACGCAGGCGGAAGCGGTGGCGGACATAATAAACTCCAGAAGCGATCAGTTTCTGAAATGCGCTGCCGCGCAGCTTGACGGGGCATTGTACCGCAAAATAAATGAAATAAAGCAGACAATACTGGATATAGCCTCGGAAATAACCGCGTGGATAGACTATCCCGACGAGCTGGACAGCTTTGAGATAGGTTCAAAGATAGGTCAGCTAACCGATTGTCGTCTGCGTCTTAAGTTGCTTCTGGAAAGCTTTGAAGTGGGGCAGGCGCTCAGGGACGGAATAAGCGCCGCCATAGTGGGAAAGCCGAATGTGGGAAAATCAACGCTTATGAATCTTCTGGTAGGCTGTGAAAGAAGCATAGTTACCGACATTGAAGGCACAACAACGGATATTATCGAGGAAAACGTGATTTTGGGCGGAGCGCTGCTTCGTATTGCCGACTGCGCGGGAATACGGGAGACAAATAACCCCGTGGAAAGAATAGGCGTGGTAAAGATGGAAAAGCGTCTTGAACAGTCACAGCTTATCTTTGCGGTTTTCGATTACAGCCGTCCGCTGGAGAGCGACGATTACAGGCTGATAGAAAAGCTTAAGGGGAGGAACGTTCTTTGTGTTATAAACAAGCTTGACCTTGAAAACAAGCTTGATATGGCGTATCTTGCCGCAAAGTTCGGAAAGGTTGTCGAAATTTCCGCCAACGACTCCAAATCCCTTAAAATACTTAACGAAGCGGTGAGGAAACTGATAAATCCCGAAAAACTGGATATTTCAGCGGGATTTATCGCCAACGAACGTCAGAGGGCCGCCGCCGTAAAAGCGGAAAAAGCTATCGAAGCGGCAATCGACGGGATAAACGAGGGAGTTACACTCGACGCATCGGGCGTTATGTTGGAAGCGGCTTTGGACAGTCTGATGGAGCTTACCGGCGAAAACGTGAGCGAGGAGATTATCGACAGGGTGTTTGAGAAATTCTGCGTGGGAAAGTGATATGACGCTGATTTTAAGAACATGTTTTAACATAAGCGCCGGTGTTTTTCGGTGCGGCAGTTGACAATATCGGCTCAAAATGCTATAATTATACTATTTTCAAGTCATTAACGTAAACAAGGAGAAACAATGGGACTTTTTGAAAAGCTCAAAAACGGGCTTGTGAACACTAAAAACAGCATTGCGGAAAAACTCGGCGGTCTGTTCGGGCGCTCAAAAAAAATAAACGAGGATTTTTTCGAGGAGCTTGAGGAAACATTGATAAACTCCGACTTAGGCGGAGAAACCAGCGCGGAAATCTGCGACAGATTGAGGGAAAAAGCAAAAGCGGAAAAGCTCACGGACGCATCGGACGTTCTTGCGGCTATGAAGGAAATTATAAGCGAGATGATAAGCGGCGAAAACGAGCTTTTACTGCATACATCCCCGTCGGTCATAACCATGATAGGGGTCAACGGAGCGGGTAAGACCACTGCCGTGGGAAAGCTTGCCGCGAGGCTGAAAGCGGAAGGAAAAAAGGTGCTTGTGGCGGCGGCGGATGTTTTTCGCGCGGCGGCTATCGAGCAGCTCAACGTATGGACCGACAGGGCGGGAGTTGAAATAGTGAAAAAGGAGGAGGGATCCGACCCGGCCGCCGTAGTTTACGATGCCTGCACAAGGGCGCTTGCTGATAATTACGACGTACTTATAATAGATACGGCGGGAAGACTTCAGAATAAGAAGAATCTTATGGACGAGCTGAAAAAGATATCCCGAATCATAGGACAAAAGCTTCCCGAAGCCGACCGCGAAACGCTTCTGGTATTGGACGCCACTACGGGACAAAACGCGGTGAATCAGGCCAAGCTTTTCAACGAAGCGTCCGAAATTACCGGCATAGTGCTTACTAAGCTTGACGGAACTGCCAAGGGCGGAATAATTATACCGATTAAAAATGAATTGGGAATACCCGTCAAATTGGTGGGCGTAGGAGAAAAAATTGACGATTTGCAGCCCTTTGTTCCCTCCGATTATGCCGAGGCTCTTTTCGGGGATATCGTGACGGATGAAACCGAGGAAGATCCGTCGGATACGAAGCTGGAGCAGAGACAGGAGCAGGAGTAATAAAAAGAGGAATACAACACCGAAATGAAAGTTATAATAGCAACCAAAAACGAAGGCAAGGCAAAAGAGTTCCGACAGCTTCTGGCGTCATTCGGCTATGAGACCGTTTCTTTAACCGAAGCCGGTATAAATGCGGAAATCGTTGAGGACGGGGAGACCTTTGAGGAAAATGCTCACATTAAGGCAAAGGCGGTGCATAATCTGACGGGTTTGCCCGTTATAGCCGATGACAGCGGGCTGGAAGTGGAATTTTTAGGCGGGGCGCCGGGGATATATTCCGCCAGATACGCGGGGGAAAACGCTACCGATGAACAGCGTAATCAAAAGCTGCTGGAGGAAATGCAGGGAGCTGATACTCCGCTCAGAGGAGCGCGTTTTGTCTGCGCCATTTACTTTATCGGCGAGGAAGGAAAGGAATACTGCGTTACGGGTACTCTTGAAGGCTTCATAGGCTTTGAGCCGATGGGAGAGGGAGGCTTCGGCTATGATCCCCTTTTTATGATAGACGAAGATACAAGCCTTGCCATGATGGAAAGCGAAGAGAAAAACAGGATAAGCCACAGAGCGCGGGCCATGCAGAAGCTTGCGGAGGAGCTGCAAAAAAATGAAAAGGAAAGTATATGACAAGTAAAGAAAGAGCAAAATTAAAATCCATAGCGTCGAATATGGACACTATATTACAGATAGGCAAAAATCCAATAGGGGATACGTTTATTAAACAAGTAGCCGACGCGCTCAAAGCGAGAGAGCTGATAAAGATACACGTTCTCGAAACCTGTGAGCTTACAGCCTCCGAGACCGCCGAAGCGCTGTCGGAGGCTGTGGGCTGCGAGGTGGTGCAGGTGATAGGCAGCAAAGCGATTTTGTTCATGCGAAGGCAAAAGGGTGAAAAAAAGTCTTCTTATTTAGACGAAAGCAATGGCGGGGACGCTAAACGGAAGCCCGATTCCGTTAAGGATAAGCGTAAAGCTTACTCGGCGGTAAAGAAAGCAGTTCCCCAAAAAAAGGTCGGAAATAAATCGGTATATTATTTAAAAAGCAGTGTCAAAAGCGGATTCAACAAAGGAAAGGGAAAGCGACCGTAAAAGAATTTGAAAAATCGGCTTTGTTAAAAAATTCCGCAATTGGAAAGGAATGATCATAAATATGAAAAGAGTTGGCATTTTCGGCGGAGCCTTCGACCCGCCTCATATAGGGCACGAGCGGTTGGCAGCGCTGTGCTGTGAACGGCTGGGGCTTGAAGAACTTCTGATTGTTCCTACGTTCCGATCCCCTCACAAACCTACGCCGCTTACCGATTACGAACATCGTCTTAATATGTGCAGGGCGGTGTTCAATAAAAAAATTTACACCGTTTCCGATATGGAGAGGCAGATAGACGGCGAAGGGTATACGATTACACTGATAAGAAGGTTAAAGGACGTTTATCCCAAGGATACAAAGTTTTTCCTGATAATCGGCGGAGATATGCTGTTCAGTTTTGAAAAATGGTACAAATACGAAAGTATTTTAAAGGAATGCTCCGTTACGGCTGCCGCAAGGGAAGACGACAGCTATGCGGATATGTTGGAATATGCCGCGGAGCTTGGACGGATAAAGGTTCTTAATTTGCCCGTTACCGATATTTCCTCTACCGAAATAAGGGAAAAGCTGAAAAAGGTGGAAAGCGTCGAGGGCTTACTTTCGCAAGCTGTTTCCGACTATATAAAGGAGCATTGTCTGTACGGACAGGAAACGGAAAGGCAGGTATAATAATGGGATTTATCGATAGTTTTTCCGACGCCGTAAACAAAGCTTTGGACAAAGCCGCAAGTCCGGAGACAAAAGAAGCCGTGGATCGCATAACCGAAGTGATAGGCGAAAAGGTAAATTCTTTTATTGACGGCACTTCGGGGTTCGCTCCCGATTTCGCTAACGCTCCTTCACGCGCCAAGCCTTTGACGGTACGTTTTTATGAGTTGTATTTTTTTGACGAAAACGGAAAAGACTATAAAGTTAAAGCTTCTTTTTCCCTTTCGGGCGATTTTGTTGAGAGCAAGACCAATGCGGGTGAAATAGACGCGATTTATTTATACGATCCGGATTGTACTGATATGTTCGTCCCCTTCGAGGCGAACGAGGCGCGTCCCTACTTTATGATAGCGCCTGATATCAACGAGGTTTACTGTTCCGTAAAGGAATACCTTGAATGCGGAAAAGTAAAGTCGGCGATATGGCTTCAGCCCTCGGATCATCCGAATATGCTGTTTCGGGCTAAATTTGAATACTATGGAGATTATATGGTGATGTACGGATATCAAAGAAGCGACTGTTCGCCGGGAGGAATGTGTCTTGTCTACAAAAAAGCCATAGACGGAAGCGCCCTGTGCGGAAAGCTGCTGACGCAGCTTGAGGAAGCGGCGGGAAGCTACCGCGAAGAAAAGCTTGAGATGTAAGGGAGAAAAGAAAATGAATCCCGAACTGAGAAAATACGAACAGGTTATAAACACGCTGATGAAAAGCAGACGGTTTAAACACAGCGTAAATGTTGCGGAAATGTGTCTTACACTTGCCAAAAAATTCGGCGGTGACGAGGATAAGGCTTACATCGCGGGAATACTCCACGACTGCCGTAAGGAAGCGGAAAAAAGCGTTATTCTGGAAGAGGCGGAGAAGAGCGGATATTATATTGATCCGGTGGAGCGTAGCTGCGCCAAGCTTTGGCACGGCATAGCAGGGGCATATTATGCTAAAAACGTTCTTGGAATAACCGATACGGACATTTTAAACGCCATACGTTTTCACACGGTGGGACATGCGGATATGACGCTCACCGAAAAGATAGTGTTTTTGTCGGATATGGTGTCGGATGACAGGGATTATCCCGATGTTGAAAAATACCGCGCTGCGGTAATGGAGGATCTTGACAACGGAATGTTTCAGACTCTCCGATGGTCAATATTGAAAACGGTAGGGGACGGAAACAGCATACCTGTTATTACCTTGGAGGCGTATACTTTTTACTTGAAGTATAAAAAAGGCAAACTTTTGCCTTAATGTAAAAAAAATTTAAAAAGGAGAAGCTATGACAGACGAAAATATTTTAAAAATTGCCGTAAAGGCAATCGACAGTAAGTTAGGCGAAAACATAAAGGTAATAAAGATAGACGAGCTGACCATTTTAGCCGATTACTTTATTATCGCCAACGGAAACAGCAACACACAGGTAAAAGCCATAGCCGACGAGGTGGAATTCAAGCTTTCCGAGGCGGGACTTGAGCCGCATCGCACAGAGGGATATCAGGGAGCGAGTTGGATAGTGCTTGACTATGTTGACGTTGTGATTCATATTTTCCATAAGGACACCAGAGATTTTTACGATTTGGAAAGACTCTGGCAGGACGGAACGGAAATTCCCGCCGCCGACTTTCTTAAATAATATTCTTTATTATGAACAGTCTTTAGGGGGAGGAAAAAGCAGCAAAAAAATTTTTTTGGAATAACTTTCAAAATAACTATTGACAATAACGAAAATTTTTTGTATAATGTGTATTGAGCTTAAAATGAAAAAAATATTTTTCGTGTTTTGTGCTCATTTTGCGTTATAGGTTGCATATTACCTTGTGTTCCGCCTTTTCCGCGGAGCATCAGCCCAACGGCAAAAGGAGGGATATAGATGGCAGAAGTTCGTCTCGGAAAGAACGAATCCCTGGACACCGCTTTAAAGCGTTTTAAGCGCTCCTGCGCGCGCGACGGTGTTCTGGCGGAGGTTCGCAAGAGAGAACATTACGAAAAGCCTTCGGTAAAGCGTAAGAAAAAGTCCGAAGCTGCCCGTAAGCGTAAGTTTAAGTAATTACGCCAAGCAATAAGTAAATAATGAAGCCGGATTCCGGCGGTTTTACTTACAACCGGTAAGCTAGCCTAAAGGCTGGCTTATTCTTTTTTATGGGTGAATGAAATGTTATTTAAACCTAAATGGTGGCTGAAAAGCGTTTTGGAAATTGATGAAAAATTTATAAAGGAAAATCATCTTCGCGGATTTATTTTAGATCTGGACAATACCTTGTCCATGCACGGAAGCCCCGCCGCAGAGCAGGGGGTCACGGAATGGCTGTGCGAAATGCGGGATTTGGGTATGAAGATGATGGTGCTTTCAAATAATACAAAAAAAAGGGTGGCTCCTTTGGCGAAGGAACTGGGGTTGGACTTTATTTCCTTCGGATGTAAGCCTCTCACGGTAGGAGTCAGCCGTGCGCTCAGAAAAATGCGGCTTCCGAGAAAATCCGTGGCACTGGTGGGAGACCAGATATTTACCGATATAATTGGGGGAAATCTTCGAGGAGTAGGAACCGTGCTGGTTGAGCCGTTCCATCTTGAAGACAAGAGATCGTTTAAAATCAAGAGGAAACTTGAAAGCGTGGTATTCAAAAGGGATTACAGAAAAGTCAACTTTCGGGAGGAGAAAGAAAATTGAAAAAGTTGAACATTACGAGCATGCCGGGACTGGGCTTAGTAATTGTTTTATTGATTTTCAACCTTATATTCCATTTTCTGCCCGATTGGGGGGTAACGTTGGTGGATATTTTTGCTGTGATTTGTATGACGGTTAACACCTTTGTCGCGATTTGCCCGCGAAAACGAAAAGCCTAAAGGAAAGGATTTTTAAACTATGGCTATTTCATTCGGTCCAGGCGGAAATTCCGAAAGCTTCGGGAAACGTAAATTTCCCGAAGAGCTTCCCGATTATTTAAGCCCAATGGGCCTGAACGCATATGAGATAGAATGCGGAAGAGGCGTTAGGATCGCCAAAAAGACCTACGAGCTGCTGCCCGGTATCGCCGCGGATAACAATATAACTCTTACGCTGCATACGCCTTATTTTATCTCTCTTTCAAGCGAAAATGAGGATACACGTCTGGGAAGCCTGAAATATATAGAGGAATCGGCGGAGGCGGCTCATAAGCTTGGAGCAAAAAAGCTTGTGATACACAGCGGCTCCTGCGCCAAAATGACGCGGGAAAAGGCGCTGTCATTAGCTTCGGACACTCTTTCGAGGGCGCAGAAAATGTTAGACGAAAAGGGATTGTCCGATATAATACTTTGTCCCGAAACAATGGGAAAAATAAATCAGCTTGGCACGCTGTCGGAGGTTATAGAGCTGTGCGGGACAGACGAAAGGTTTCTCCCCTGCGTGGATTTCGGCCATCTTAACGCCAGGACGCTCGGAGGGATCAAAACCAAAGAAGATTACGCCGCCATGCTTGACGAAATCGAAAATAAACTGGGCTTCGAACGGCTGAAGCGTTTTCATGTTCATTTCAGCAGGATAATGTACACGGCGGGAGGAGAAAAGGCTCACCTTACCTTTGAGGACAAAGAATACGGTCCTCAGTACGAACCTTTAATGGAATTGTTCTACGAAAGAGGGCTTGAGCCCACCGTGATTTGCGAAAGCGCGGGAACTCAGGCGGAGGACGCCGCCGAAATGAAAAAATATTATGAAGGTCTTAAAAAACAATAACGGAACATTAGAGGAAAATGAAATGAACATCTTGATAATAAACGGTCCCAATCTTAATCTTTTGGGCAAAAGAGAGCCAGGCGTATACGGCGGCGACAGCCTGTCGGACATACAGGGTGAAATAGTAAGCCTTGCCAAAGAGCTTGGCGTGGACGTTGAATTCTATCAGAGCAATCATGAAGGCGGTATTATCGACGCGCTGCACAACGCGATGGACGAAAGCGACGGGGTTATACTGAACGCCGGAGCCTACACCCATTACAGCTATGCCATAAGAGACGCCATAGCCGCAATAAGGATACCCGTTATAGAGGTTCATATAAGCAATATACACGCACGGGAGGAGTTTAGGCATACCTCCGTAATCGCTCCCGTTTGTAAGGGAAGTATTGCTGGCTTCGGAAAAAACGGCTATCTTCTGGCGCTGAGGGCGTTGGCAGAAATTATTGAAAAAAACGTATAGGAAGAAAGGGCATTTAAAATGAATATTGACAATGTGATTTCGTGGCTTTCAAGCGAGCATGACGCGGCGCTTATCACTTCGGAGGTATCCAAAAGATACCTTACCGATTTTGGTTCGGAGGACGGCACGTTACTGATAACAAAACAGGGGGCGTATTTTATAATAGACGCCCGTTATTTTGAACACACCGAACGTCAGGTCACGGATCCGCTTTGTAAAGTAATACTCCAGAAGGAGCTGTACGACCAGATTGGCGAAATACTCAGCGCCCAGAAAATACAGAATATTTATATCGAGGACGAAATGCTTACGGTTGCGCAGCTTTACGCTTTTAAAAGAAGATTCAGCGGCATAGGCTTTGACAGCTCCAACCGTTTTTCCGATTATATGAAGCAGATGCGCATTATAAAGACCGATGAGGAAATTGCCTGTATAACAAAGGCTCAGAGAATCGCGGAGGCGGCTTTCACAAAACTTCTTTCAAGCATGAGAGTGGGTCAGACGGAAAAGCAGATCGCGGCGGCTCTTGAATTTATGATGCTCAATCTCGGCTCGGACGGCGTATCTTTTCCCACAATTGCGGCTTCGGGCGTAAATTCCGCATGTCCTCACGCGGTACCTACCGACAAGCCCGTTCAGGAGGGTGATTTCCTGACGTTGGATTTCGGAGCGACTTATAAGGGATATCATTCGGATATGACAAGAACGGTGGTTTTCGGAAAACCCACCGACGAAATGAAAAATATATACAACGCCGTATGGGGCGCAAATACCGACGCTATCAAGGCGATAAGATCCGATATTTCCTGTAAGCTGGTAGACAACGTTGCCAGAAGCACATTGGATGCGTGGGGATACGAGCAGTATTTTACACACGGACTTGGGCACGGAGTGGGTCTCGAAATACATGAGGGGCCTTCCGTCAGCAATCGGAGCGGAACGACGCTTCGTGAGGGTATGATCATCACTATTGAGCCGGGGGTATATATTCCCGGAAAATACGGAGTGAGAATAGAAGATATGTGTGTTGTGACAAAGGACGGCTGCAATATTATAACCGAAACGCCAAAAACACTGATTTATATCTGATTTTTTCGTAGGGGTAAGCAAAATGAGCGAACGGACAAAAGTGATTATGTATAAAATCGACCCGAACAAACCCGTAATAGCGCTGACCTTTGATGACGGACCCAATACGGGAACTACCTGTGAGGTGCTGGATATTCTGGAAAAATATATGGTAAGAGCTTCGTTTTTTGTGGTGGGAAACAATATCACTCCCGAAACGGAGGGCGTTATAAAAAGAGCTTATGATTTAGGCTGCGAAATAAATAATCACTCAAAAACCCATTCGGTTATGCCGGATCTTACCTCCAGTGAAATCATGGAGGAGACGGCTTACGTTTCGGAACAGGTAAAGAGGATAACGGGAAAGGACACGGTCTTTTTCCGTCCCCCTTATATTGCGGTAAACGACATTATGCTTGAAAACATAGATATGCCGTTTATAGCGGGAATCGGCTGTAACGACTGGGAAGAAGAGGTTACGGCGGAAATGCGGGCGAGCAGGATAAAAGAACAGCTTCACGACGGAGTGATAATACTTATGCATGATGCGGAGGGAAACTCCAAAACCGTGAAAGCATTGGATATGCTTATTCCTTATATATTGGAGAAAGGATATCAGTTCGCGACCGTAAGCGAATTGTTTGAGGCTAAGGGCGTTGAAATCAGGGGAGATGATGTTACTTTGTATAATGAGGTTTTGTAAAGACGTGGGTTTGATGTTGAATCTATACTTATACCAATCTTTAATCAAGTTTTAGATTTGATTAAAGATTGCATTCTAAGCACTAATCTTTGATCATCCGTATTATTTGTTTATCTTTTTGTTTGATTGTTATAGTATAAGAGACGTAAGAACGGCAGCAATAATATATTGCCAAAGATATGATTTTGATTCAAAAAAACACTTCCTTTGTTCAATTTTTTTGTTGTTTTTTCTTATTTACATTAACGAGAAAAAGATATATAATTTTATCAGTACAACAAAAGGATGGTGATAAAATGGTAACGGATATGAGTAAGGACACTCCTTGGAGAGTGCTCCTGAATTTTAGTCTCCCCCTTCTTTTAAGCGCGGTATTCCAACAGCTATACAATATGGCGGATACGGTAATTGCGGGAAGATGTCTCGGCGAAAGCGCCCTTGCGGCGGTAGGCTCCTCTTTCCCAATAACCATGATTTTTATGGCCTTTGCATTGGGTTCCACGCAAGGAGCATCGGTGGCGATAAGTCATCTTTTCGGTGAAAAAAAGCTTGCCGAAATGAAAACAGCCATTTTCACAACCTATATTTCCATAACCGCCCTAAGCCTGATGTTAACGGTTTTCGGCGTTATTTTCTGTACTCCGATGCTTGAAGCTATGAACACCAACGCCGATATAATGGCCGATGCCGCCGATTATTTAAGAATTTATACCTTGGGTTTGGCGTTCCTGTTTGTTTACAATATAGCGACCTGCGTCTTTTCTTCGCTGGGAGATTCAAAAACACCGCTGGTTTTGCTGGTGTGTTCCTCGGTGGGCAACGTAATACTGGATCTTGTTCTGGTGGAAGGTTTTGACATGGGAGTGTGGGCGTTGGCTCTGGCTACTCTTATTGCTCAAGGTGCGGCCTCCGTGGCGGCGACGCTTATATTGTTTTTCCGTCTTAAAAAAATAGAGACCTCCAAAAAGCCTCGGATATTTTCCGTAAATGCTCTCGGAAAAATTTCCCGTCTTGCGGTTCCCGGAATATTTCAACAAAGCTTTGTATCGGTGGGAAATCTGTTTGTACAGAGTCTTGTAAACAGCTTCGGCGATCCTTCGGTGGTTGCGGGATTTGCGGCGGTAAGCAAGATAAACACTTTTTCCGTCACTATGATTGTGACGCTGGCAGGTGGAATTTCCAATTTTACCGCCCAGAATATAGGCGCGGGAAAGCCCGAAAGGGTTAAAAGCGGCTTTAAAGCGGGAATGATAATGAGCGAGCTTCTCGCAGTGCTCTTGTCAATTATATCGGTAATATTCAGTTCTCAGCTAATGGGGCTTTTCGTGGAGCAGCCTACCGATACCGTTATTTCCACCGGCGTCGATTTTCTGACAATAGTTTCTCCTTTCCTGTTTACGGTGACGGCGAAACTGGTTGCCGACAATATACTGAAAGGGTCGGGCACAATGGTATTCTTTATGATTTCAACCTTTACCGACCTTATCCTTCGTGTGGGACTCGCATATTTTTTCGCCGATTTTATGGGCGTGACCGGAGTATGGTGGTCATGGCCGCTTGGATGGGGTATCGCTATGGTGGTATCACAGATTTTCTATCATATGGGGCTGTGGAAAAGAAAACACAGCATTTAGGGGGAATAAATGGAAAAAATCCGCGACATTCTGATAATAGGCGGCGGCGCGTCCGGTCTTGCCTGTGCCGTATCCGCCTCACATACTGTCGGGAATCTTGACATAGTGATAGCCGACCGTATGCCGAAGGTGGGAAAAAAGCTTTTGGTAACGGGAAATGGCCGCTGTAATCTTAGCAATGTTAATGTGTCCGAAAAATTTTATCACGGAACTGTGGACGTTGGCTCCCTAATTTCCGAGTTTCCGGATATCCGTCCTTTTATGGGAACATTGGGCTTGTTTACTTACACGGATACTGCGGGAAGAATATACCCGCTGCCCAACACAGCCGCATCGGTCAGCGATGCGCTGCGATTTGCCGTAAACGGAAGAGGCGTCAGCGTTCTTACCGACTGTGATTGTTCACATATAAAAAAGACCGGCGGGCATTTTTCCGTAATCACAAGCCTTGGAGAGATAAAAGCGCGAGCAGTGGTTTTAGCCTGCGGCGGTATGGCTGCGCAGGTTCACGGAAGCAACGGAAGCGGATTTAAATTAGCGGAATCAATGGGGCTGGAGCTGAATTGCCCATATCCCGCTCTTTGTCCCCTTACCGCCGAGGGCACAAAAGGCTTGGAAGGATTAAGGGCAGCCTGTAAGGCGGAACTTGTGTGTGACGGAAAGATCGCCGCATTGGAGCGCGGGGAGGTACAGTTTACCAAAAGCGGTCTTTCGGGAATTTGTATTTTCAATTTATCCGCTTGCTTGGATAAAGACGGCTGTTCTGTAAGACTTGATCTTGCTCCCGATTATTTTATGGGGGAGCTGAAAGCCATGTTGTCCTCGGCGGTAAGGTCAAGGCGCGGCTGTGAGGCACAGGACTGTTTCACCGGTATATTTGCAAGGCAGCTTGTACTTTATCTTCTTAAAAGGACGGGAATCGCACCGACAAAATACGTCTCAAAGCTTTCCGAAAAAGAAATAGCTGCTTTTGCTGAAACGGCAAAGGGTTTATGCTTTAAAATAATAGGCAAAAGCGATTTTGCTTCTGCTCAAGTCACCGCTGGCGGGATAAAGGGTAAAGAGATAAATACCGACTTTATGGCAAAAAAGGTCAAAGGACTGTTTCTTTGCGGTGAAATATTGGATATATGGGGCTGCTGCGGTGGATACAACCTTCATTTTGCCTTTTCCTCCGGTATAAAAGCGGGTACAAGCGCGGCAAATTTTTTGCGGTGATTTGTTCTCATACAACCGCTGTCGGATATTCCTCGCTTCTTATACCAATCTTTAATTAAGGCAACACCGCGCAAAGCCGTCAGGCGGTCGCTGTGCGGTATTGCCTTAAAGCTGCGATTGAATAATTTTTGTATTATTGAAAGGTATTCCCGATGATTAAAATAAATTCGCTGTCCATTCCCCTTAAACATAATGAAAATACCGTAAAAACTGCCGCTGCCAAAGCGATAGGTCAAAGCGCCGACAGTATAACCAAGATAATAATATTGAAAAAATCCATTGACGCGCGTAAAAAAAACAATATACACTATGTGATGACAGTGGCGGCGGAGGTTAAAAACGAGAACGCAATCCTGAAAAAATGTAAAAATATCGAAAAATACATTTACTATTCCCCACTTTCTGTTCCCAAAAGCCGCCTATCAACCCGTCCGGTGGTTGTGGGTTTTGGGCCTGCGGGGATATTTGCGGCTCTGATACTTGCCGAGGCGGGAGCAAGGCCGATAGTTCTCGAAAGGGGCGAGGATGTGGACAGCCGTAAGAAAAAGACCGATTTGTTCTGGCAGAGCGGCATTCTTGACGAGGAATGTAACGTTCAGTTTGGAGAAGGCGGTGCGGGCGCTTTTTCAGACGGAAAGCTAAACACCGGCACTCACAGCCCCCTTATTCGGCAAGTGCTTAAGGAGTTGACAGATTGCGGCGCTCCATGCGAAATCTTATATCAGGCAAAGCCTCATATAGGCACCGATAAGCTCCTTGTTACAGTAAAAAATATAAGAGAAAAAATAAAGGCTTTGGGCGGGGAAGTTCTGTTCGGTGCTAAGCTGTGTGATTTTGAATCAAAGAGCGGAAAACTTGTTTCCTGTACCTATGTGAAAAAAGGAGAAAAGTACGCTGTTGAGACGAATAATCTTATTTTAGCTACGGGGCACAGCGCAAGAGATATTTTCCTTGCTCTTCTTAATAAAGGAATAGAGGTGGAACAAAAGGCTTTTTCAGTGGGAATGAGAATAGAGCACCTTCAAAGCGAGCTTAATCGTTCCATGTACGGTGAAAACGCTCCCCTTGAACTGCTTCCACCCGCCGATTACCGTCTTGCGGTACATTTGGAGAACGGAAGGGGCGTTTATACCTTCTGTATGTGTCCCGGCGGAAAGGTAGTGGCTTCAGCTTCGGAAAAGGAAACGATAGTCACCAACGGAATGAGCTACTACAGCCGCAGCGGTGAAAATGCCAACAGTGCGGTTTTGGTGGGAATAACGCCGGAGGATTTCGGCAGCAAATCTCCTCTTGCAGGAGCGGAACTGCAAATCGAAATAGAAAAGGCGGCTTTCGCAAAGGCAGGAGGTAAATACTACGCTCCCTGTACCACCGTGGGAAAGCTTTTAGGTGAAATATCGGATTTTGAAATAGGTAAAGTAAAGCCCACCTATTTGCCCGGTACCGCTTATGTAGATCCGAGGGAATATTTACCGGAATATGCGGTAGAATCCATTAAACAGGCATTGCCAATGTTTGCCGCAAAAATAGCATGCTTCGGCGATAGAGAGGCGGTACTGACCGGTCCCGAAACAAGAAGCTCCTCACCAGTAAGAATCACAAGGGGCGAAAGTCTTGAAAGCGTGTCGCTGAAAGGCATGTATCCATGCGGCGAGGGCGCGGGTTATGCCGGCGGTATAATATCCTCGGCGGTGGACGGCATACGCTGCGCCATGGCGATTTTGGAAAAAGGGCTGTAAAAAAGCTTCGATAAAAGCGTATTGAAATTTCATTCACCCTTTTAAAAGGATGAAATCACTTGGAAAATTATGCTCCGAAAAGGGTGAATTGAAAAACAGTACTATAGAATGTTTTTAAGATAGGAAGCAACACAAGATAGGATATCCCACTTTTATTGCAAGCAGTAATTACCGTTGGGATAACTCCCGACGGTAAAGGCTTTTTTACATACAAAGCACTATTAACCAATTAATACTAATCTTTGTCCAAAGTATAGACAAATAATAATACGTATGATCAAAGATTAGTGTTTAGGGTGCAATATTTAATCAAGTATACAACTTGATTAAATATTGGTATAAAAGCCATTTTTCCAATTTTTAATTGGAATAGTATATGCACCTTCCTTTCGTACATAATAAAAGCGAAAGGAAGGTGTTTTTATGCAGCTTGAAGGCTCAAAAACTCTTGATAACCTAAAAACCGCTTTTATAGGGGAAAGTCAGGCGCGAAACAAGTACAATATCTATGCCGAAATTGCCAGAAAAGAAGGATATGAACAGATTGGTGACATTTTTGACATGACCGCTCACAATGAGCGGGCACATGCCGAACTGTGGTTGTCGCTTATGAGCGACGGAATACCTCAGAATACCGCAAAGGCTTTGGAAAATGCGGCGGGAGGCGAGCGCTACGAATGGACGGAAATGTATGCGGATTTTGCCAAAACCGCCCGACAGGAGGGTTTTGACAATATCGCCGCGCTGTTCGATATGGTGGCGGCAATTGAAAAAGATCATGAAGCAAGATATAATTGCTTCCTTGATCAGTTAAACGGAGGAAAGGTATTTACAAAAGATGGGGAAGTAGTATGGGTTTGTCGGAACTGCGGCCATCTCCATACCGGAAAAAATGCGCCACTTGCGTGTCCGGTATGTAAGCGGAAGCAGTCGTTTTTTGAAGTAAAGAACGGAAAAGTACAATAAAGCGTACAGATTAAAGCGATTTGGTTACGTAATTGTATCTATCCTATAAAACGGACAAATACGAAAAAATATTTTTTGTGAAAAATACCAATGAAAAACAGCTTGACCGACATCGGTCAAGCTGTTTTACGCTTTTCTAAAGCGTTGCTACCCTTAAAACGCCTTACGACGCTGCATAACATCAAAAAAGGTTATGGCTCAGGGTGGAAGGAGAGTGATGAGATAATTGTTATTCACCCTTCTGCTTTGCGAAGCACTCACTGCAATATACAGGTCTGTCATCACGGGGCTGGAAAGGAACCTTGGCTTCTCCGCCGCAAGCTGCGCAAACAGCGGTAAACATTTCCTTGTTTCTTCCCGCGTTCTTTCTTGCGTCACGGCATGACTTGCAACGCTGAGGCTCATTTACGAAACCCTTTTCAGCATAAAATTCCTGCTCGCCTGCCGTGAAAACAAATTCAGCTCCGCAGTCCTTGCAAATAAGTGTTTTGTCTTCGTACATTCTGTTATACCTCGCTTAAAAAATTTCCGACCTCGGACGGATTCGAACCGACACCTTTGAATAAATGAATAAACAACGCTCTTTAACTTAAGCTACCCGGTCATATAAAGGAGCAATCAAAACCTGTTCCCCAATATAAAAAATAAAATGAATGGGATCAGCATTAAACGCTTTTCCGAAAAAGCAGATTTATCACTGCATAATAAATGTCTATTTATCGGAAAAAAGAAAAATTATTGCTCCATGTCCTTAAAGCAATTACGCAGTTTTGCTTTTGCCCTCGTTATCGCATTATCCACCGATTTGGCGGATATTCCCAGTTTTTCCGCAATCTGAGTATAGCTGTACGCGGAAATGTACAGATAAAAAACCTCGCGTTCTCTTTCGGAAAGAAGCTCGTCCACCTGCTTCAGCATTTCGTTGTTTTGCTCTTTCAAAATTATCAGATCCTCTGTTGCGGGATTTCCGTCGCTTATCTCTTCAAGATACGATTCGTCAAGCGGCGTCGCTAAAAGGGAATTTGCAGAGCCTTTCGCTGCCGCCGAACGCATCTTGTTTGAGATACAGGCGGAAGCAAATGCGGCAAAGGAACCCTTTTCGGGATTATATGATCTTATCGCGGACAATAGTCCCAAAAAACCTTCAGATACCAAATCGTCACTTTCAACGCGAGAATTCTTAAAGCAAGAGGCTTTAGCCTTGATCATAGGCATATATCTGCGGATAAGCAATGAGGTATATTGGTTATGTTCGGACGTTACGCCTTCCTGTTCGGCTTTGGCAGCATCCAGCAAAAGTTGTTCATCGGTCATTCCGATTCCCCTTCGGTAGTCTAAATTATAACACTAAAAGTATGCGGAGTCAACTAAAATATAAAATATTGTGAAATTTTGTTAGTTTTATCATAAATTGTAATAAAAAAATTATGAATTATTTACTTTATTTCTATGTATTTGCGGTGATTGTATTCCGCATAAAGGCTTCTCTACCCGTTTTGAACAGGTTTCCGCCATGACAGTCTATGGCGACTATCAGTGGAAAATTTCGGATAAATAGTTTTTTAACGCTTTCGCATCCCAAGTCTTCGAATGCTACTACCTCACAGCTTTCGATACATTTACAGGCCAGCGCCCCCGCGCCGCCAATGGCGCAGAAATAAACAGCCCCGTTGCGTACTATCGCTTGAGAAACCTCATCACTTCTTTCTCCTTTTCCTATCATTGCCTTTAACCCCATATCCAGCAGCTTCGGAGCATAAGGATCCATTCTCCCGGATGTAGTGGGTCCGCAGGAGCCAATGGCCATTCCTTCCTTGGTTCCGGTAGGGCCGGCATAATATATAGCGGCGTTTTCTATTGGAAAAGGAAGTTTTTTCCCCTCGTTTATAAGCTGAAAAAAGCGTTTATGAGCAGCGTCGCGTCCCGTATAGATATATCCGCTTAGTTCTACCTTATCCCCCGCTTTTAGCAGGGGGGTAATTTTTGCAAGTTCCGTTGTATCCGCATTCATTTATTTTAGATATTCCTTTCTCAGAATCTGCATATACAGATATATTCATTGCATTAAAGCATTCTCGGAAAAGAGACGTCGGTGCTCATATCGTCCTCATCGTCCGATTCGGCGGCAAGAAAAGAAAAATCAAACAGATCATCGTTCTTTCCGTCGTTATTGTCGTCTGCATTTTCCTTGTCGAACAATCCCGCCGCATCCATGACCGCCTCAACGTCTTCCGCTTTGATTCCAAGTCCGTCGCTTCTTTTGCTGTCGTCGGATTCGGTTACAAATATTTCACTAAAAGACTTAATTTCCTCATTTTCACGCTCTTTAAGCATTTCTCCGAGATCATCGGTACTTTCGCCCGGATTTATAACTATATCGGACAGTGTAAGCGCATTCAGATCATCACCCTTTATTGCCTTTAGCTCATTTTCTGTGATCAGGAAATCTTTTTCGTGAGCGGGTTGTGCGAGAAGCTTTTCAAATTCATCATCCGAAAGATTGTATGCGGTCGTTTCCTCCGCCAATAAAGCACTCAGATCGTCGTCCATTTCTATTTTCGGTGAGTATTTTTCGTATTTTAATGGCTGAACCTCCTCTTTGGTAGAAGCGGGGGCGGTAGAAAAAACAGTGTCGCTATCCTTGGTAAGAAGGTCGTCAAAGCCTTCAAATATTGCTTTTTTTGCGTTGGGTGCAGTCTCACTGTGTTCGGGCGAAAACTTGTTCGCCTGTTCGGCAGCGGCTGTTGTTCCGGCGTTTGAGACAGTTTCTGAAACCGTTTTTACGGACGTTACCGATTCAGGCACAAAATCATTTTTAACGTCTGTGGTATTTTTGCGGGAATTTTTAACATCAGATTCTGAGCTTTCGGGCAAAGGCTCGGCCAAAAGTTCGGATGGAATTTCCGACAGGGACTGCTCGTTTTTATCCGCATTGTCGGTATTATATACGTTATCCGTTTCATACTCTATGTTCGCTTTTTCGGAAAAAATTCCTTTATTTTGGTAAATATCCTCTCGTACAAGTTTTTTCGCAGAATCGAGCTCTTTTTCAGGCAGTATTTCGTTTATGTTAGCACTATCTCCGAAAAATTCGCCCTTCCAACTCTGTTCCATTTCTTCAAGGGTTTTTTCCACCGTGCCGCTTATAGAGCGAAGTTCTCTGGTGAACTGCATATATGCTTTGGCGGCGCGCGCCCTTATTATTCCGTCGGAATTGTTTTCGGAGGTGGCGGCAGATAGCTGAGTGCGGAGAGAAGCTATTTTTTCTTTGCTTACCCTCAACTCATTTTCAAGTTCGTTTATACGGTTTTGCTGCTGCTTTAGTATCTGATTGCGCTCGCTTAGCTTTTCACCCCACAACTTTTCACTTTCGGCGCGTATTATCTCACGTTCGTGCTTCAGCGCGTCGCTGGAAGCGGCGGGATTTTCCAGAGCGGAGGACAGCTTCTGCTCGAATTCCTCCTCCATAGTCTTCATTTTTCTTCTTAGATTTGCAATGTACATGTTTACATCATTTTTATCAAAGCCGAAAGCAACCGTTTTAAAACCGCCGTTTGATTCCGGACCGGGAATTTTTTTCGATGATGCCATAATTACCTCCAAAGTACTGCTCCTCAATTACTTCTTGCTGCGGACGAGGAAAAATCAAAATAAAAAGCACAGAAATATGTGCATACCGTCAACAAGATTTCATATATTGAGCAATAGTATACCTTATCAATATAATTATACCAGTGAAGGCTTATAAATGCAATAGTGATATTTCCTAAAAAAGAGCCCGTTTTTTTTAGCACGGTATGTTAACGGAATTATTGGAGACACTGCCGTTTCAAATCTAATTCCACAGGCTTAAACGGATTGTAAATCAAATAGCTTTTACTGATGGCAAACCAAATCTTAAATTAGTATAAGCCTTAAAAAGCGGTATATGCAGCTTTATGTAAAGAGCTTGTGTTTTCTCGGTGTCTTTCGCTTCATATTTTCTTTCTAAAACGATATTTTGCGATTTGTATTGTTGAATGAAAGAAGTACATGGCGCGAAAAAATTTTTTTGCAAAAAGACTTGTAACCAAGTCAAATTTAGTGTATAATGTAATATATATGAGAGTGTATCTGCATTGAAAGAAAGAGAAAATCACGGGAATAAGTTTTTTTGAGGCTGCAAAAGCGGTAATGACAGCTTACGCCGATGTGAATACTTTCATATGAAATTTTCTTCGTCAAGTCAGGAGGGAATACAATGCACGAAAAAACAATGACCTTTTCGGTGCGCGACGAGCGCGAATCCGAAATGAAGGAGATACTTTGCACAGTTTACGAGGCTTTGAAGGAAAAGGGATACAATCCCATAAATCAGCTTGTGGGATACATCCTTTCCGAGGATCCTACTTATATTACAACTTATAAAAACGCCCGCAGTCTTATAAGACATATTGACCGTGACGAGCTGCTTCAATCTTTGGTCAGAAACTATCTCGGCGAAGAGTAACCTCCAATATGTGACCGACCGATACTCGGTCATTTTTTTTGAAAAAAGAATAATTTTACAGTAATTTTATAAGCATAAAGCGGCATTATTTCAGCAAAATATTGACAGACAGGCAATCCGAATGCTGTTTCAATTCTGTTATATGGTATCTAAGAAAATAATACGTCACATAGCTGCGATAGCAAATCACTCAGATGAGTCGGTGAATAAAGAGGTTTGTCATTCGAAGAGAAGAATAACGCGTAATAATATGGATTGTTTGAAAAATCAAAAACGCTGTCTTTTCGTCCCAAAACGGTCATCTTCTGCGTCAAAAAGCCTCGTCAAACGACGGTTTGACTGCTTTTTTTCCTTGAAGCTAACCTTTTTGGGTCAAATATGAGTCATTTCCTATATTTTCAAACAAGCCTTAATCTTTGTTCAACAATTTTTTGTCTGTAACCTGACCAAAGATTAGTATAAAAGCCTAATTTAAATTGCCGACATATTGTGTTATTTTCTTTGATTTCTGTAATTTCCGATAGACTGCAAATTTTGCCTGTACTCTGATTGGAAATTAGCTTGTCAAGCTAAGCTGAAAGGATATGTTTTTTATGAAAATAAAAGCCGCGCTGCTTTCTTTAATCATAATATCGGATATTATGCTTTCGGGCTGTTCCTTTGACGAAAACGGAGCCGCTCCGGGGGAAACGGAAAATGATTCCCGCAGTGAAACTGAAGGTATTCCCGACGAGGACGCTTTAAACGGACTCAAAACCGCCGACGCCGAGGCGGAGAGGATCGGCGTTCTGTCTTTAAACGACGTTGCTTGCGTGTCGACGGCCGACAATACCCTCATAGGGTGGGGACTCGGACGTGACAAGGACGTACTCGGACGTCCTGTTGACGCCGTTAAGGCGCAGGAAAAATATGGCGCAAATTCCGCTTTGTTTATTGATACCTCTGAAGAAAAGCGCATTTTTCTCACCTTTGACGAGGGCTATGAAAACGGTTATACGGGCGCAATTCTCGATACTTTGAAGCAAAAAGGGGTTAAGGCGGCGTTTTTTGTCACCTACGATTACTGCATATCCTCTCCCGATTTAGTGGAGAGAATGATAGCGGAAGGTCATATTGTGGGTAACCACAGTTACACTCATCCCAGCTTTCCGTCCTGTTCCGACGAGGAAACTCAAAAAGAAGTTATGACGCTTCATGACTACGTTAAAGATAGTTTCGGGTACGAAATGAAATTTTTTCGTTTTCCCATGGGTGAATTCAGCGAAAGAACCCTTTTGCAGCTTGATTCTATGGGATATACAAGCGTTTTCTGGAGTTTCGCCTATAAGGACTGGAACCCTGACAGCCAGCCTTCCGTATCGGAAGCCTTGGAAATCGTGACCGATTCTGTTCACAGCGGAGCGATATACCTTCTCCATGCCGTATCAAAGGCCAATTCCGACGCTTTGGGAGACATAATCGACCGTTGGAGGGCTGAAGGCTACGAAATAGCGGACTTGGAACAATGTATAAATAATTAAAAAACGGAGGTAACTCTTTGGCGGAAACGTTTGTATATGTGACACTTATAGAGAGTATCACCGAGGAACAGCTTTTGGCTGCGTCCGAAGGACTCCCCGAATGGCGCAAAGAGTATATTAGAGGAAAAAACCTTTCCGGAAGGATTGAGGGAACTTTTGCCTATCTGCTTCTGATGAAGCTTGTATCAGAGCGATTCGGTTTAACCGATACCGCTCGTTTTACATATGGAAAATACGGAAAACCTTATTTTTCCGGTATCAATGTTTTTTTCAGTATCAGCCACTGTAAAACCGCGGTTGCGGCGGCCGCCTCTCTTACTGAGATTGGTGTGGATATTATGGACAACAGGCCGATAAACGAAAAAATAGCGCTGCGTATATGCAGCGAAAGGGAATTGAATAAATTCAATAGAGTGAAGGATAAACAGAGCTTTTTAATGGAACTTTGGTGTAAAAAGGAGAGTCTTGTAAAAAAAAGCGGTATAGGTTTTAATAAAGGTTTTATTTCGGCGGATACGGAAAAATTTGACTTTTATGTGTTTACCGCCGAAAAATATACCGTATCATTGGCTGTGGAGCCTTGTGATACGGTACTTTTAAGTGAAATTCCGTTTTCTGAGTTGTTATGATGTCGTTATTCGATGTCATCATATTTTGTAAAACTCTCCTCTTCATTCGCTTTGGCGGATGAAGATTTATCAGATAAGCTTTCTCTCATAAAATATCGTAATCTGAGATAAGTTTCCTCGCTTATGACATGCTCCACTTTACAAGCGTCCAGCTCGGCTGTGGTTGGATTTACGCCAAGCTTTTTTATAAAGAACTCGCGTATCACGAGGTGGCGGTCGTATACTTGCTTTGCCCGTTTAAGCCCTGTTTTGGTAAGTTTTATCTGTCCGTCTGCCGCCATCGTTATATATCCCAGCTCTTTTAGAATGCTCATTCCCTTGCTTACACTGGGTTTGGAATAGCCCATTTCTGTGGCTATATCTATTGAACGCACAAAGCCCGTGCGGTTTTGCAGAATATATATTGTCTCAAGGTAATCTTCGCCCGAACGCTGTATGTCCATATCAGATACGCTCCTTTGCTTTTATAGACTCTCTGAAAAACCACAAATTGCATATTTTCTGCTGGCTCTTTTTTCGCCATGAATGCTTGAAATATTACCGTATTTCTTCGATTTTTCACTAAAATCACTGTGCATTTAGCGAAAATGTACAAAATGCTTGTTTTTCAGTACGGCCAATAAAATTATTTTAACATATTTTTGCCGATTTTGCAAGGATTTACTGTGTTTTTAAACGAATTTATTTTATACTACATTTTTTCTGAATTATTATGACGGAAAGAGGGAATAAAAATGTCGGAAGCCAAAACAAACGCTATGCGTATTCTCGAACAAAACAATATTGCCTACGAATCCCACGCATACCCTCACGGAAAAGAGGCGCCGGACGGTGAAGCTGTGGCAAGACTTTTGGGGCAGGATCCGGACAGGGTATTTAAAACGCTTGTTACCAAAGGGAAGAACAATTATTTTGTTTTTGTTCTCCCTGTTTTAAAAGAATTGAACCTAAAAAAAGCCGCTGTGGCGGTAGGAGAAAAATCCGTGGAAATGATTCCGGTAAAAGATATAAACAAGGTGACGGGATATATAAGAGGCGGTTGTTCTCCGGTTGGAATGAAAAAACAATATAGTACGGTTTTTGCGGAGGAGTGCCGGGTTGTTAAAAAAATCATTGTCAGCGGAGGAAAAGTCGGGCTTCAGATAGAAACAGATGTATGTGAGCTTGTAAAATTGGTGGGCGGAACTATTAGGGATATCACTTTATGACTATTTATAGGACTTTTATTTGGTAAAAATGCAAAAAAAATCTTTTTTTCTGACTTTTTTTGCTAAAAACATTGACAAACGGCTTAAAACTCAGTATAATTCATATATATTACGTTTTACGGAGGATATTTAAAATGACTAAGGCAGAACTTGTATCAGCTATCGCTGAGAAGACCGAATTGACCAAGAAGGATTCCGAGAAGGCTCTGGCGGCTGTTGTTGATAGCATTACCGAAGCACTTAAAAAGGGTGATAAGGTTGCTCTGGTAGGATTTGGTACTTTTGAGGTAAGAACTCGCGCAGCAAGACAGGGTATTAATCCTCAGACCAAGAAGAAGATCAATATACCTGCAACAAAGGTTCCCGCCTTTAAGGCCGGAAAGGCTCTTAAGGAAGTTGTTGCAAAAGTTAAGTAAAAAAACATTTTAAATGAAAACAGACGCTTTTTTGGGCGTCTTGTTTTTTATTTCTTCCATTTCAAAAAACTATTGCAAAAAATCAAAAAATGTGTTATTATATAGAGTAGTGTGATTGGCGATACCGCATGACATAGGATAACGCTTCGGCTGTCCGCTTGCATATAAAAATTTTATCAGACTGCGCAAGTTGTTTTTCTTTAGAGAGGCTTTTCTGTGTCAAATTTATCATTTTGACTGTGCAATCTGGCGGCAATAATTGCGCGATATACCCTGAAATCTGTTAAATATGGGATTATTCTCGCTTAAAAAGGAAAGGAACCCAAATGAAAAATATAAAGAAAAGGTTTTTGAGCCTGTTTCTGGCGGGCTGTATGATATTTACCGGTACCGGCTGCAATGGCGGTGATACGGAAAATCCGGAGGAAAGCACCTCCAATACCGATTACGTGACGGTTACTGACGAAAACGGTGAAGCTGTTACCGATGAAAGCGGTCAGGTGGTGACTTCCTCCCTTACCGAACTTCCTCCGGAGCTTGAGCTTAAGGTTGGCTTTATATATTCCGGAACTGCCGGCGGCGATTCCGCAAGCGAGGTGTTTGAGTCCGCAAGAGCGGAGATAGAACGTTCGTTGGACGGCGCAAAGACGTGTTATGTGGAAAATGTTCTTGTTTCTCAGTTTGCTGACGCCACCGCCCAACTGGTAAATGCGGGCTGCAATGTTATAGTTGGTACCAGCAACCGCTTTGCCAATGTTATTCACGAGGAAGCGGAAGCCAACGACAAGGTTTATTTTATAAGCTTCGGCGGAGAAAGAACAAGATCGAATCTTGCCGTGTTTCAGGGTGAAATGTACAAAGGCTCTTATGTCTGTGGTTTGGCGGCGGCATTCAATTCGGACAGCAATATTTTAGGCGTTGTGGCTGATCCTTCCGTTATGTCGGTTTACAACATAGTGGACGGTTATATACAGGGAACAAAGGAGCTTAACGACAAGACTCATCCCGATATACGTCTTAACTGGGCATGGGGCTTTGAGGATGAGGAGAACAAGAATGCGATAGACGACCTTGTGGCTCAGGGCTGCGACGTGATCTTTACCGCCACTTATTCAAAGTATGCCGTGGAGTACTGTGAACAGTTGGGCGTTAAGGTAATCGGTCTCGCTCACAATATGCCTGAACTTGCTCCCAATACATATCTTTCGGGATGTTATTACTATCTTTCCATTTTTTTGATAGATCAGCTTCGCAACGTCAGATATGCCATGGGCAAGATACCTACCGTCTATATGGGCGGAGTAAGAGAAAAGGCGGTTCGTATTATTGATTTCAGCGAAACCTGCCGTGAAGGCACCGTAGAGATATGCGACGTTCTGTATCAGTTGGCTTTTGAAGAGAAAACCCTTATTTTTACAGGAGAGGTTAAGGATACCGAAGGCGTTGTTAAAATAGAAAAGGGGGCAACGCTTACCTCCGACGAAATCATAGGGATTGATTGGATAGCGGATAACGTTTCCGTTCAAAAGAATTTCTGTGCTCCTCAGCTTGACCCCGCAGGATCCGATTTGATTGTACATGAATCTTTGCCCGATATGGGTGAAACGACAACCACGGCCGAATAAAAGTTTATTACTTATTATTTGAAATCGCTTATCAAAAACAGAGGGCGCTCTCGCTTGCAGTGCGTCCTCTGTTTTAACACAAAGTAATACTGTTAATACTGATAACCATTTTGACACAGGATAATACTGTTAACCAATTAAAAATTGGAAAAATGGTTTTTAATTGGTTAACAGTGTTTTGGGTGTAATAACCATTTTGACTATGATTTTATCCTGTGTCAAAATGGTTATTAGTATAAAATCATAGCAAAATGGTTATTAGTATTCTCTTAAATCTAAATCTTGCATAATAAAGAAGAATGTGCTATAATA
>CAJUFF010000010.1 GCA_910585505.1 uncultured Ruminiclostridium sp. | reverse complement strand
AATTTTGTTGTCGATCGGGAATTAGTGCTTAGGGTGTAATTCTCAATCATCTTGTAGACCCTGTGAAATTTTGTCTACAAGATGATTGAGAATTAGTATAAGTATATCATAGATTTTCATTTTTTTCAAGTAAAAAATTCATTACCCATTGAGAAAAAGTTTACAATATGCTTTAAAAAAACGGAAAACCCCTCACGTTTCCGTAAGGGGTTTAAATATTCCGTTATCTTTTCTTCAACGAAGATTCAATTACTTTCTCTTCTTGGAGATTACAACTGCAGCAGCAGCGATAGCAGCAGGAACAACTGCGAGAACTACGCCAGTGCCTACGTTCTTGTCTTCACCGCCGTTGGTGGAACCGGTCTGAGCGGGAGCTTCGGTAGTAGTAACTTCTTCAGTTACAGGCTCGGTAGTTGTAGCTTCAGTCTCAGTAGTGGTCTCGTCATCTTCAAAATCCATACCGAAGGTAGCGAAAGTGATGGTGAAGGGGCTGAAAGACTTGGTAACAACCTTTACAAAACCATCGGTCTTGTAAGTGTCGATGTTAACGATAGGAAGATTCTCAACAGTGCCGTTGGAAAGACCGTGAGCAACTGTGCCGCCCTTAATGGTCTTGCCCTGATTGTCCTTGGGAATAGGCAGAGTAAGAGTAACTTCGCCGGCAGGCTGAACAGCGTTGCTGTCCTTGTCAAGGAGCTTTACTTCATAAGTAAGGTTGCTAGAAGTGAGCTTGCCGATAGCCTGAAGGATCGCGCCGCCGTTGCCACGGATAGTAGCAGCGGTACCGGAAGCCTTAACGCCGGAAACGGGGTCTTCAACTTCGATTACTTCGTCAACGGGAGCAGTAGCAGTCTGCTCAGGGATAACGATTTCGATGCTTCTGATAGCGAGCTTGCCATCCTTATCAGCAATGTTATCGTTAACGTTATTGGATTTCTCGTTAACACGGATAGCAATGCTGTCTACGTTACCGGAAACGGTAGAAGCGGAGTTGTGTACGAGTGTATCCCAGTCAAACTCAGCAACGTAGTTGTTGATGTTGGTAGCCTGCTGAAGCTTAGTAGTGTTCTGAAGGTTTACACCGATCATGATATCCATAGTGGAAGAGCTGGAAGAAGATTCGGGAATCAATACGGTATTACCGTCCAACTTAGCCCAGTCCTGATCGAGAGTAGGATATGTTGTGATGTTACCGGAAGTAATGGCATCCTTCAACTGAGAAGGAGTCATAAAGTTGATTCTCAGCTTAGCGCCCTTGTTCTGAACGATGTTGTCGTTTGTCCAACGAAGGAGGTTGTGACCAAGAGAAATACCTTCAATACCAGCATCCCAAACACCGTTGTTATCAAGAACAGGAGACTTTTGACCTGCTATTCCTTCAAATGTATAGATGGTGCCTGTGCTGATAACAGCGCCATCGCCGTCCTTAGAAGTGCTCTTGTAGCTTCCGTTGTCGCTAAGGTCAAGCTTTCTGTCTTCCAAAACGAGGTTGTTGCCAACCTTGATATTGGCTACGCCTTCGGGAACCGCATATTTGCCGGTATTTACCTTAAACTCGTTGGAAACGGAAATGGAAGTGATGGTTACCATGTTGGTAAGATCAAGCTCATGCTTCTGAAGGGTAACGCCATCAGTATCGCCTTCCCATCTTACAGTGAAGGTTTCCTTTACGGGTTTATCATCCTTATCCTTAACGATTTTTGCGGTAGCCTTGGAAGAAACTGTTCTGCCTGCTCCGTTGGTACCTGTTACGGTGATTACTGTACCGCTGCCGGTTGTAACAGCCTTAACAAGGTTAGCAACGTCAGCTTCATTATCTTTCTTGTAGCCATCCTTTACGGAGAAGCCAAGAGTGTAATCAAACTCATACACTGCTGCGGGATCAGTCAACTGGAAAATATATTCACGGTCATAGCCGCCTCTGAAACCAACAGTATTGGAATAGCTGATGGTCATGTCGCCGGTCCTGCCAACAAAGTTAAAGGTCTTTGTGGTAGGAGCGGCAGAAACACCTACTACTGCAAGCGAGCTAACTGTCAAAGCGGCAGCTGCTGCGCTGGCAATAATTTTTTTCATGCTCATAATAAGTCCTCCATTTTTTTATTATGTTTGTTTTCCTATAAAACAGACTTAAGTAAATTTGTCTGTAAGTATAGCTTTTTGCAGGCTAACGTCGGAGGGGTTTTGGACAAGCGACCCGACACAGCCGCAGGATAATTTAGCTTATCCTTTAATTACATGGTTAAGTTTACCATACAATTATGTAAATTTCAATTGGCAATTTATACCATATTTAAATCCGATTTACATAGATTATTGCTAAATTTTCCAAAGGCTTTTTTTGTTTTCGCCTTGCAATTATGAAGTCAAGCGGTTCTATGAAAAAGTTTCAGAAATCGCAAATTTTTATTGCCCGATCTTCTCCTATTTTCTCATAAGCCCCCCGCCGGGACTCACAACCAAAGGCTTTATTTCCTTCCTGCAATTAGGTAGTCTCCAAACAACCCCGAAAAGTTTCACAGTCATAAAAAAATTTTAATTCTTTTTTATACTATAATTATATTACTGTTTGTGTTCCGATTTTCTTTCGCCCGATTTACTGACGACTTCACGAATCATTTCCTCGCTCATTCCCATCTCACGAAGGCTTTTAACAATGCTTTCAATTGTTTCCGCTACACCTTCCGCTCTGCCTTTTTCTATTCCCTCCTCTCTCGCTCCCAGCAACGCGCTTCTTTCATTAAACAGTGCCTCTTCCCTTACCTTTTAACGACCTTTTGCTCGTCTGAACGACAATCTTTGTGCGGTATTGCCTTATACTAATCTCTGTTTTGACTGTAGACAAAATATAACAAAGTCTACAGTCAAAACAGAGTTACACCATTAACACCAATATCGGTTTAAAAAGCCATTTTATCCACTTTTTAAACCGATATTGGTATTAAATACAATGTCAAGCTTTGGTGATAAATACTCCATAACATTACACTTTTATTATAGTATATATTCTTTTTAGTTCCTTGTCAACATTATTCAATTATTCATAAAAAGCGGTAAAAAAATTTGACTTTCCCTTGATTTTACCAAAAAAATATGTTACTATAATTTGTAATAACTCCATAAGAAAGGAAAAAGGAAAAATGAAAACATTACCCAACGGCGAACAATTCCTATACAATGGCAGAATCGACTTGTCTCAACCCCAAAGGCCCCTTTTGACCTATCCCGGCTGCTCCGTGGAAACGGAATTCACGGGAAACAAGCTGGGCATTTACGTTATGAACGAGGCCATGTTTCAATATTGCTCCGTTGGCGTTATCTTGGACGGAATACAATATAAATTTGAACTGAAAGAAAACGATAAGGAAATTTACATCGAGGTTCCCGTAAGAGATAATCTCGACGTACATACCCTTACCGTTTTTAAAAGACAAGCGGCTGCCCACTATATACGCTTCTGCGGCATAGAGACCGAAGAAAACGCCAATGTGAGCAAGCCGCAAAAAAATTATGTGTTAAACATAGAAGTGTTTGGCGACAGCGTATCGGCGGGAGAAATCTGCGAAGCATTGTACTATGAGGGCTGCAGTGACTACGACGAATTCAAGTATGTGGGCTATTACGACAACAGCTATTTCGCTTACCCTTACATATTGGGCAGAAAGCTCAACGCAAGAGTGTTCGACAACGCCCAGGGCGGAATAGCGCTTATGGACAAAACCGGCTTTTTCGGTGGTCCCGAAATTGACAACATAATAGGAATCGAATCCACCTATGATAAAGCAAGCTATGTAAGCTACTCCGAAGAAGGATTTACCGACTGGGATTTCTCCCGATTCACCCCCGATCTTATAATCATGGCGGTAGGACAGAACGACCACAACCCCGATCCCTCGGTTATAGACAATCCCGAATTTACAAAGCGCTGGAAGAAAAAATACAAGGAAATAATCGCCGACCTGAGGCGCCGCTACAATAAACCCGTAAAAATACTGATGATACTTACCCTACTGATACACGACCCCAAATGGGATAAGCTCCTTGACGAAATCGAGACCGAGCTTTCAGACGGCATTACAAAACACTTTACCTTTACCCGCTGCGGAAAAGCAACTCCCGGTCACCCCCGCATAACCGAACAGTTTGAAATGGCGACGGAGCTTGAAGCCTGCATAAGAGAATGGTTCGATCTTTAAAATCCCGTCAATTTCCGAAGCTTTTCCAGAATATTTGTCAATTCTCCGATAAAAATGTTGATTTCATCTTCGGTATTATACCTGCCAAGACTTATTCTCAATCCTCCCCTCGCCAAAGACTCGGACATTCCCAGACTCATAAGAACATGAGACGGGTGAACGCTCCCCGAAGTGCAGGCGGAACCTCCGGCGCAGGCTATACCCTTAAGATCAAGCTGTAAAACGAGACTTTCGCTCTCTATCCCTTCAAAGCTGTAATTCAGTATTGAGGGGATTCTTTTTGTCCTGTCCCCGTTTAAATGCGCCCCTTTTACTTTATCCAATGCGCTTGTTAGTTTTTTTGTTAACAGTAGCATTGCATTGCGTTCACTCTCTGCGTTTTCCGCCGTTTCGGCCATTGCCTCCGACAAACCGACTATCGAAGCGAGATTCTCCGTTCCGGCCCTTAATCCGTGTTCCTGCGCGCCCCCGTTCACGAACGGCCTTAACGGAACGCCTTTCCGACAGTACAATAGCCCCACACCCTTAGGCCCATGAAGCTTATGACCCGATATCGAAAGATAATCAACGTTATCATTTTGCACATCTATGATCATATGGGGCGCCGCCTGCACCGCGTCGGTATGAAATAAAACGCCTTTTTTCTTGCAAATCGCTCCTATTTCCGCAGCGGGCTGAATGGTGCCTATCTCGTTGTTCACGTACATTACCGTAACCAAAGCGGTTTTTTCGTCAATAACCCGTTCGGCGTCCTCCGCCTTTACCACCCCGTTTTCGTATACGGGAAGATAAACGGTTTCAAAGCCCCGTTTTTCAAGAGCATTGACGGTATTAAGCACTGCCTTATGCTCAAAAGGGGAAGTCACTATCCTGTTTTTCCCCTGCTCCCTTATACTTTCCGCGGCGGATATGATCGCCCAATTGTCGCTTTCACTGCCGCCGGAGGTGAAATATATCTCCCCTTGTTCACAGGACAGAGCTTTTGCGCACATCAAGCGGGAGTTTTTTAAAGCACGGGCGGCTTCTCTGCCAAGAGAATAAATCGCGCCCGGATTGCCGTAGCTTTCCCTCAGATAGGGCAGCATGGCATTGTAAACTCTGTCGCTTATCCGAGTTGTTGCGGCGTTGTCAAGATAAATACATGTTTTGCTCAAAATTTCACTCCGATTTATACTAAAAGTAATCTTTTTGTTTACATCTTTTGTCAAAAACGCACAGTTTATAACTCTGCGTAAACAATTTCGTTCCCGTGTTCCTTTACCAATCTTTCCACATCTTCAAAATCAATAAATATCGTTGCGGTATTTTCATTAGGGTGAAGCGCGAAGTACTTTTCTCCCATTAACGCCTCGTCGAACACCACCGTAACTGCCCTTTCCTCGTCGTTGAGCACGCAAAAGGCGGAAACGGAGCCGGGTTTTACCTTAAGATATTTTTCGAGACGCTGCTCCGAACCGAAGGAAAGTCTTGTGGAACCGATTTTTTCTGCCAACCGCCTCAAATCCGTTTTCTTGTCCACAGTGGTCACCACAAGATAATGCTTGTCCCCCTTGGCATTGCGCAGAAACAGGTTTTTGCTCACCTTATACCCGTCCCATATACGCAGACCGCTTTTTTCCTTGTCCTCTGCCGAAAAAACGGCAATATGCTCCTCCTTGCGATAGCTTACCCCCATTTTTTTAAGCGTTTCATAAACAACAGGCTGCCCGGACATCACTTTTTTCTCCATTTCATGGAAATGTCAAAGGCCTTTACACTGTGAGTCAGCGCTCCGAGGCTGATGATGTCGACCCCCGTTTCGGCTATCTCCCTTATGTTGTCAAGGGTAACGTTCCCGCTGGCTTCAAGCTTTGCGCGTCCGTCCGTGAGCTTAACCGCCTCTTTCATTTCCTCGCAGCTCATATTGTCCAGCATAATAACGTCGGTATTACAGTCCAGTGCTTCTTTAACATCTTCAAGCGTGCGCGCCTCAACCTCTATTTTCAGCATATGCCCCGCCTTTTCCCGCAAAGCATTTACCGCCGCGGTAATCCCCCCGTAAGCGTCAATATGGTTGTCTTTAAGCATGGCGGCGTCTGTGAGATTATAACGGTGATTTTTTCCCCCGCCTGCCGCTACCGAATATTTCTGAAGCGGACGCAGTCCCGGAAGGGTTTTTCTGGTGTCGGCAACGGAAGCGTTTGTACCCTTTACCAGTTCGGCGCATTTTCTCGTATAAGTGGCAATTCCGCTCATGTGCTGGATAAGATTAAGGGAAGTGCGCTCCGCCTTAAGCATCGCGGCGGTATTTCCCTTAAACTCCGCTATAATATCGCCTTTTTTCACCGTATCGGCGTCCCTGAACAAAAATTTAATCTCGATATTTTCGTCAAGAAGCTTAAATACGCGCGCCGCCACCTCTACTCCGGCCAATACTCCGCTGTCCTTCGCAATAAAATAGGCTTCCGAAACGTCGTTTTCGGGTATAAGCAGGTCGGTGGTGCTGTCGATATAGTTTATGTCCTCGTTCAGCGCGGTTTTTATTATGTCGTCGATGTAGAACTGTTGTAATTTCATTTTTGTAATCCTTTCTTCTCCTCTCAATTGTTTTCTTTGCTTCTTTTCGCAACCTCTCCCAGAATAATATAAGCCACCGTGGCCACGGATTTTGCCTCAACATAATCCGGAGTCAAAGCGTAATTACCCTTATCCAGCATTTCCTTTATCTCCTCAACCCGTTTAAGCCCCTTCTCCGCCTCCTCATAGTCGGGAACCACAAAGTAAGCTTTCTGCATAATATGCCTTACCTCGGTGCGCAATCCCGAAGGCAGCTCCTCTCCGTCGGTCGAGCGGAAGGTGCCTTCATGAGGAGAATAATCCTTAGCGGCGGGGGTGGTGAGATTTATTTGCTCCGCTATCAGACGGCTGAACACAAGTGCCTCCAAAAGAGAATTTGAAGCAAGACGGTTGACTCCGTGAACGCCCGTATGAGCGCATTCTCCCGCCGCGTACAAGCCCTTTACCGAGGTGGCACCGTTTCCGTCAACGTCTATTCCGCCCATAAGATAGTGCTGACAAGGATATATGGGTATAGGCTCCTTAGTCATATCATAGCCCTTTTCAAGCACTCTCTTGTATATCATCGGGAAGCGGTTTCTTACAAATTCGGGATCCTTGTAGGAAATATCCAGCCAGAATTCGTCGCTCCCTACCGCCTTCTGCTCCTTCATCATACACTTTGACACCACGTCGCGGGGAGCCAGCTCCTTACGCTCCGGCTCATACTTGTGCATAAACCTTTCCTTGTTGGCGTTGAGAAGATAGGCGCCTTCCCCCCTCACAGCCTCGGACACAAGGAAGCATTCGCGGTTTTTCCTGTCGGCGAAGGCGGTGGGGTGAAACTGGACATAGCTTAAATGCTTTATTTTAGCGCCGAGATTATAGGCGAACTGTATCCCGTCCCCCGTGGCAATGGCGGAATTTGTTGTAAAATCGTAAACTCTTCCTATACCGCCTGTTGCCAAAACCACCGCTTTTGTGGTATAATAATGGTGCTTGCCCGATTTGAAGATATCGAGATAAAAATCCTCACCGTCTTTTTCAAGACCCAGAAGGTGAGAATTTTCCATTATGGTGAGATTTTTAAGCTTTATAACCTGATCGATAAGCGCAGTCACTATCTCAAAGCCCGTGCTGTCCTTATGATGAGCAATGCGGTGACGAGAGTGACCGCCCTCAAGAGTGAGGTTTACCGAGCCGTCCTCGTTGCGGTCAAAATCAACGCCGTATTTTATCAGGTTTTTAACGTCGGTGGGTCCCTGCTCCACAAGAATTTTAAGATTGTTCATATCGTTCTTGTATCCGCCCGCAACAAGGGTATCCTTAATATGCAGGGAATAATCGTCGTCCTTGGGGTTCATTACCGCGGCGACCCCGCCTTGAGCCAGAGCCGAGTTGCACAGCGTTATCTCCTTTTTGGAAATCATAAGGATTTTCAGCGCGCGGTTAAGGTTAAGGGCACAGTAAAGACCCGACACCCCCGAACCCACTATAATTACGTCAAATTTTTCAAATTGCATTGCAAGCATCTCCTTTTGCCTTTATACAGGCGAAAAATCATATTAAAGGGATTTTCCCCGAAAGGACTGAGTGAAATGGGAATTATTAAATCAAGAACAAAAGACTAAACAAATTTTTATCCAAAGGAGGAGATTGAAATGATCAATAAATAATTTTAACCGTACCGGAAAACGTATCGGAAAATAAATTTGCTTTTTTCGGATACGCCGCCATCAAAAATAAAACAACCACATTCCTTTGGAGGTATATATGACTGATAACATCATTAAAGAAAAAATTGTAACAAAAGCCGTTCTTGCCGCCGCCGACTGCGGCGAATACGACTGCGAATCCTCTATGAAAGAGCTGGAGGAGCTGGCCAAAACCGCCGGAGCAGAAGTTGTGGCGCAGGTTATACAAAAGCGCTCCGCTCCCGAACCAGCCACCGTTATCGGCGAAGGGAAGATAGAAGAGCTGCGCGATCTGGCGAATAAGCTTGAAGCCGACCTTGTGATATTCGACTGTGAACTGACGGCCAGCAGGATAAGAAACATCGAGGATATAGTAAACGTAAGGGTAATAGACCGCACCATGCTTATTTTAGACATTTTCGCGGGCCGCGCTGTCACAAACGAAGGTAAATTACAGGTTGAGCTGGCTCAGCTTAAGTACCGGCTCCCTCGCCTCGCGGGAATAGGCGCGTCAATGTCAAGGCTCGGCGGCGGAATAGGAACGAGAGGTCCCGGCGAAACAAAGCTTGAAACGGATCGCCGCCATATAAGAAGCAGAATAACAAAGCTTGAGGAAAACCTGAAGGAGCTTGAAAAAAGAAGGAGCTTTTCCCGCTCCCGCCGGAAAAAGGACAACGTGCTGACCGCCGCGATAGTGGGCTACACCAACGCGGGAAAGTCCACGCTTCTGAACAATCTCACGGGAGCAAACGTATTGGCGGAGGATAAGCTTTTCGCCACTCTCGACCTGACCTCCCGCGGGATAGAGCTTCCCGACGGACGAACCGTACTGGTAATAGACACGGTAGGACTGATTCGAAGACTGCCCCACAATCTTGTGGAGGCGTTCAAATCTACTCTTGAGGAAGCGGCAAGCGCCGACATTATACTTCACGTTTTGGACATAAGCGACGGCGAGGCGGCGGAAAAGGCGGAAACCACAAGTATGCTGCTGACGGAGCTGGGCTGCGGCGAAATACCTGTTATAAACGTGCTGAACAAATGCGATCTTCTCAAAAACAACATTCCCGAAAGCAGTGATACAGTTAAAATCTGCGCCAAAACCGGAGAAGGATTTGATCGGCTTCTCAGAGCGGTCGCCGAAAATCTTCCCGAAAGCTCAAAGCGGATAAGCCTGCTTCTGCCCTACGACAAGGGAGGGCTTACCGCTAAAATACGGGAAAACGGAAAGGTGTTTTCCGAAGAATACACCGAAAACGGAATAAAGGTTGACGCGCTAGCGGATATTACGGTAATTAAAGAATTGGAACCGTATAAAACGGATTAACACAATTTTGTGCTGTTCAGCCCGATACGATTTTATATTATACGCATTATTTGTCTGTACCTTGATCTAAGATCATTATTAAATACTTTAAAATAAACCGTCGGTTTGCCGCAAGAAGAAAATTTCTTCTTGCGGCAATTCTTTTAGAGTATTTATTTGGGGCGGTTATAATCTGCACTTGAAAAAAGACTGTAAATAAAATCACAGCCTTTTCGAAACCTCCCGATTTATTCCTCCGTGTTTTCCTCACGGATACTGTCCCTGTCAACTTCGGTACCGCCGATCTTCCTTATTCCGAGAATATGACAGCTTCCCGCGCCAAATACCTTTTCAAGGCACATCTTGAATTCCTTAAGCATTTCTGTGGGAACAAAGGCCTGAATCGTTCCCGCAAAGCCGCCCCCGTGAACACGGCAGGCGCCCTTTCTCTTAAGTACGCTCTCCGCAACGTTAAGTCCTATTCCCAATCCCTGATTTTTTATATCGTTGGAAGAAAAAACATTCTGCAAATACTTATAAGAGCTGTTGCCGCTCTCCCTTATGGAATCCAGAAACGCATCGAAATCCTCGGTCTTGAGAGCGTGAACAAGTCTGTCCACCCTGTCGTTCTCGTCAAAGAAATGAAGCGAACGAAGCACCGCCCGATCCCCGAACTCCCCGCGAAGTATGTCTATGTTAAGCATTACGTCCTCGCGGCAGATCTGACGAAGATATTCAACCGAAAAATGCTCCGCCACCGCCTTCATCTCTGCGGGAATAGCCGCGTAGTCGGGAGTAAGATCGGCGTGATCCCCCTTAGTGTCGACAATGCAAAGCGCGTGTCCGAAATTGTTGAAATCCGTCTCTATTTTGTCGATTATGGGGCTGTCCACATCCTTGAAATCTATCGCCACAAAGCCGCCGACCGAGGAAGCCATCTGATCCATCAATCCGCTGGGCTTTCCGAAATACTCGTTTTCGGCGTACTGAGCTATCTGCGCTATTTTGATAGCTCCGATGCCGCCGTTGTTGTAAAGTGCACTGAGAATATTACCAACCAATACCTCAAACGCCGCCGAGGAGCTTAAACCGCTTCCCTTAAGCACATTTGTGGTGGTGTAAGCCTTAAATCCGCCTACCTGATATCCGCTTTTCTTAAATCCGGCCACAACGCCCCTTATCAGCGCATCTGCGGTATTTTTCTCGCTTTCCTTAACCTCAAGGTCGTTTATTTCGATAATGCTTTCCTCATAACCTTCGCTCTTAAGCGCTATCTTAGGTACCTCAATAGGCTCCACAACGGCGATAACGTCCATGTTTACACCGGCTGCCAGAACCTTTCCGTGATTATGATCGGTATGATTGCCTCCTACCTCTGTCCTTCCCGGAGCGGAAAATAAGCGAAAGCCGTCGCCTATACCCCCGAAATAACTTTTATAATCTTCAATGGCTTTTCTGTAACGCGCCTTCTGCCTTTCAAGCTCACCTGAGCCATACAGCTCGCTGACCGGTACGGTTTTTGACATATCCTCTTTTCCTTTCTTTTTTACTCGTGGTAAAAACGGTTTTTATTTAAACATAATGACAACAAAATGCTTTTTCTACTCTTTTTCGGTATAAAACATATGGTACTTTCTGCCCCTGTGCCCGTAAACGCTCAGTACAAGCCCCACCGCCACATAAAGCGACACCGTAGAGGTACCTCCGGCGCTTATGAACGGCAAAGGTATTCCTATAACCGGCAGTACCGCCAATACCATTCCTATATTTAAAACCGAGTGTATCATTATCATGGCGAAAACGCCGATGCAGATATATTTTCCCAAAAGATCCTTGGCTTGAACGCTGTTCATATAAACCTTCATGCAGATCATAAGCAGCACGGCTATCGTACCCAAACACCCCACGAAACCCAGAGCGTTTCCGATATAGGCATATATAAAATCGTTGTGAATATACGCTGTGTAGACATAATCTCCGCCGAACAGCCCCACACCCGTCATTTTTCCGCTGCCCAGAGCTATCCTGCCCCAATGCTGCTGATACCATCTGTCGGGATACTGCTCCTGCATAACAGGGTCAAAAAGTATTAGTACGCGCGCCTTATGGTGCGGCTGCATAACATAATTCCATATAAAATAGATCGCGGGAGGAACTGCCGCGCAGCCAAGCAAGATATATTTCCAGCTTAATCCCGCCACGATCAGCATTACAACAAAAATGAACAAGAACACCAGAGCCGTCCCGTCGTCACCCTGAAAGGAAATAAGTCCTACCGGTATCATTCCGTGAACACAGAGCAGCAGAAAATGCGGCAGACGGTTCATATTCTTTCCCACCTTGTACAGATGAGTGGCAAATGTCATTATAAAAGCGTCCTTAAGCAGCTCCGACGGCTGTATCGTAAAGCTGCCTATCTTTAACCAGCCTATGTCGTCCGCTCCGTCCACACCTTGACCGAGGCTCGTGAACAGCAAGAGGGTAAGTATCAGCGCCACGGGAGCGTAAATAAACCATATCTTTGAAATAAATTTATAATCTATCGCCGCCACCACCAACATTGCCGCCACACCGAGGCACAAGGCGGTGATCTGCGTTTTGTAATAAGCGGCGCTGACCGAAGCAAATTCGTTTACATACATACTGTAAAGCAGCACTATGCCAAATACGCTGGCGGAAACGCACAGCAAAATAAGCACCTTATCCAGCCGCTTAATATATTCCAATGCGATTTTTAAACCTTTTTTTATCATTTGCGACCTTCATTGAGTTTTTTTGACTCCGCGTTTTTTGTTAACCTCATTATATTATATACTCTCTGACAATTTTTTTCAATAGCCGACAGGGAATAAAGAAAAAATTTTTTTGAGCTTTTTATACCAAACCCTTTTTAAACTATGGATATAATCCATAATTTAAAAAGGGTTGCACCCAAAACACCAATCCAACAGTTTTAAAAGTGAAAAGTGATTAGTATTATGTATAAGCTCTGAGTTTCGAGCTTACCGCAGTAAGTTCAACCGTTCCGAAAAGCTTTTTCGTATCCTCCTCGCAGTAATGCCCCACGAGAAATTCCCCTTGAAGCAAATCCACATCGTAGCCGCATATGGCTTCAAGCTGTTCCTTGCTGTCTATGTGCTTAACACAGACGGAAATCCCTTTTTTATGCGCCAGATTGAGAACGCTCGCAATGGCGGCGCTGTCAAACTCGTCGGCGCAGAGAAACTGCTCGGCTCTAATCTTTATCTTGCTTATATTGCCTATTTTAAGGCTGGAAATGGACATATACTCTCTTCCGAAATCGTCTATTATAATCCTTACGCCAATCTCTGCCAGACTGTTTAATATGGGGGCTATATCGCCGCCTATTTTAAGCTGAGACTTTTCCGGTATTTCCACAGCCAAATTGCGGCCGTTGAGTCCGTATCTTTCTATTGCGGTGGTAATGGTTCTGTGTATCGCCGAACGCTGAATCTCGTGGGAAGTAAGGTTGATGTTCACCACCAATTCGCTTTGCCCGCTGAAATCTATTATTTCTCTGAGCATGGCGCAGGAGCGGTTTATAATCCATGTGTCTATAAGCTCATCGAGACCTATACTTTCGGCGATGGAAATAACCCTTCCCGCAGGAATCTCTCCCCGCTCCCCGTCTTTCCAGCACACTCCCGCCTCAAGCGCAATTATGTGACCCTCGGTATCTATCACGGGAAGATATTTTACACCGAACCCCTCCATTCCGTTGATAACGGCGTGACGGAGCCTTTGCTCCGCATTGTAAACGCTGCCAGCCTTTTCCTCGCTTCCCTCCAGATAAAAGGCGTACATATTCGGTTCTTCCTCCGCAGCGCGGTATAAAGCAAGGGTAGAGCGGCGGTATATCTCGCCGCAGCTGTCATCGCCCTGGGGATAAAAGGCTATACCCGCGTTCATTTCAAGATAGTGTTCCTCCCCCGCCACCGTCCATGGACGGGTAAACCTTTCGAGAAGGTTGTCCAGAAAATCCTTGGCGCCGTCTCTGCCGCAGTTTTTTATAAGTATCATCAATACGCTGCCGCTGAATCGGTATACCTGCTTATCGCCCAAATTTATTTCATATATATACCGGGCTATTTTCTGGATCAGATTATCCGAGTATATATGCCCGAAGGCTTCATTAACGGTATTTATGTTGGTTACTTTCATGGATATGGCTGCGCCGTGTTCCCCTTGCGTAAGCTGAGCGGAAAGATCCCTGTCAAGACAGGTTCTGTTTGGTATTCCCAGTACGGGATCTGTGAAAGCGAGCCTTTTAAGCCGTTCGTTCTGTTCTCTTATGGCGGCGTCCATATTGCATCGTATCAGCATGGTTGAAACTATCTGGGAAATATTGCGCAGCAGCTTTTTGTCCGCATTGCTCCATATTCTTTCCCTTGTTATTGTTTCGTAAAAAATAAGACCCGTAAACTTTCCGTCCGCGGAAAGCTGAGACACCACGAAGGACTTGACGCCGGTCTTGTTAAGCTCGGTAAATCCCCCGCCCGAAAAAAACGTATCGCAGTAATTCAGCTCTTCCATAAGCTGAGGAAAATCCTCCACCTTAAAGACATACTCCATTTTTATTCCCTTGGCGGACCATTCTGTGTTTAAAGCGGAATAACCCGTTTCGGAATCATAGTCATAAAGTGAGATTCGATCCAGCTTAAGATACTCTCCTACCATTCGGATAACCATTTTCAGCGCCTCGAAGGCATTGTTGTTTTCCAATATAATAGTATAAACATTGTTTAAAAGTATCTGCTGCTCTATATTGCTGCCCAACTGCTGATTGGCGGTTTGGGAATTTTCCATCTCGTTATAAAGCACGAATATGGCGTTGGCGATCTGGGAAACCGTCTCGGTGAGAACGTCAAGCAAAGGCTCCGTCTTGGCCAGCTCCGTCGTATCGTCACAGGCGATCGTCCAGATTGCCATAACCTTGTGATTGCAGCGTATCTCTCTGCTTATTTTATGTTTGAATTTTTTCTGGGAAATTATCTGTCCGTTTTCGTCAGGAGGGATAATCAGAGGGGCTCCGTTTTCATCGTAAATTGCGGAGAAAACGCCGTTGTTTACCGTAAGAGCCTGCTGTATCCTTAAAAGGTAATCTTCGCCTAAAATATCGGTAAGGGTGGATTCCTGACTTTTTATTGCGGCGTCAATCCTCTCACGGTTTTTCTTTGCCGCGCCGTCAAGTACGAAGTCGGTTTCCGCCGTATCAAGATACTCCGATACGTCCATCATGGTACCCGTAAGATGCTGAGTGCGGTTAAAGGTATCCTTGCGCAAGGAACAGCTTAAATACACCCAATGATATTCGTCGCCGATATTAACGCGGCAGTGGGCGTTCAAAGCCTTCTGTCTTCCCGAAACTATCTCGCTGAAAACGTCGGCGAGGGGAGGAAAATCCTCGGCGTATATTATTTCACGGAGATTCATTCTCCTGTCTTTTTTGCCTAAATTATGATATTTGCCTAAAACGGTCAGGGGAATATCTCTTGTAAGATCAATTCTTATATTAACGCATTTTGTTTCACGAAACGCGGCGCTTAAGACATTCATTGCGTTACCGCCGCCAACCGATAATGCCGGAAAAGCCATTCAATAAAATAAAAAGAAAAAGCTTGGTATAAGTCGCAGCCTCGATTCGTTTTCCGCATTCCAACGATAGCACGAATCGAAATCAGTATGACGGTATTGCTCCTTTCAATCATAGTTCATAGCTGATTATATTTTACCATATTTAACGTTTCAATGCAACCTTTTTTGTGAACATCATATGTAAAAAAAAGAAGAAAAAGAAAAAATTTGTTGCTAATACATAAACAAAAAGTAGTATTATTGGAAGTTTTATAAAATCAACAAATGTAATATTGTACAAAAAACGACCTCTCCGAAAATCGGAGAGGTCAAATTCTTGCATTTTAAAAAATGGAGATAAAAACTCGCCCTAAAAGTTGTTAAAAAATTTTAAATAATACTTTTCTTTAATCAAGTTTACAACTTGATTAAAGATTGGTATAAAATTACGCCTTAGCGGAAAACTCCTCGTCAAGCTTCTTTTGATTCTCCGCAAGACCCGACTTTATGCTGTCGATAACGGTTGGCTTCGTCCCGGTATTCTTTCCGGTCTTGGAATCCTCGCTGAGCTCCGATTTGGTGGTAACGCCGTCCTCTTCCTTGTCGTCCTTGGTTCTGCCGAATTCCTTGTCCAGCTTCTGCTGATTTGCCTTAAGATCGTCCTTAATACGGTCTATAACGCTGCGGGTATCTTTATCGGTTTTTTCATCGGAAAGAAGCCCGTCAATGCGGGAATTAAGGGATTTGTTGAGTATAGAGCTGCTTTCGGTAAGGTTCGCAAGTCTTTCCTCCTTATCCGAAGTGTCATTTCCCCTGATTTTATCGAGACGTATTTCCGCCGCAAGTGTGCGGGCGTCGTTTTGAGCAATTGTGTTGGCATTCATAAGCGCTCTCACCGCGCCTAAGTTGTTGCCAAAAAAGGCGCTGAAATCACTTACGTCCGCTTTACCCAGCATACCGTTGATAAGATTGCCGGCATTGGCGATATTGGCGGCGGAACTGTTGATAATTTGCACCTGGCTGTTGAGCTTCTTTACCTGCTTCTCCTTATACTCTTCGGAATGAGTGGTATCATTTTCAATATCGGAGAGCTTTTCGTTGATATTATTAAGCGTTTTATTGGCTACGGAGCTGCCCGTTACGCCGGCCGAACCCGAATTTAAAAGACCGTTTACAGTACTCATAATAATTTCCTCCATTATTGCAAAATACTTCTGTTCTTATATTTTATATCGGCAGCTTTTTAAAAAAATTTAGCGTCTTTTATTATAAAAGTACCGTAAAAAAAATTTTTGTAAATATTTAACAAATATATAAGTTGAGTTTATAAAAGATAGACAAAAATACCGCGTCACCGTTTTTTGTGACGCGGTATTTTCTTTGCTTTTTTATCCGGACAGTGGCTAATGCCAATCTTTGACCAAGTCTACAATTTGATTAAATATTGGTATGATACTATCTTCTGAGCTTATCCTCTTCTTCCCCATCGTTTTTCCATTCGTCCAAAAAATAAGGATTATAGGGCGGGATACCCGTAAGCGCCGCGGGAGCTACAACCGTGTTTTGAGTGAACATGGCCGCCAGAGGGTTTAAATATAAATCGGAACGACCCAATATATCATCGCCCGACATATTGGAAGTGTACGCGGGCGTTTCCATTTCACGGTTCTGTTCGTGTTCCTTTTCTTTCATTTTTCGTTATTTCCTTTCCTTATGCTGCGAAAAGAAAGCGGGCAATTTACCGAAGCGACAAATTATTCGGCCTTCCGCAATCTGTCCGCGTACCGATTTCCTTTCGGTACGGTTATAGTTTCTGCAAAAGAAAAGAAATTATTATTTCAGCTCAGAGCACAATATTTATTAAGAATATAATTGCGATAATCCCCGGTTGAAAAAAGTCTTTCGCTTTTAAAATCACCGCATTTTTCCGCCATTTCGCAGACGGGCACATTCGCGCTCGCCTTCTGAGCCGCTGATTTGTTTTCCAAATAGCTTTCCGCAATTTCTTCCGCTCCGTTTTTCAGATTACCCAATTTGTAAATTGAAGACGGAGCGGAAATATTGGGATAAACGTCAAAGCTTCCGTCAACGTAAAAAACGGGGGAACTTTCTCTTAAATCAAAGGTTGACCTATCCTGCGCAAATGCACGGCATAAATCGCTTTCCTTTTCTCCGAAAACCTCCTTTATACCCTTTTTTCGGAAGTACTTCAAGGTCATATCAGAAAGTTTTTTCGGTATTTTTTCCAAATCCTCCTCGGAGACTCTTATATCGTAAAGCTTTTCGTTTTCCCCGTCGCAGCTCCCCTGATGAATAAACAGGTTAAACTCCGCGCCGAAGCTTTCACAGCGTTTTTCAAGCTCCATATCCTCAATCAGTCTTTCGATTACGCTCAATTCGCCGATATTGTCCTTGTTTACAAATATCTGAAAACGCGGAGCGATTTTGTGTTCCAGAAGAAGCTCCGCCGCTTTCACTATTTCGTTGTAAGCTCCTTTGCGGCCGACGTAAAAGTCGGTTTTTTCCTCTCCTCCGAAAAGCGTGAGCTGACATGATCTTACGCCCTTGGAAAAAAGCCACGGCACATAGTCCTTGTCGCGCACCGCACGCCAGAAGCTCATCAGTTCATAGTGAGATGTTTTTACATCGGAAAGCTTTTCCGTCAGATCCCACATTTCCGAGTAATTATCACAAAAATCAGGCTCTCTGTACCAAAAGTCTATTTCAAAGCTTTCGGCGAAAGACTTTAGCTTCTCGGCCGCAAATATAAGCTCATCACCGTTCATATTTCCGTTGGGAGAAGCTCCCAACCAGCAATGACGGCAGCGGTTGGGACAGCCATGCATATCAAGACAAACCGTAAGCTTGTCAAATTTTTTCATAGAAATTTCCTTTCAAATCCTTACGCAGGGTTTATACTATAGCCATCCAACGAAAAGATAAACAAACAGGAGCGAAGCGACTAATACTAATATCGGTTTAAAAAGTGGATAAAATGGCTTTTTAAACCAATATTAGTATTACTATGCGTTTACAGCTTCCTTTATCGCCGCAGTTGTCCTCTGCGCCATTACAAGCCTGTAATAAACGCCTTTTCTCCCCATAAGCTCCGTATGGGTGCCTATTTCGGCGACTCTTCCCTTATCCAGCACAATAAGCCGATCCGCACTGCTCAAGGTGGAAAGTCTGTGTGCTATGGCGATAGTGGTTCTGCCCTTGATAAGCCTGTTCAAAGCCGTCTGTATCTGCTTTTCCGTCTGAGTGTCAAGACTCGCCGTGGCTTCGTCAAGAATAAGTATCTTGGGATCCCGCAGAATCGCCCTTGCTATGGCGACCCTCTGACGCTCTCCGCCGGAAAGGCTGTATCCTTTTTCGCCCACATAAGTGTTATAGCCGTCGGGAATCCTTGTCACAAAATCGTGAGCGTCGGCTATCTTCGCCGCCCTTACCACGTCCTCAAATGTGGCGTCGGGCTTTGCGTAGGCGATGTTCTCAAAAACGGTTCCGTTAAACAAAAACGTCTCCTGAAGCACAACTCCCAGTTTCTGATGCAGGCTCTCCGCCTTGATATCCCTGAGATCAACCCCGTCAATCTTTACGGAGCCGGATGTGGGATCGTAAAGCCTCATTAAAAGATTTATCATTGTGGACTTGCCCACGCCCGAATGTCCCACTATGCCTATCATCTCTCCCTGCTTGATATCGCAGGATATGTTTTTTAGAACCGGATTATACGCAGTATAGCCGAAGGAGACGTTCTCGAAGGTAATATCACCCTTTATGTCCATATTCACCGCGTTCTCGTGATCGTCAAGGTCAATCGGCTCGTCGATTATCTCAAAGATTTTTCCGGCGGACACCATTGCCTGTGAAAGGGCGCGAGGAAGCTGCATAAGCCACTCCATCGGTCCGTACAGCATGGATGCGTATCCTGTAAACTGAACAAACTCACCGAGAGTGATTCTGAAATCCAAAACCATTGACGCGCCAAAATAGAGCATCAGCATTTCCCCTGCCGCTAAAATGTACCTTAAAATGGGGTACAAAAGGTACCATGTACACTCCGCCTTGCTGTACGAATAAGCCACCTCACCCGAAATATCGGTATAGCGCTCCGTTTCTCTTTCCTCGCTGCCGTAGCTTTTTACTACCCTTTGTCCCGAAATTATATCGTTGAGATATTTTGAGGAGTTGCAGACCTTTCTCCACCATCTCCCGTAAAGCCCGTTTATCTTTCTCATTATCTTCTGAGCAAGAATCGCCGCCACGGGCATTGGCACCAGAACCAGCAGCGCAAGCCTCCAGTTTACGGAGAGCGCTATTACCGAAATGGTAATCAGCGCCACAACGTTGAGGATCATCGCCTTTCCCTGTCCGGTCAGAAAGTTCTTCAAAGCGTTTGCGTCATCGCTCACCCTTCTTATAATGTCTCCCGAAGTCCTTCTGGCAAAAGATCGCATGGAGATCATCTGTATTTTGTCAAAAAGCTCCTTGCGCAGGTCTCTTATGAAGTTTACCGAAAGCCTTACGTCGATTTTCCAACGAAAGCCGTCCACAAGCGAAATCAGCACCGACAGTCCGATAATAACGGCGGCGATGGTGAAAAACAGCTCCATATCCGGCGTGTCTCCCTTGTTCACCTCGTCCACCACTATCCTGTACAGCGATGGGGATACTATACTTGCCGCGTAGGAAACGATGGACATTATGACGCTGGCAAAAAAATACTTCTTATAGCTCATAAGCCTGCTTACAAGCCGCCTTGCCACCCCCGCCCGCTTTATGCAGAAGGGACATTCCGCCCCCTCGGTGGGAAGCTTTACGCCGCACTTGGGGCAGTTCGCCTCCGGCGCGTCGCTTTTTTCGGAAAACACTCCCGTCTTGGCATAGAAATCCAGTATCTTAGCCAGCTCCGCGAAGCGTATAAAATGAGTCTGCGTGAAGCAGCAGAACATCTGCCACTTGCTGTTTTCCCTCAGCCGCCCCCTTATCATCGAGCAGCCCGACTGGCGGAACACCTCGAAGCTGTAATACTTCTTTATCTCGAATGTGTTTTCGAGTCCGTCCGCGCCGTAAACATAAATTTTTTCCCTGTCCGCGCAAAAGTGTCCTTCCGTCAGCTCCCCTTTTTCCGTAAGGTCAAAAGGGAGGCTGAAGGTTATCTCCTCCGGACAGCCTCTGGGAATTGATGTTTTCAGATTCATATATTATGTTACCTCTTATTTCCGTTAAACAAACAGCTCCAGCTTTCTGTAGCTCTGCCTGTCGATTTTGTCCAGGTCGGGTATCTGATACTTGTTGCCGTCCGAATCGGTGACGGTGAGAATGCCGCTGTTGTTTATTCGGAAATTTGTCCACCAGTCGTTGACGGCGATTTTCTTGTGACCCGCGGTGGTCTCCGCGTCCACAAAAAGATACCCCATTCTGTTGTCCTTAATTGAATGGATTTTAGTTATAAGCGGGATATAATAGCGGAAATTAAGGTACTCGGTGCAAAGCTGTCTCTGCTCCTCATTCATTTCCTTAAGATCCTTTATAACGCCTATTTCTATCCATTCCTCTTCATTATTGCGGAACGCCACGCTTATGTAAGTATCAAGACAGTAAAAGGGCTGCAATCTGGTAAGGCTTATCTCCTCGTAATTGTCCCCCTTATACTCAAGATACAGATATCCGCTGTTCCTGCGGGTGAATTTCAGCTCCTTAACGTCTAAAATTCTCAGAGTATCTATCGAGAAATCGTCAATTTTATAATCGTTCATGATTTACCGTTCCTTTCAGTCCATAGAAATGGTCTTAAGCGCCTCCGCCTGTAAGCGGTAAAGCTCAAAATACTTTCCTTTAAGGCGTATAAGCTCGTCATGAGTACCCCTTTCCTTAACCTCGCCGTTTTCGATAACGCAGAGAGTGTCCGCTTCGCGAAGTGTGGAAAGTCTGTGAGCTATGGCTATTACCGTTCTGCCCTTTTTAAGGTTGTCTATGGCGTTTTGAATCTTTCTTTCGGTGCGGGTGTCCATGGAAGCCGTCGCTTCGTCCAGAATAAGTATGTTGGGCTTCTGGATAAGGGCGCGTGCTATGGAAATGCGCTGTCTTTCACCGCCGGACAGGTCGGCGCCGCCGCTTCCTATTGTGGTGTCATAGCCTTCCGGAAGCTTAAGTATGAAGTCGTGGGCGTTTGCATTCTTTGCCGCTTCGACAACCTCCTCCATTGTGGCGTCGGGTCTGGCGTAACGTATGTTGTCCGCCACGGTGCCCATAAAGATATATGTTTCCTGAGACACTATGCCTATGCTTTTTCTGAGATCCTCAAAGGCTATATCCCTTACGTTTATCCCGTCTATGGAAATATTTCCGTTGGTGGGGTCAAAAAGTCTTGAGATAAGGTTGATTATAGTGGATTTTCCCGCTCCGGTCTTGCCCACTATGCCGTAAAACTGACCTGCCTTTATATCCATGCTTATGTCCTTCAGCACCGGCACTCCCGCCTCGTACTCAAAGCTGACGTTTTTAAGGGAAATATCTCCTTTTAAACCCTCTTCTCCGATTTTCGCGGGATTCTGCGGGGGCTTTACGGTGGGAACGCTGTCTATTATCTCAAAAATACGGGACGCCGCGTCAAGACAGCGGGAAACGTCGTCCCCCGCCCAGATAAGAAAATAAACAGGATCCGCCATCATTCCGAAATAGCCGGTAAGAAGCATAAGCTCCCCCAAACCGATCTGTCCCGTAACCACAAGGTAATATCCGAACACGGTAAGAATCGCCCCGCCTATTGTGAACACAGCATTCTGCATAAATTCAAAGCTGGATCCTCTCATACGCGCGGCAAATTCCGCCTGACGGACGGTGTTTACGTTTTTTCCGAATCTTTCCTTCTCCTGCTCCTCACGAGCGAAAGCCTTTATAACACGGTGTCCGTTTACCGAGTCGTTAAGGTTGGAGTTCATTTTACGGTTGGACAGGTTTATTCCTCTCCAAAGTCTGCGCTGTCCCCGGATAAAAAATCCTTCGCTGAATATTATAAAAACAGTCATTGCCAGAACAAATACCGCCAGCAAAGGCGAAATAAGGAACATCAGCAGAAGCATGGAGCCTAACTTTACCACGCATACCACAAAGCTCGGCATTATGTTGGCAAAAATTTCACTCACCTCTCCAGCGTCGCGGTCAACTCTGGTCATAAGAGAGCCGGTCTGCTTGGAGGTAAAGAATGGCAGCGAAAGCCTTTCCATGGAAGTAAACACTTTTGTCCTCAGCTTGTGCATTACCTTACAGTTAGCTTTTGTGAACACCACTCCGTACACAAGCTGGAACACCTCCGATATAAGCCTGAAGCCCGCCATCATAAGAATAGCGAACAAAACGTTTCCGAAAAAATCTCCCGCCGCGTCAAGCACCTTGTCGTACAGGAATGCGGTTCCAAAGTAGGGCGAAACCACACCCAGCAGCGCCGAAAGTACCATCAGCACAAAAATTACCGTAACCTGCGCCTTATACTCGCCGAAAAGCCCCAGAAGCCTTTTGAAAATGGACGAGCGCTTGACGCAGTAGGGACAGAATTTTCTGTTGGGATCGGGGTATTTCTGCCCGCACTTGGGGCAAAATGGGCTGTTTTCCGCCAGAGGAGTATCGTCTATCTCTTCTTTTTTCACCGTCATATTGTAGCGGCGGCTGAACTGCTCCGTTTTTTCTGAAAAGCCCGAAGAAAAGCGGCTTATACAAATCTTTTCTTCCTTTTCCCCCTCGCCGAATTTTCCCATAAGGCGGCAGGTATGGCGGTAGCGGTCAACGTACAGCTCTTTCAGCTCGGTCATTTTGTATTCCTTATACTCCTTGAACTCGAACTCGGTTCGGTAATTCTTTTTTTCGCGAACCATTCTGTCATAGCCGCTGACCGAATAGAGGGTTTCGCTGTCGAAAACCAGATATGTATCGTAATATAGCCCCTCGTTGTTCATATCGCACTTCAGACAGTACAAAAGCTTTTCGGCGTCAACGCCCCTGACGCTGAGAGCTTCCTTTACGCCTTCCGTCAATGTGTCGAAATACTTCATTATTTATAATTTCCTCCTGTTTTGAGAGCACTGTCTCGGTTTTGGCGGTATGCTATTTTGTTTATTGCACTATGCCCTTCTATACTAATCTTTTATCAAATCTACAACTTTATTAAAGTCTGGTATTATTCCGCCCCGGCTTGTCTCTCCAAACATACAAAAAGCACAGCCGCAAAAAACGCGGCTATGCCCGAAGATTTACGCTTATTTAGGCAGTACAAATCGCCCTCCGAATCCGAAAAATTCAGAGGTCAATAAAGCCCACCTTTTTATTTACCTTACGCAAGGTACGGCGCGACGCGGCGAAGGCCTTTTCAGCCCCCTCCTTCATACAGCGCTCAAGATACGCCTTATCGGCAGTGATCTTTTTATATTCCTCGCGCATAGGCATAAGCGAATCGGCAACCGCTTCTCCCACGGCCGCCTTAAAATCTCCGTAGCCTTTTCCTTCAAATTCTTTTTCGATTTCCTCAAATGTCTTTTCGGTCACGGCGCCGTAAATCGACATAAGGTTCTCGATACCTTCTTTTCCCTCTCCTCTTCTTACCTCGCGTCCGCTGTCGGTCACCGCACGCTTAAACTTACGCATAATAGTGTCACGGTCATCTAAAACGGTAACTGTCGCGTTGGGATTTTCGTCCGACTTGGACATTTTTTTCGTGGGATCGGCCAGAGACATGATCTTTTCCACGGACTTGGTAATATAGGGTTCGGGTACGGTAAAGGTTTCGCCGTAAAGATTGTTGAATCTTTCAGCAACGTTGCGGGTAAGCTCCAGATGCTGCTTCTGGTCAATTCCCACGGGCACAAGGTCGGCCTGATACAAAAGAATGTCGGCCGCCATCAGAACGGGATAAGTAAACAAGCCCGCATTGATGTTTTCCGGGTGCTTTTGGGATTTGTCCTTAAACTGCGTCATACGGCTCAGCTCGCCGAACTGGGTATAGCAGGACAGTATCCAGCTGAGCTGCGCATGAGCGGGATTATGTCCCTGAACAAACACTATGGACTTATCGGGATTTATTCCAATGGCAAGCAAAAGCGCATAGCTCTCCTTAATCTGAGCGCGAAGCTTCGCGGGATCCTGTCTTACGGTGATGGAGTGAAGATCCACTATGCTGTAAGCGCAGTCGTACTCCTCCTGTAACTTGTGCCAATTTCTGAGCGCTCCCAGATAATTTCCCAGATGAGGTGTATTGGTAGGCTGTATTCCGCTGAATATGCGTTTTTTTCTTGTTTCTTCCATTGTGTCTGTCCTTTTCGATTTATTGAACGACGGCGGTAACGGCACCGTCTGGTCAAGCTGAATTTTACATGATTTTCCTCTTTTAATAAATTTGACTTAATACATGGTCCTCGCGACCTTAGCCAATATTTCCACGCCCTTTTCTATCTGTTCGTCGGTGGGGGTGGAATAATTCAGTCTAAAGCTGTAAGAAATATCCTTTTCATTCATAAGGAAGGCGTTTCCGGGGACTACCGCCACCTTTTCCGCCACTGCGGCTTTGCAGAAAGCGTTCATATCACCCTTGGGCAGTGTGCCCCAAAGGAAAAGACCGCCTTCCGGCTCGGTAAAACTTATTGACATCGGCATACAAAACTTTAAGCTGTTCAGCATAAGGCTGCACTTATTCTTGTATATATCCCGAAGTCTTTCGAGGTGCGCCTCGAAATCGGTTTCCGTAACGAAGCGGTACGCCACCATCTGCGCCCAGATATTGGCGTGAACGGTAGAGGTCTGTAACGCCACCGTGGCTTTGCCGATAACATTTTTTTCGGCTATCATATACCCTACTCTTAAGCCGGGGGACAATACCTTTGAAAAACTTCCCGCGTAAATAACGTGTCCCTTTGTATCCATGGACTTTATATTGGGTACGTCCACTCCCAAGAAGCGCAGCTCGCCATATGGATTATCCTCGACTATAAGCACGTTGTATTTGTACGCAAGCTCTAAAATAGCCTTTCGGCGCTCCAAAGAGGTGGTCACTCCCGTAGGATTCTGAAAATTCGGTATAACGTAAATAAAAGCGGTGCGGGGATTGTCCTTAAGGGCCTTTTCAAGCTTTTCGGGGATCATTCCGTCATTATCGGTCTCTACCCCCACCAATCTGGCGTTATAAGAGCGGAAAGCATTGAGGGAGCCTATAAATGAGTGATTCTCACAGATTATGGCTTCGCCTTCGTTGCAGAAAATTTTCGCGCAGGTTTCGATAGCCTGCTGAGCGCCGCAGGTAATTATAAGATCCTCTTCGTTCCTTCTGAAATTGCCTTTTGCTTCCATATCGTCCTTGAGCCAGCCGCGAAGCTTGGGATAACCTTCGGTAATGGAGTATTGCAGTGCGGCTATAGGCTCTTCGGTCAGTATCTCATCGCTTATACGGCGTATCTCTTCCACAGGAAAGGCTTCGGGCGCCGGATTTCCCGCCGCAAAGCTGATCACTTTGGGATCGGCGGTGGATTTAAGTATCTCCCTTATGGCTGAGGGCTGAACACCCGCTATTCTATACGAAAAAGCGTTCATTTTATGACTCCTTTCCTTTTGAGAAAATCAAACAACACCTATAATAGCACAAAATTAATGAGAATGCAAGGGGGTAAATGAATTTTATAAATAAAAATTTGTGTTGAAAAGCTCCGAAGGCACAAGCCAACGGAGCTTTTATTGATATATAATATAAATTACGCGCCGTACTTAACGGTACTTACCTTAACGCCGGGGCCCATTGTGGACGAAACGGTACAGGACTTGATATAAGTACCCTTGGCGGCGGCAGGCTTAGCCTTTACTACCGCGGTCATAAGAGCGTCTAAATTCTGCTCAAGCTTCTCGCTTCCGAAGGAAGCCTTTCCGATGGGGCAGTGAATGATATTGGCCTTATCGAGACGATACTCGATCTTACCGGCCTTTGCTTCCTGAACGGCCTTAGCTACGTCGGGAGTAACGGTGCCCGCTTTGGGGTTAGGCATCAGTCCGCGGGGGCCGAGAACCTTACCGAGACGGCCTACAACACCCATCATATCGGGGGTGGCGATTACCACGTCAAAGTCCATCCAACCGTCCTGAATCTTCTTTACGGTGTCGTCGTCGGCTACGTAATCCGCGCCGGCTTCTTCCGCTTCCTTGATCTTATCGCCCTTGGCGAAAACGAGGGCTCTTACGGTCTTACCTGTTCCGTTGGGGAGCACTACCGCGCCTCTTACCTGCTGGTCGGCGTGACGGGAGTCAACGCCCAATCTTATGTGGATTTCAACGGTTTCATCAAACTTCGCCTTGGCGGTCTGGCAAACCAGTCCGAGAGCCTCGTTGGCTTCGTAGTACTTTGTTGATTCAACAAGCTTTGCGCTTTCGATATATTTTTTACCGTGTTTCATTTATTATCCTCCTTGTGGTCGATCGGTCTTTTTGGAACCTCCCACCGTATTATTGTTTTAGTCAACTACTTCTACGCCCATGGAACGGCAGGTGCCCGCTATCATGGACATTGCGGCTTCGAGAGAAGCGGCGTTCAAGTCTCTCATCTTCGTTTCCGCAATCTGCTGTACCTGCGCCTTGGTTATCTTGGCAACCTTGGTTTTGTTGGGGGTACCGGACGCGGTCTCGATTCCGCATGCCTTCTTGATCAAAACCGCCGCAGGGGGCGTTTTTGTAATAAATGAAAAGCTTCTGTCAGCGTATACGGTGATAACTACCGGAATGATAAGCCCCATATCGGCCTTTGTGCGCTCGTTAAATTCCTTGGTGAACGCGGCGATGTTAACGCCGTGCTGACCGAGCGCGGGTCCTACGGGGGGAGCGGGGGTAGCTTTACCCGCCGCGATTTGTAATTTTATAAGTCCGACTACTTTCTGAGCCATTTTACTTTACCTCCAAAAACATAAAGAACTGTTAGTTGATTTTCTGAATAGATGTTAAATCGAGTGTGGTGGGCGTTTCTCTTCCGAACATGGAAACATTTACCACAGCGGTTCCCGTGGCCTCGTCTATTTCCGTCACGGTGCCCTCCAACCCGTCAAGATTGCCCGAAACAATGGTGACCAGATCACCGACGCATACGGCGACTTCGGCGGGCTTCCTGATTACTCCGAGGTTAGCGACCTCCTCGTCGGTAAGGGGTATCGGCTTTGAACCGGGTCCGACGAAGCCCGTACAGCCTCTTGTGTTGCGGCAGATATACCATGATTCATCGGTCATTACCATTTTCACATAAACGTAACTGGGATAAATCTTGCTTTCGTAGCTTTTCATCTTGCCTTCATGCTCTTCGGTAATCGTCTCGGTGGGAACCATTACCTCTTCGATAAGATTCTGAAGATTTCTGTTCTCCACAACCTTTTTTATGTTGTCGGCAACCTTTTTTTCATAGCCCGAAAACGTGTGTAAAATATACCATTTAGCTTCTGACATCGGTTATCCCCTTTTTGATCACATACTGAGCATTGTTTTCCAGATAAAATTGAACAGCAGATCCACCGCCCAAATCGCAACACCTGATACGACTATCGTAGTAAGTACCACGACGGTGTTGTTGAAAACCTGCTTTCTCGAAGGCCATGAAACCTTCTTGAACTCGGACTTTACTTCCTTGAAGTACTGAATTGGCGACTTCTTGGTTTTCTTGGCGGCAGTTGCCTTCATCGCGGCAAGCTGCTTCGCCTTTTTATCTTTGTCCGCTGCCTTCTGAGCGCTTTTATCAAGCTCGTTTGCCATTGCAGGTCCTCCTTTTTACTTGGTTTCCTTATGGGGCGTGTGCTTGCGGCAGAATTTGCAGTACTTGCTCATTTCGATTCTGTCGGGGTCATTCTTCTTGTTTTTCTTGGTAATGTAGTTGCGCTGCTTGCACTCGGTGCAAGCCAAAGTGATTTTAACTCTTGATCCGGCCATTTCGGCACCTCCTAATTTAGATTGTTCTGTTTGCTCGAACTTAAGCCTCCCTCGCGGAATTTATTTTTTGCACAAAAAAATAAACCCCTGTTTGAGGTAGTATTATTATACCACCTCAAACAAGACTTGTCAATAGCTTTTCAAAAATTTTATCGTATGTATGTACAGTTTTATATTTGTTTTGCCGCAAAAAAATCGTCGCAGAACTTATTCCACTTTATTTCATATTCGGCGTGGCTCAATAGCTCCATATTTCCGACGCCGGATACTCCTCTCTTTTTCGCTTCCTCAACGAACTCCAGAACATAATCGTTAACTTCCGCCTCGAACGCCCTTACGATATCCCATCCGCGGGTATAAGCGTAATACAGCCTTGTGTGCCCGTCAAGGGAAATATACCTTCCATCCCTTTTTATAACGGGGATTACGATATCGTTTCCGCTTGTGATAAAATCCGACACCGCGTTCACCTTATCTTTGTCGACATAAAACTGAGAGGGCTGTATCAAGTCGATACCCAAAGGAAAGGTTTTTATCTCAGGAAATTTCGCTATAACATTTCCGCTTTTGTCACAAAAAACGGTGACATGCTCGGCGTAAAATCGGAAACTCTCAATAAGCGGTGTTACGTCCGAATAATCGTGATAGTCGATTTCGGCGGTGGTTTCGCCGATTATACGAAAGGAGCAAGGATATTTTCCGTCGGCTACAAAGGCTCCGTGCTGATTCAAGACTTCTTTCGGGAACCTTGGGTCATCATAGTCGTTTATTCGTTCTATGTCCATATTTAAATTTCCTTTTTATTTGTTATTTGTAAAATTTGCTCTTTGAAAGAATTATTCCCGCAAGCACGGCCGTTACGGCGGATATTGCCAAAGGAAAAATTATGCTTCCGTCATAGGGGAGTCCCGCCACGTTCATGCCGTAAAAGCTGAATACCATGGTGGGAACCTCCATTACTATGGTTATAATGGCCAGAACCTTCATCACGATATTCAGATTGTTGGAAATAAGGCTTCCGCAGGTTTCCATAGTACTGGAAAGGATATTTGTGTAGATATTGCTCATTTCGATGGCCTGCTTTACCTCTATGAGTACGTCCTCAAGAAGATCCTGATCCTCCTCGTACAGCTTTATGATACGGCCGCGAAGCACTTTTTCCAGAACAGTTTCGGTGGATTTCAGGGAGGTGGAGAAGTAAACCAGTGATTTTTCAAGACCGAGAAGCTGTATAAGCTCCTTGTTTTTCATGGACTTGTGAAGCTGATTTTCCACATAGTTGCTGATTTTGTCTATCTGTTTGAGATACTGAAGATATCTGCCGGCTATTCTCAGCATAATGCAGAAGATAAAGCGGGTTTTAAACTGTGTTTTGATATTTTTTACCACGTTGTTTGCGAAATCCTCAACTATCGGGTTTTCCTTAAGGCTTACGGTTATTACGTTGCTGAATGTTAGGATAATGCTCATTGGGGTTGTGTAATAGGTTATGGCGTCATCGTCAACGCCTTGCTTTTTACCCTTTTTTATTCCTTTTGCTGCTGCCTTTTCGGCTTTTTCGGCTACGGGATAGTCCAGAACTATCAGGGTCTGACCTTCCTCGCTTTCTATTCGCGAGGTTTCCTCCTCGTCAAGTGCGGAACGGATAAAGTCGCGGTCAACACCCAGCTCGGTTTCCAGAAGAGATATTTCCGATTCGGTGGGAGCGACGGCGGATACCCAGCAGCCCGGCTCAAGTTTATCTATCTCGGCGATGGCGCTGCCTTCCGTTTTATAGTATTTTAGCATCGTTTCTCCTTTCCCGCCCGTAGGGGGATAGGGCGTCAAAAGACTCCGACGGTGTTCTCCCGCAGGGCGGCTGATATTGAATTGTCGGGTATATGCCCGCACGGGTCGGGTTTCATTTTTACAACTCCTTTCCAAGAATTTGTTATCTCTCCGCTTTTCTGCGCTTTTTTTCGGCATACATAAGCGTATCCGATTTCTTTACCAGCTCCTCAAAGTCGTGAAATTCGCCCTTGGGGGCAATGTATATGCCCATACTGGCGGCTACTGTATAGGGCTTTCCCGATTCCGAGTTGTATTTGTCCAGATACTCGGCAAAGCGGTCACGAACGCTGCCGCAGTCCTCGCCGCAGGTGTAGACAGCCATCATTTCGTCGCCGCCGAACCGCGTACAGACAGCTTCGGGAGGACAGGCGCTTTTTAGGGCGCAGGCGGCCACGTGAATGGCGTTGTCGCCTTCCTCGTGCCCGAAATTGTCGTTTATGTATTTAAGACCATCAAGATCGCACATTATTACCGCCAGAGACAGTCCGCCGTTCGCATTGCTCTCGGTCAGTCTTTCGTATTCGGCGCAGAAGCCCCTGCGGTTGTAAAGTCCGGTAAGAACGTCCGTGCCGGACATTTTTTCGATTCTTTTCAGAAGATAGTGCTTATATCTAAGGTTAATCAATCCGCCCAAAGCGTTATTCAGCATATTAACCGTCTGTGGTATCTTATAGAAGCTTCCCACATGATATTCCCTGAAATGGAAGCAGACGTAGCCGAAGGAAACGTCTAAATAGTGAAGAGCGGTAAAGATAAGACTTCTGCCGTTGTCAAGATAAAAATCCATGGTGGGTATTATCTCCCGCGACGGCATTGTATAGGGGGCAAAGCTTTCTCCCTTGGTGCGGTTGTAATTTATCATATCGCTGTCGTAAAGGAGGTACAGACCGTTTTCGGAGCGTAAACCGAAGCTTTCTTCCGGGTTCACCGATTCGTCGATGTATTCGCGTTTTATAAGACAGCACATATCGTATATTAGGCTGCCGGCGTGAATGACGGGGGCGATATCCTCAAAAGAAGCGCTCTGCTGTATTTTGGCGGCTACCTCGGACAGGATAATGTTTTCGTCCTGAAAGCGGCAGAACATATTGGTCTGCTCGTTAAACAGCACGGCGGCGTCGGATTTTTTGCTGCAGCAGCCGCAGGATTCGTTAAACACGGGTTCGGGGATTGCCATTTTATGTCCCTCCGCGCTTCCGCCCGAAAATATGCTTAAAAGCGAGTCCATTATTATTCGGGATATAGTTTCGCTGCTGATACAGGCGGAAGTCATTGTGGGGGAGGAGCTGTATATTGTGTCGATACAGTCATAGCCTACCACAATCACCTCTTCGGGAACGGATATACCTCTGCTTTGAAGAAAAACGGACACAGCAATTGCCATCTGGTCGTTTGCGCAGACAAAGGCGCGGGGGAGCCTGTTGCTTTCAAGAAGGTTTTCTGCGGCGGCCACCGCCGGATCCGCCCAAAAGTCACCGTAGCTTACCATTCCCTCATCGAATGGCATTTCGTTCTTTTCAAGGGCGCTTTTAAAAGCTTCTATGCGGCTGTCGGAAAATCTGTTGCCTTTAGGGCCTGCTATCATATGAAAATCATCGATACCGTGTACGATTATCAGGTGATCCACAAGAGCCTCTATCCCCCGACTGTGAACATACTCAATATTAAGGCAGCCCTCGCAGCATTCGCCCAAGGAAATTACGGGAAGGTTCATTTCCCGCGCACGTCTTACAACGTTTTCGCAGACGGTTTTATTTCCCACCCGGCCGGAATCCAGAATAACGGCGTCTGCAAAATCGGAGTCAAAAAGGCTGTAAATCAAGGTCTGCGGATCGTTTTCCTTCAGCTTGGTGTCGGATTGAGTTATACAATTGTACACAAACAGGCGGTAGTCAATTCGGGCGAAGATTTCTTCAAGGGTGTGTATAAGTCCGTGGCATTCCCGTTCCTGTATTCGGGAGGTAAGAAGGGCTATTATTCTGTATTTTCCGATCATGGCAATACTCCGTTTCAATGGGAGAAACCCGTTGGTTTTTATAAAAATTATTAAAGTGTAAATTGTTACTTTTAATTGTACATTATTTTTTTGACAATGTCAATATTATGCGACGGAAAAGTCTTAATTTGAAACGGGCTCTTACAATAATGTAATATACAAGACCGGAAATGTCACAGCTTAAGATGGCGGGAAAACCTCGGAAACGGTATACTAATACTAATAAACATTTTGACACAAGATAAAATCATAGTCAAAACGGTTATTACACACGAAGCACTGTTAACCAATTAAAAACCGTTTCTTCCATTTTTTAATTGGTTAACAGTATAAGTATTAAGGCAATACCGCACAAAGATTGTCGTTCTGACGCGCAGTAAGCTTTTTCGTCAGATTAAGTGTACCAAAAAAGAGGAGGGAAACACACATGAGAAAAATTATATACGTTTTTTTATCGGCGGCTTTATTCTTTATTGCGGCGGCAATAATCACGGTTACGGTTATGGGATATCAGATGTTCGCGCGGGCTTTGGAAAATAAAAGCCTCGATGAGGCTGTAAGTGAAATACGGGAACAAGAAAGCTTTACGGCTCTCGGCGAGCTGCCCGATACATATACGGACGCAATTATCGCGGCGGAGGATCACCGTTTTTTCAGCCACAACGGCATTGACCCCATATCAATAGCAAGAGCGGCGTGGCACAATCTTATTTCGGGCAGTCTCGCCGAGGGCGGCAGCACAATCACACAGCAGCTTGCCAAAAATATGTTTTTTACACAGGAAAAAAGCTTTATCCGAAAAGCGGCGGAGGCGTTTATGGCGATAAGAATAGAAAGCGAGTACAGTAAAGAGGAGATTCTGGAGCTTTATGTAAACACCATCTATTTCGGAGACGGCTATTACTGCGTAAAGGACGCCTGCGCGGGGTATTTCGGCAAGCTGCCTAAGGATATGAACGATTACGAATGCACAATGTTAGCGGGAATTCCAAACGCGCCGTCGGCGTATGCGCCTACGGAAAACATAGGACTTGCGCGGGAGAGACAAAGGCAGGTGGTGGAATGTATGGTAAGATTCGGATTTATCTCGGAGGACGAGGGAGAAGAGATTGCAGAAGGAGCAATATAAGCGTTCGGTTCAGTGGGAAATAAAAATTTCCCGCTGAACTTTTTTACGATAACAATCGTATTTTCAATGGGAGAAAAATATCATAATCTTTATAAAGAAAAACAACTTCAGATAAAATCACTTGCGGTAATCATATTTTTTTCTTATCCCTCTTGACAATATCCCCTTCAAGGTTTACAATTTATCTATAATACCACTTTTTTAAACTGATGTAATATTCACAGTTTTAAAAGGGATTGGTATAAATCATAAACCAATCAACAAAACGGAAAGTAAATATGAAAAACTTATTCTTAACGCATCTTATCCTTTCAACCTCCGTCCTTACGGAAAAAACCGCTCACGAAACCTCTGAGCTGCGCCCAAGCGATATTTTGGTTTCGTTTCTTTATTTTGTCGCCGTGCTGGCTCTGATATATCTGGTACTTACTCTTGTCAGCAAAATAGGAAAAAAAGACAGAAATACCGATAACATCCACCAACGGGATAATCGGCTCGGCGAAACTGAAGAAACGAAAGAAACGGAAATGAACGCGGAATCCGACGCTCAGTCAAGTCCCACCGAAAAAAGCGAAAAAACCGGTAAATCATCCGCTCCGCAAAAGAAAGAATAAGGAGACTCCCACAATGACCAACAATAAAAAAGTGCTCCTCGCTATGAGCGGCGGCGTAGACAGCTCTTCCGCGGCTTTGCTCCTAAAAAAACGCGGCTTTGAAGTTGTCGGAGGCACAATGCTGCTTCTGGACAGCGAAAGCGCACGTAACGGCATCGAAGACGCTAAAGCGGCGGCTGAGAGATTAGGTATACCTCACCTTGTTTTCGATTTCAGGAAAAAATTCGCAAAGGAAGTTATCGAACGGTTTAACAATGAATATTTAAACGGACTCACGCCAAATCCGTGCGTTGACTGCAACCGCTTCCTTAAATTTTCGGCGATGATGGATGAAGCGGATAAATACGGCTGTGATTATATAGCTACCGGACATTACGCCAGAGTCGAATATGACGAAACCTTAAATAAGTACCTGTTGAAAAAAGCGATTTGCGAAAACGGAATAAACCCTAAGGATCAGTCCTACTTTTTGTACAACCTTACGCAGGAACAGCTTAAAAGAGTTATTTTCCCTCTCGGCAGAAGCTCTAAAGAGGAAGTGAGAGAGCTGGCGGAGGAAAGCGGGCTTCCCAACAGCAAAAAATCCGAAAGTCAGGATATATGCTTTGTTCCGGGCGGAGATTATGCGAGGTTTATCGAAAAATACACAGGCATAAAGCCTCATAAGGGCAGAGTAATTGACAAATACGGAAGCACCTTGGGAGAACACGGAGGTTTTATCGCGTATACGGTGGGACAAAGAAAAGGGATTGGTATCGCTTTCGGAAAACCTATGTACGTTACGGGAAAAAACGCGGCCGAAAATACCGTTACGGTAGGAGAAAACGAAGAACTTTTCTCGGAAGGGCTGACAGCCTCAAAGATAAACTGGACAGCGGGAAGGCGAATGGAAAAAGAAACGGACTGTTTCGCCAAAACACGTTACAGTCAGAAAGAGTCCCCTTGCAGGGTGATTCCTTTGTCATCGGATACCGCACGCGTTATCTTTGAACAGCCGCAAAGGGCGATTGCCGAAGGACAGAGAGTGGTTTTTTATGACGGGGACGTCGTTTTGGGCGGCGGAGTTATCAGCGGCGTATTGAAAAAATAAAGGCATTAAGAAACTGTTCCAATAGAAATTGCGGCATATTTTGCCGCTGGCTGCGTTAAAAATCCTTGACGGGCGACAGTCCGCCTGCGAATTTTTGCCTTGCATCAACAAAATATGCTTGAAAATCCGCACACCATTCCTATTGGAACGGTTTCTAAAAACGAAAGGAAAAAACAATGTCAGCTCAGCAAAGAAAGAAAAATAAAAAGAAAAACAACAGTTCCACCGCTTATCTCGGATTTCTGTCGGTACTTGCGGTTGGGATAGTGATATTGCTGGTTTTAATGGCGGCGGTAGGCTCCTGTAAGGGATCCGCTTCCACGCCGACTGAGAGCGGCTCAGAAACGACACCTACCGTAAATTCCGGCTCATCGGCAAAGGAAAGCGAAAGCTCCTCCGTTTCCTCAACGAATATGGGAGTAAGCGGAAATGTTGCGGGAATAAATATTCCCACCAACATCGTAAAGCCCGAAGAGACAACTCCGGCAGACTCCGTGATTAAAATTCCGTACAACGCCGAAGAGGACTGGGCTTTATACGTTATCGGAAACGACAACCCGCTTCCCGCCGATTTTACCGTAGAAACAAAGGCAGTGGCAGGAGAACGCACGTTAGATTCCCGCTGCGCGGACTACGCTATTGAGATGCTAAATGAAGCGGCGGCGCAAAACGTGGGACTGTTCGTTACCTCTTCTTACCGAAGCGTGGAAAAACAGGCGCAGAATATGGAAAGCTACATAAACAACCTGATAAGTCAAGGCTATTCACAGGAGGAAGCCAAAATACAGGCGGAAAAGGAAATCGCTCTTCCCGGCCACAGCGAACACAATGCCGGACTCGCAATGGATATAGTGTCAAACGATTACTGGAGCACTCACAGCGATCTGGACGAAAGCTTTGAAAAACTGCCGCAGTTTGACTGGCTTGTTGACAATTCGTGGAAATACGGATTTATTCTCAGCTATCCGAAGGGCAAGGAGAATATTACCGGATTTATCTATGAGCCGTGGCATTATAGATTCGTGGGATTAAAGCATGCGGAAAATATTCATAAGGTTTATGAGGAAACGGGGGAATTCCTGACGGTTAACGAATATATCGAACGTTATATAGATACAGAGTAATTCTATGGCATGTTTGAAAAATCGCAAACGCCGTCTTGTCGCCCTCCAAACGGTTATCTTCTGCGTTAATACTAATCTCTGTTTTGACTGTAGACAAAATATAACAAAGTCTACAGTCAA
>CAJUFF010000009.1 GCA_910585505.1 uncultured Ruminiclostridium sp. | reverse complement strand
CATTTTGACTATGATTTTATCCTGTGTCAAAATGGTTATTAGTATAATACTAATACTTTGTATGATAAATGTTATATAAAATTGTTTATCAGAGATTAGGATAATACTAATATCGGTTTAAAAAGCGGATAAAATGGTTTTTTAAACCGATATTAGTGTTTAGGGTGTAACTCTGTTTTGACTGTAGACTTTGTTATATTTTGTCTACAGTCAAAACAGAGATTAGTATAAGCCATAGTATAACAACCATTTGATTATATCATCTATCAAAAAAACCGTGATCCCGCATAAGCGTAATCACGGTTTTTTAATTTAATATTGCGTCTCAAACAATCAGTCTTTGTTTTTCCTTATATGCCGCATATCCTGACAAAAATATTACATACCGGTAATACCCGATCTCTCGATACCTTCAATAAACTGTCTCTGAAGGAAGCAATAAATTATCAGTATCGGGAGCAGCGAGATCAGACAGCCCGCCTCAATCCAAACCATAAAGTCCGCAGCAACACCGGTAGGTGTACCTCCGTTCAGCCAGCTTGAAATTGTGGTATATAGGTTGCCTATCTGCAAGGCAATTGTGTCCGCGTCCGCAAAGAACATATTGGACACATACGAGTCGTTCCAGTACCATACCAACGAGAATATGAATACCGTAAGGAATGAGGTTTTCGCGTTTGGCACCATTATGCGGATAAAGGTAGCGAATGGGCCGCAGCCGTCAAGGTGAGCCGCGTCCTCAAGCTCCTTGGGAAGTCCTCTGAAGAACTGCCTGAACAGGAGAATGAACAGTCCGGCACGGATTCCGTTAACAAAGAACGCCTGCAAATACAACGCCATCGGTGAGTCGGTGAGGTTTAAGCCGGGTTCCGCTCCGCCTTTGAACATTGATATTATTCCGAAAACGTCAAAGTATCTGAACTGCATAAATTGAGGAATAAGAATAACCTGAGTGGGAACTATGATCTGAAGAATAACTATGACAAACAGGAGTCCTCTTCCCTTAAATTTAAATCTGGCAAAGCCGTATCCCGTTATCGCGCAGGTAACAACCTGAAGCAGGGAACAGATTACGTTTACCGAAATGGTGTTCCACAATACCGAACCCATATGAGTGGCCTGCCATGTTTCCGAGAAGTTGGAGAAAATCAAGGTCTTGGGTATCCACATGATAGACGGATCGTTCATCTCGTACTGAGGACGCAGCGAACAAGAAATCATAAACAGCATCGGCTTAAGTATTACGAAAGCAAGACCGAACAGGATTATAAATCTGAATACCGGCCACACCTTATCGCTTACTCTTCTTCCGAATATGTAGCGGTAATGCTTCTTTTCCGCATCGCTGTAAGTCTTGTAGTTTCTGATTATCTCAATGTTGCTGATATGATACTGTTTGTGAAGAGCTTTGCGCTGTTTTTCAAGCTCTTTAAGTTCCTTTTTGGTATACTTCTTTTCTTCTCTCGCGTCGTCGTCGCTTACCTTTACGACGGTATCCTTAAGGGCTTCCGTCGCATGATTTTCGATTACGGCCTGTGCGGGAGCTTCCGAATTTTCGGTTACCGCTTCTTTTGTATCGGTTACTTCGGGAGTAACGGGAGCGGTATTGTTCTTTTCAAGATTATTATCTTTTTTAGCCACTTTCGTCCCTCCTTAATCTACTTGATAGAATACAAACTTGGAAACAATAGCCGAAATAATGCCCAAAGCCACGCCGACTATCGCAAAGTAGGTCCATGCCATCGCTGTACTTACACCATACTGCCAACTGGTAGCCTTATCCATAATCTGATCCATTACCGGGTTGGCTGCGTCAATGAAGTTGTCGATAACCGTATAAATCAAGTTCGCAAGAATCATGGGGCTGATGGTCGGGAATGTTATCTTCCAGAAGAACTCCCAACCGGTAGCGCCCTCCATCTGTGCCGCTTCCTTTGCGGCGGTGGGGATCTGCTGAAGCGCGGAAAGGAATATTATCGTCTGGATACCGCAGCGCCAGATCAGGTTGAACAGGTCGGACGCAATGGAACCCAGCTGATCCGCCACAGACTGGCTGATGTTGGCGAAGCCCATAAACTCCATGAAAGAGTCAACCATATCCACCTCGAACAGGGAACTGAACTGTGACGCGTCGCCTACGCCCTGGCTCGCCATATCACCGTTAATAACACTGAGCACGGGACCCGTAGCTACCAGCACGGGGATAAAGAATATTGCTCTTACAAGACCTCTCGCCTTGAACTTCTGATTCAAAAGCAGAGCTATAAACAGGCTGAATACCAGAATCATAAAGGTATCCATGGGCATTGCGCTGAGCGATTCCATGAGGTTGGGCACATAGTCCTGATCCGCATTGAAAATGTCGTAATAGTTTTTAAAGTTGTTCCATTCGCAGTAAATACCGGGACCCGTCATGCCCTCGTATTCCTGCCAGCGATCCGCGCTGACAGGGGTGGTATTTGAAAGTGAATAGTGTACAGAGGTGATCAAAGGGATAATGAACATATACAGCGTTCCGACAATCCAAAGAGCGATGAACGCGTAACCGTAAAGCATTTTCTTCTTTTCGTAGGATATCCTCGACTTTTTTTCCTTAACGGTTTTTCCGCCGCCGCGTTTAGCATATTCCTCGCCTGACGCTTGGGTTATATTTTCGGGAGCGGTTTCGGCGGTGCTTTCGGCAGTCTCCGCCGCTGTTTCAAGAACTTCCTTTTTTGAAGCAAATTCTTCAGCCATCAGTTATCCCCTCCTTTCCGTAAGGAATCGGCAAGACTGTATTCCTGCCCGTTCATGGTATAGGTGTAATTGTCAATATCGACGCCTATTACCGTACCGTCCGAATAAGTTGTTTCAAAAGTCTTTTCGGTCAGTCTATCGTATTTTACTATCGTCTTGTCACTTAACGAGGAGATTATACCGTTAAACAGCTTATATTCCTCCGCCGCTCTTTCCAGCCAGCCCTCGTAGTTTGCATAGAATAATTTGTCAAAATCGCTGTCCGTGAAATCGTTGGGCGTAGCGTACATCATTTCGTAGTGAATGCCCGAACCGGTCATAAGTGAGAGAAGAAGCAGTTCTTCCGCGTTGGAGCTTGCGTTTATCGCCTTTGAGGTATACGGGATATATCCGTGTACCACCATCTGATAGAATGGAACGTCATAGTCAAACAGGTCATAGTTGGAGCTGTAAAGCGGAATATTTGTTATCGTCGAAACGTAAGGCAAAGCATATGCGTTGCACTCCTGAGCTATAATGGAAATACCCGCGTCGTTAAGCTGCTGATAACCCGCAGTGAGTATCCTTATCGCATCCTCTCTGAGTATATGCTCCTTGCCATCAACGTTTCTTCTGCCAAAGTCGCTGTAAAGTGTTTCGGTGGCCTGATTAAGGGAAATATGATCAATTCCCTCCGCGTTAAAGGAACGCACCAGCTTGTTGAATACGTCAGGCCAGTAGTACGGCGACAAAATAGTCCAGTTGGGCTTTACGCTCGTTATCGGCGTACCGAAGGCCAGTTCAAAATCGGTTTGTGTCGCATAAGCGTTGGTAATTCTCTTTGAACTGTTTAAAGTAAAGGAATAACCCGCTCCGCTTTCTTTATACTCCATAAAGTCAACGCTGGGATAAACGGTATACCCCTTGCCGCTGCAATAAGAGTAAAGCGCTTCAAAATCATTCTTGCCGCCTAATTTATTGGAGTAGTCAACGCCGGTGGAAACTCTTCCTCTTACGCCCGTATCATTAAAGTCTTTATAAATCAGCCGTATATCATCCACTCCCATGGCGGTGAGCTTTTCAAGTATTTCCTGAGCCTGGGAATAGGAAGTGGCAACCGTCTGCATATTTACGGGGAAACCCAGAACGGACTGTTTCTTTACGGTACCGCCCACGGTGGTAATATAAAGAGCGTTGGAATCCTCCATTGACTGATTTTTCAGTCCTTTTTCGGTTACAAGGTAATTGCGGTAGGTATCCGCCAGATCCGCCACTCCTATTTCATCATCGGACATAATGTAGTAGCGTACTTCGATGTCTTCGATTCTTATATCGCCGGACTGGAACACCGTGAGAGGCGTTTTGGTGCCCATAGTGTAGGTATCGGTGGCTCTGAACTCGAAGCTGAACCACGCACTGTTAATAGATGTGGTCGCCTGACCGTTGACCGAAGCGTTTACGGAAGCGTAAGCGTCACCCTTGGTGACAACGCCCAACATGGCCTCGTTTTTACCGTTTATTTCCTTGACAATACCGAGAACGGGAAGATAAACCTGTTCGTCTTTCTTGCCCATTGTCGCCTTGCTTACCGCCAGATCGTTTCCGTACACCTTGGAATTGTAAACGGTGGTGGAGGTTTTTCCGTTGTTGAAGTTTATCACCGCGCCGGAGCCGTCGGGAACGAAGATGTAGCCGTTTTCGTCCGCTCTTCCCGCTCCGAATGCCTGAATAAGGTTCATGGTGACGATTTTGTACGCCTTAAGATCGTCTGCATCCTGAAGCCTTTCGTTGATTTCTTCGGTATGTACCCTTGCGGTAAAGCCGTCTTGATTAAGTACGATGGAAACGGGAATCGAAAGGTTCTGAGCCATGAATTCATAGGTGAACTTAACGCCGTTTTCGATTTTTTCCACGCTGAAGGTCTTTTTATTTACACTGGCCTCTTTGGAGAGAGTAGTAGTATTCAGAAGGGTATTGGTTCCCACGTCCAGCGCTCTGTACGTAACGGTGGAAGCCATAAGGTTTTTCTGAACTCCTCCCGCAATGGGATCCGACTCATAATCGTAAGGCGTTGACCACCAAATATAGCCGCTCTTATTGTTTTTTATGGCGAATATGCAGGTTGCCTCGTTGACATACATAGTAAAAGCGTCGTTTTTCGCTACCTCGGTCATTGCCGACAAAGCTTCGTCCTCGGTAACGGGCTTTTCTTCGTCCTCGGCTGTTTCACCCGACGCTGTACCCGCTTCGCCTCCGGTGCCGTCGGCAGCCTGAGGGGTATCGTTCTGAGCAGCGTCGGTCTGATCCGCATTTTCCGACCAAACAACGCTTGAGCTCAATACCATAGTTACCGCCAGTATCGCCGCCAGCATCTTTCTTTTGAATTTTAGCATTTTATAACCATTCCTTCCTTTCGAGAAGTGTAAGTGTATTTATTGCTTCTGTTTCGGAACACCTGCGTCAGCTCATGTTAAATCTGTACATAAGCTCGGTATATACCGAGTATACAAACATTACTATCTGCTGAAACAGTGAGATGAGTAGGATAAGCACAAGAATGATGATAACCATTGCCACTATAGTAAAGATTATCGCTAAAATGGTTTTAGGCATTGTGTACTGATGTACCGCCTTCATCGCCGATATGACAAGCACCGCGGACCACACAAGACCTAATCCCGAAATAAAGGAAAGGATTGTACCCTCCTGCCTTGTCAGAATGTTGGAAGCAAAGATATATACCACTTGAGATATAATGTAAGGCACCAAAGCGTAAGCGGTAACACACATTACCTGCTGCATCTTGCCCTCGCCGTTAAACAGCGTGCACAAAGACCAGTTACCCACTACCCATATAAAGAATATAATAACCGAGCTTGAGAACAAAGGTACGACATTAAATACCTTTTCAAAATTCGTCTGGAATACGAATCCCGTCATAAGACGCGCGGCAACCGTTACAATGAAAAAGCACAGAACAATTACAAGCGCAACCTTGCTGTTATAGGCTTTTTTCCATCTTACGTCCTCAAATCCCTCAAAGGGGTGTCTCGCAACATAAAACGGCCATTTCCACGCGGGCATATCAAGATCAAACCGCATTACCGTCACCTCCCGCCGCTCTCTTCTTTTTCTTTATCGCCTTGATTACCTTTGACAGCACCACAAGAGCAATTATCAGGATCAGTACGACTATCATGAATATGTTGAAATACTCTCTTATCATATCCATGCGGTACTCCTTAAAGGCTCTGTTATAACCGCCCTTACTGTTCATATAGAAGTAATCCATCGCCTTTTCGTTTTCGCCCATAGTATAATAGGCGTTGCCGAGACCGATGTAGGCGAACCAATAGTTTGAGTCTCTCAGGATTATTTCCTCGAAAGGTTCTTTCGCCTCTTGATAGAGACCTCTGTTGAACATTTCAACGGCGTCGTGCACCATTTTTCCGAACTCGGTGAGCTTAAAGGTGGTTATGGTGTTTTTACGTCCGTCCGTAACATAAACCTTTCCGTTTAAGTTTTCTATAGCGGTAGGAGAAGTAAAAAGACCCTTCTGAGAACCTTCTCCGCCGAAAATAAATTCAAGGTCAAGCTGATCCGAATACTGGAATATTCTCTTTTCCGAGAAGTCCAGCAGGAACACGTTGCCCTCGCTGTCCACGTCCACGTCGTCAATGGTGGAAGCGTAGGAGGTTCCGCCGTAATAAAGCGGAAGGTCGCCGAACATGAACTGATCCATACCCATATTAAGGTAAATATTTTCACCAGCGGGGTTCAGCTTTTTCAAAACGTCCTTATCGGCGTTTTTGGAAGAGGTAACGGTATAGATAAAGCCCTGATCGTCTATATCGCAGTTGGCAATCTCGATAGCAACCGCCCTCGCTCTTTTTCTCATCTGTTCACGGTTCATAAACAAGCTGTAAAAGGCGTTCTGCAAAACCTCGGCGGTTGTTTCGACACGGTTTGCGCCATAGTAACCGTTAAAGGTGCCTTCGCGGCTGAACTGTACCATACCGTTTGTGATTGAGGGAATAACAACATAGACGTTAAGCGCGTTGTCCACTACAACCTTATCGGGACGAAAAGAGATGTCCGCGTCGTAAAGGTCGTTTGAGGGTCTTGTATACTCAAAGAAAATTCTTCCGTCCTCATAACACGCAAGTACTCTTGAATTCATGGAGTCGGCTATGTACAAAAGCGTTTCTCCCTTGTAATGGGTTACAAAAATGCCTTTAGGCGAATCAAGATTTGTTTTCTTGACTATACTCTTATCTTCGGGAAACTCATCGGTATAGGTAAAGGTGTCCAATACCGTAGCCGAGTTGAGGTTTTCATCGGTGATAACTATTCTCCCGTTGTTGGTATCCACTAAGTAGATATCTCCCGTTTCGTTGTCCACAAATATATCGTTGGGTTCGCTGAAAGTCCCTACGCCCAGGTCAACGCCGGTTACTACACGGTCAACCACATAGCCGTTCTGCGACGGAACGGGTTCGTTCCACCAGTTATAGTTATATCCGTAATAGGCTTCGTCCGCAGAAGCGGGCAGCGTAAGACAGGATACTGTCATTCCCGCTGCTAAAGCGGCCGCGCCGATTTTCTTAAATAACGGCACTGATATTCATTCCTTTCTAACTTATATTGGTTGTCAACAGGCGGCAAAAGCTTTTAATCCTTCATACCGCTCTGTGCCATAGTTTCCATAACGTTGCTCTGACAGAACAGGAACACCACGATAGGCGGGATCATCGTTATAACCACCGCCGCCGCCGCAACGCCGGCACGGGCGATACCTGCGGAGGAAATCTGCTGCATAACGGTTGGAAGCGGTTTAAGCTCTTCGCTGTAAATGAATGAGTAGCCGGTTACCTGCCACGCGCCTTGGAACGCAAATATCATCAGCGTAAGTATGGCGGGCTTAACGTTGGGAATAACCACCTGCCAGCAGGTTCTCATATGTCCCGCGCCGTCAAGCTTGGCGGCTTCTATGATAGCGTCGGGAATCTGTCCCATAAACTGACGCATAAGGAACAGACCCATAGGTGTGGCTATATAGGGAAGCGTGATGGCGAAATAGGTGTCAATAAGACCCATAAAAGCCATTACCATATACTGCATGATAAACATTACCGACGAGGTAAACAACAGCGCCAGTTCTATCGCCTTATTAAGCGCTTTCTTTCCGGGAAACTCTCCCTTGGCCAGCACGTAAGCCGCCGAGGAGGAGAAGAGGAGCTGACAAACCGTTACCACTACCGCCACAAATACCGAGTTGAATATGTATCTTGAAAAGGGAACCCACATGTTTGAAGCCGTATTCAACAGGTCGACGAAGTTTTGCCCTGTGGGAGCTATGGCGTAAAGCTTAGGCGGGAATAAAAACAACTCCTGCGAAGGCTTAACCGATTGGATAACCGAGAGGTAAATGGGGAACAGCATAAATAAGCCGACCAACATGAGCATTATAAAAATCGCAATGTCGCCGGCTCTGGATTTGCCGATCTGCTTTCTTTTTTTACTTGCCATGACTACCGTCCTTTCAATTTTATTGATGGGATAAGCTTATTCTTAATCCAGATATCTGCCGAGCAGCTTTTTAATGCCCCAGTTGGCGAGAATCATGACTCCGAACAGTACGAAGCATATCGCCGAGGCATAGCCCATCTCGAATCTTATGCTGCCGTAGTCATAGGCGTGGGTCATAATCGTATGCGCCGCATAGTCGGTTGACGGGAAAGCGGTTAAGGTACGTCCCACGTCGCCGGCGGTAAACGATGATACTATCTGCATTACCGCCGCAAACAGCATCTGGGGTCCCATAGCGGGTACGGTTACCATCAGCAGTTCCTGCATACGGTTTTTGACGCCTTCAACGGCTGCCGCCTCGTAACGGTCGCGGGGAATACCCTGAAGACCCGCGCGAAGCGAAAGGAAGCCGGCGCCAAGGGACATCCAAAGCTGAACCACGATTACCACGCCGAAAATGTAATTGGCATCGGTAAGCCACTGTCTTGCGCCGTTAAGGATACCGAGTTTTATCAGATAAGCGTTGGCTATACCGTAGGTATCGCCGGAAAAGATCAGCTGCCATGTGGTGTAAATGTTACCGGCCAATGTGGGTGCATAAAAGACAAAAGTAAACACCGTCTTTAAAACGCCGGGCATTTCGTTAATCAGCCATGCCAGCAGGAAGCAGAGAATATAGCTTATGGGACCCGTTACCACCGCAAATATAAGGGTGTTCTGAATCGCCTTAAGGAAAACCTCGTCCTCCAGGAACAACACGTAAAAGTTGTCGAGTCCCACCCACTGTGGGAGTTGTACCATATTGAAGTTTGTAAAGCCCATAGGAAGCGACATTACAACAGGCACAAAGGTAAAAATCGTAAATAGAACAAAGAATGGTGCCATCAGCAGATACAAACCTCTGCTGCGTTTCATTTCACGGAGAGTATAGCGGAACTTATTGTCCTCGATATGGAGTATCTCCGTGTTAGCTTGTGCTGCCAATCAAATTCCTCCTCACTTTATGAATATTTCCGCCGCCGTTTTCTGCGGCGGAAGTATTCAGAGTTTATTTCAGAGTTTAACAATAGCTTTTATTTAAGCCCATGTGCCGCGTTAGTGGGAAAAAGACGAAAGCTCCTGATTCTTTCTCTCTATTTCCATATTTATGTCGCGGTTATAGCTGGTCAAGGCGTACCTTGGGTTGCTGCCCTCGTTTACCACCGCTCTGAACGCGTTCTTAGTATGGCGGGTGGTGGCGTAGGAAGCGGGTATAATGGGAACTTCATTGGTCTGGCTCATCTGAGAGGTGATTTTCTCCATCTCGGAGGTTGACCAGGGAAGCTGCTGGATAGCTTCAAGGTTAGCGGTATCGAATCGTCCCAAAGGTCCCAAAAGGGCTTCGATGCTTCTTCCGTACTCTACCTGTACATCGGTGGTAGTAAACCACTTAATGAATTCCCATGCGGCATTATGATTGGAAGCCTTGGTAAATATCAAAGCGCCGGAGGTGGATGAGTTTACGGTATGGTCTACCGTTCCGTCCTCGCGCTCTGTTCCGGGTACCAAAGTGAAATCCCAAAGACCCTTTATTTCGGGAGCGGAAACGGAAAGCTGGTTGTAGAACGTGTAAGCCTGGATAACTATCGGCATTTCACCTGTTCTGAAACGGCTGAAGGCGTCAAAGGTCTGATCCAGAGCGTATACATTGTAAAAATCCGTCCACATTTCAAAGGCTTCAAGGCTGGCTTCCTGATCGAAAGTAGTCTTTGTGAGATCATCGTTGTAAATATTCAGACCTCTCTGAAGCATCAGCATTACAAAAGTGTCTCCGGCATCGAATACCGGGCTGGTGGTTACCGCCGCAGGAGTGACAAGACCTGCGTCAAGATATGAGCGCTGGAATATATTGATAAGGTCGATAAAGTCATTCCATGTTTCGGGAGGCTCGCTTATACCCAGCTCGCTGAGAATATCCGTACGATAGAACATCATAGGAAAAGACTGTGAAATCGGAAGTCCGTAAACACCGCCGTTATAGGTATAAAGCGTGGTGATATTGGGTGAAAAGCGCTTGGCTACCTCTTCATAATCCGGGAATTTTGTAAGGTCAATCAGCAGATCACGAGCGGCCAACTGGATAGGGAAGTCACCTCCGATAAAGAGAGCTATTTCCGGACCCTTGCCTGCCAGTGTGGCTTCAAGTATACCGCCGACAACAAGGTTAATGGAAGCGGTAACACCTTCGTGGTTAACGTTGAAGTCGCTGTTTACCTGATCGTTAATGGCCATAGCCTGGTCACGTGCCAAGCCTACCCAAACGTTAAGAGACGTCTCGTTTGCGGTTTCCGAAATAGTGTTATAATCCTCAAAGAAGGAACCTATAAACGCCTGGAATCCGAACGCCAGATTCTCAAAGAAATTACCGTTGGCTCTCGAAGGCTCCTCGTGTACGGTATGCACCTCGATGTAGTCAAGTTCCAGCGGCTGATCGCGATAATCGCGCATCCATGCGGAAAGCGAGGAAATGTAATCCTTAAGAGTTCCCGCCGTAACCGGAATATCGTCCGGTTCGTCAATACAGCGTTCCAACACTATTGCCATGGTTTCAAGCGTGGAAGCCTCGGATCCGACACCTAACTTTTCAATGTTGGCCTTTTCCTCGTAAAGAGTATCCATGAGCCTCTGAAATTCGCCCAACAGATTGGGGATGGCGGTATCAACGTAGTAGTCGGTATACTCGTCAGGCTCCGGCCCCGTAATCATCAGTATACGTCTGTAAAAATAGTTCAGCTCGTATACCACGTCGTCAAGCCTCTGCATTATTTCGCCTATATCACCCGGAATGGCTTCCATTGTAATGGTATGCTTTCCCGCCGTAAGGTAAACGTAAACGTCGTTTCCGTTTTCGTCCTTTACGCCTTGATTGTACCAGTTATTGTTGTAAGGGAACATTACGTCGTCATAATAGGCGTTAGGTACCACACCGTCTATGTACACGCGGCGGTTGGCAAAAAAGCCTCTCATGGTGTTTTGTCTCGCCTTAAAGTTAAAAGTGTAAAAACCGTCGTTGGGAACGTTGAATTCCCATGTAATGGCCTGAGTGGCTTTATCCCATGTATCCTTACCAACGGTGTTGTAACGCTGTTTTGTGGGATGGGAGGGACTTACAAGACACTCGGTTCGGTCGGTTGTGGCATAAAGGGTAGACGCCGTTTTGTAAAGATTGTTTTCCGCCTGTACAAATACCGTGTGAGTGCCCATAAAGTTTTCATCGGTAAGAGCGGGGGTAGATTCAAGCTCCGACTGTGAAGGCGGTACGTATTGAGCTACATCGTCATAATTTTTAAAAGTAATTGTTTTAAGACCGATGTTGCATTTGATACCTGTTATTGTCAAAGTATGTTTTCCTGCTTCAAGGTAGAAAAAGTAAGGATCGTTGAAAAGACCCTCCTTATCCTTGATGGGATATGTTACCCACATATCATGCTCGGTCTGACCGGGACGCACGTCGTTATCGCGTCCGTCCTTTCCTATGGGAGCTTCGTCCTTCCAGTAGCGGTCGAGCGTAAAGGTTTTGGCAGCAGAGAAAGGATACTCGCCGTCAAGCTGCATCGCCATTTCGATAACGGTATTTTCGCCCGATACGGTGTAGTAGAACAGCTCCAGATTGTAGAGACCCGTTTCGGAAACCTCAAATTCGTAATTGATAACTCCGCCGTGATTGGACCAGACGAGAACGTCCTGCTCTCCCTGAAATTCCTGTATCACGGTTTCGGGAGTTACTCCGTTGCCGTCCTCGGAAAGGGAAGCGTAATCCTTGGCGTTTATTACGATATCCCGTTTGGGTCTGGCCGCGTCCGCGTGGGAATTAAGGTATCCTGCATAGGTATCGCTTCGGCTTATACCGGATACGAGAGATTCGTTCAGCGATGAACCGCCCGCGTCTGCCGGTGCGCTATCCGCCGCTGCTCCGCCTTCGGCGTGTACAGGCGTCATTCCGCACAGCATACTTGCCGCCGTTATCGCGGCAAGCGTCTTTTTCAGCTTATTGTTCATACTTGCCAAAATAATATCCACCTTTCTTGATGAATTTTTTGTTTATGGATACGACTTATACCAATCCCATTTTATGTAGTAATGATCACGGTTTAAAACGAGATTGCACTCAAAACACTAATCCCGCTATTTTTAAGGGATTAGCATCAGTCGCTTAAAAAGAAATTTATGTTACGCCGCCAAATTATTTTCGGCTCTGAAATTGTCAAATTTTTAACGATCGGGAGCAGCCGAAAGGCTCCTACCTGCCGACTTATTAGTTTTTTTCTTTAATTCCCGATCTGATAAGTATGGCGCCTTCTTCAAGCTCTACCTTTACCTTATCTCCGCCCTTTATTCCCAAGGCGGAAAGGTATTCCTTCGGAAGCTGAAGCCTTCCCACTCGGTCGAGCACGGCAAGTTCCTCTCTTGACGCCTCCGCCTCTGCCTTTTGAGCCTCCGAAAGTTCTCCGAAGGAAGCAATGTGGGAAATGGGCTGTTTTCTTATCATCTCGGTGGCCGTCTTTCCGTCCCTTATTGAAACCACGCGGTCGATGGATCTTGAAAGATTTACGTCGTGAGTTACTATTATTATCGTAACGCCCATTTCACGGTTGATACGCTTAAATACGTCAAGCACCATTGCGGCGGTTTTTGTATCTACGGCTCCGGTTGGTTCGTCCGCCAGAAGCAGCCTCGGATTATTGGACAGCGCTATTGCTATCGCCACACGCTGCTGCTCGCCCCCGGACATCTGGCTTAACAGCGAATTTTTTCTGGCGGAAAGCCCAACCGCCTCCAAAAGCCGTTCGGCCTGCGAACGCCTGTTTTTCACGCCCTTCAGCAGCATGGGAAGCTCCACATTCTGTATGGCGGTGAGATACGGTATAAGATTTCGGGCGTTATTCTGCCACACAAAGCCCACCGTGTCCCTCATATATTCTATAAGCTCTTTTTCACCGAACTTCAGCAGATCCTTTCCGTCCACGAAAAGCGTTCCCGCCGACGGCTTGTCAAGTCCTCCCAGCATATTCAGAAGAGTGGACTTTCCCGAACCGGAAGAGCCGACTATTCCCATCAGCTCGCCTCGTTCGACGGTCAGATCAAGTCCTTGGAGCGCCATCACTTCAACCTCGTCGGTCTTGTATATCTTAACTAAATTCTCGCACCTTACCATTACGTTTTCGGGAGGCGCAAGGAGCACATTTTTCGGCATATTTGCAAATTCCTTCCGTTATGGTAGGATCATTCCTTTTCCGTTTTTATATCGTTTCTCGCTTCCGCGGCTATTTTCCCGTCCTCCAGGGAATAAACCACATCCGCAAGTTCCATCATAGTTTCATCGTGAGTCGTCATCACGATGGTAAGGTCTCCGTCCTTTACAAGATCACGGAAAAGCTTAAGCACCGCCAATCCCGTCGGTGTATCCAAAGCCGCAGTAGGTTCGTCGGCAAATACTATCTTGGGTCTGTGGCACACCGCCCGCGCGATTGCCACGCGCTGCTGTTCTCCGCCCGAAAGTTCTCCGGGACGATGGTACATTCTTTTTTCAAGCCCTACTCGTGTGAGACATTCTTTGGCTCTGGCGCTTCTTTGCTTCATGGGCACCCCTGCCAGGCGAAGGGCGAATTCCACATTCTCATAGGCAGTCATGGTTGAGATAAGTGCCACCGACTGAAATACAAACGCCATTTCATGGCGTCTGAGCTTGTCGCACTCGGCGGCATTCAGCTCAGTTATGTTTTTTCCGTTAAAAAAAACGCTTCCGCCGCTGGGTTTGTCAAGTGCGCCCAAAATATTTATAAGAGTGGTTTTTCCCGAACCCGACCGCCCCCTGAGACAAACAAGGCGATTGCTCTCAACCTCAAGATTTATATCGGCAAGCGCGTTCACAACGCTTCCGTCACCTATGGTAAACCGTCTCGAAACGTTATCCGCCTTCAAAATAACAGACATATGTAAATACGTTATCCTTCCCGCGAGAAGCGTCCGTCCGACGACGGCATTTTTCACATTTGCCGTACACGCAAATCTCACAAACTATCATAAACCAATCACTTTGTTAATTATACCAAAGTATAGACGATATGTCAAGTTTTCATAAAAAATTTTTTAAATTTAAGTATTTTGTTTGCATTATCCACAAAAAATTAAGGCTTTTTACATAAACACAGCTTTTTTAACCACGAAATTTCCTTTTTAATTCCAAATATATCTGTATTTAAGCCAAAACCGACACAACATCTTGTAAAAGGGAGCGCAACGCATTAAAAAGTTAAATGACAGATTACGACAAACATATTGTGTTCGTCATTTTGCACAAAAATACCGCCGAATTCTCTCGGCGGTAGATTTTATGAGGAATTGACTTTTTTAATAAAAAGTTAATTTTATAAAAAAAGAAATGTGAAAATTTAATGAAATTTTTTTGTAATGTATGTCCGGCGTATACTATCCCCTCAACAATCCGGGGTATCACTAAAGAAAATACGATTATCTCACCGTTCGTTTTCCAGTTCCGCCAGCTCCTTTTCCGCTTCTTCCCATCTCTCCATCAGCTCGATTTGCAGTCTCTCCACCTCCGACAGCCTTTCACTGTCCTCCATGGCCTGCTTGTAATCACCGCTGTTTTCGGAAAGCCGATTGTTTATCTCCTTCGCCTCTTTTTCAAGCTCTCCGATCTCTTCCTCCAATTTTTTCACTTTGGTAGCCGCCCTGCGCAGCCTGCTCTGTCTTTCTTTCTGCTCTTTATAAGAATTTGTCTTGGAAGCGCCTTCGGTTCCGGACTTGCCCGTGTTTTGGGCTTTCAAATAATTTTCTCCCGCCCCAACGCAAGCGCGGCTCTCCTTCCATTCGTCATAGCTTCCCGAAAAAATTTCCATTCCGTCCTTGTGCAAAAACATCAGCTTTGTAGCCAGACTGTTTATAAGAGCGCGGTCATGGGAAATAATCAGCATCGTGCCCTTGTAGTCGGAAAGAGCCTCCATAAGCCCCTCTCTTGCTTCAAGATCCAGATGGTTGGTAGGCTCGTCCAGCAAAAGCAGATTCGGCCCCTCCAGCATTATCTTAAGCAGAATAACCTTTGCCGCTTCGCCGCCCGACAGCATATTAACGGGCTTCTGAAGCTGCTCACCGTACAGCTTGAACATAGCCAGAACGGACTGAATTTGGGTTCTGTTAAGCTTAGGGAAATCGTCCCACACAAAATCCATTGTGGTTTTGGAACTGGTGAGTCTCAGCTCCTGAAGCTGATCAAAATAGCCTATTTTAAGCCAGTCCGCAATATACGCGCTGCCTTCACCCTTAAGCTTGCCCAAAACAAGCTTCATAAGACTGGATTTGCCGCATCCGTTTGCGCCTAACAAAAACACCCTCTCGCCGTATTTTATCTCAAAATCAACGTTCCCGAAAAGCTCTTGCTCTCCTATTTTAAGAGACAGATCTTTTGCCGTGATAACGTCGGTGCCATGGGCAAGGCGGCAGGGTATCTGAAAATGTATTTTCCTTCGAGGCGGAGGCGGGGGAATCAGTTCTTTCCTGATTCGCTCTATCTGTTTTTCCTTTGAGCGTATGGTGATATAGTTGTGTTCCTGATTGAATCGCCTTTGCTGTTCTATTATCCCTTCTATCCGATGTATTTCATCCGTCATTTCGGTGTATTTTTTAGTAAGGTAGGTCACCCTTTCGTCATACTGTCTCAAGTATTCGGTATAATTTCCTTTGTAAGTATCCAAAGTAAAATTATCCAATGCAAAAGTTTTGTTGGTAACCTTATCGAGAAAATAACGGTCGTGGGATATCACTATATACGCGCCCTTAAACTCCAGCAAAAAGCTTTCAAGCCATTCGGACGCCTCTATGTCCAGATGGTTTGTAGGCTCGTCCAAAAGCAGAAGCTTGGCTCCCGAAAGCAGCAGCTTCACTAACTGAAGCTTTGAGCGCTCCCCACCGCTCAAAACCCTTACCGGCTTTTGAAGGTCATCTTTTTTAAATCCCATTCCGATAAGCATACTTTCAGTTCGTGCGCGGAACGTAAGTCCCCCATCGTCCTGAAAACGCTCGGTAAGGTTCATCTGCTTTTCCAAAAGCTTTGCGTCGGTATCGCCTGCGTCTATTCTGTCGTGGAGCGCTTCAAGCTCCTTTTCCGTCTCCATAAGTCTTCCGAATACCGAAAGCGCTTCGTCGTAAACGCTTATTTCGCCGTTTCTGAGAACATGCTGCTCCATAAACCCGACGGTAAGCCCCGCCTGCTTCACAATCGCGCCCTCGTGATCCTCCGGCTCTATGCCCGCAAGCATACGGAAAAGAGTGGTTTTTCCAGCTCCGTTTACCCCCGCAAGGCCTATTTTATCGTTTTCGTCCACCGCAAAGTTGACGTTTGAGAACAATACTCTCTCGCCAAAGCTTACGGCTATATCCTTTCCCTGTAAAATTATCATATCTTTATATCCGCCTTTCCGTATTCAGCGGCCGGGTTTTTATACTATAGCAACCCAACAAAAAGATAAACAAATAGGAGCGAAGCGACTAAATGTCCTTTCCGCTTCCCTTTCGGACTCCGAAAGGGAAGTAGGGGAGTCCAAAGGACGGGGGGCAACGCCCCCAAAGCTTGTGTGTTTTGCACTCTTGTAATTTTGTTTTAACTTTTTTGAATTGCTATAATCTTTGATCAAAGTGTAGACAAAAATATAGATAATCAAAGATTGGTATTAAGCACTATTCGCAAACAATTCCAATTTAAATTTGCCTATAGCATGATATTACCGGCATAACAAAAAGGGGGAAAATCCTTCCGACCTTCCCCGATTTTATGCGCTTATTTTTTACCAATCTTTAAAAGTCGACTTGAATAAAGATTGTACCCAAAACACCGAATCTTCGGTATCACGTTATATGTCCTTTGATCGAAAATCGGTATTAACCGCCATAGTTAAACAACTGTGAATAATAGTTCTGGTACTGTATCTGAGTAATGGTGGTAAGCCCGCTGAGCGCATTCTGAGCCTGATCCCTCGCATAATCCGGAGCGGAATCGTTAACTTCGGAGGCATATGACGAATACTTGTCTTTAAATACATTCTCCATATCGTCGCCCTTAAGCTCCTGAAGCGCGGTCTCGGTGTATTTTTTTACATAATCGGTTTCATCTTCGCCCTCCGCACCTTCGGTCTCCAGAACGTCAAGCCTCTGTACCACATAATAGTAAGCGTCGGTCTTGAACACGGTTACAGTGTTCTTTTCCTGCTTAAACAACGCTTCGACAAATTCCTCGCTGGGAGATGTGGATGTCTTTGCGATAAGGCTGTTATAGTCCTTATCCTCCTTTTCGTCGGCGGTACCGGAACTTTCGGAGGTATCCTCCTCGCCGGACTGCTCCTTAAGATATTTCTGATGAGCCGCGTAAACCTCCGCGAAGGAGCCTCCGTCGCTAAGCTTGTCCTTATATTCATTGGCAAGATCTTCAAGTTTTTTCAGCTCCGCTTCATCCTCTATAAGATTACCTTCGCTGTCCTTAAGAGAAATGCTGAAATAACGTGTCAGGGAATAGTTCTCGTCTATCCACTTTCTGATATCGTCTTTAGGCACCTCTTCCGTGCCGCCCTCGCTGTAATAGTGTTCAAAGATCTCCGACGCACGGTAGGTATTTATCGTGTAATCCCTGAAGGAGGATTTTGAAACGCCTATCGACTCAAAATAATCGCCTAAGGTGTTTGCCCCTTTGAGATAGGAGAAAGCTGTGGAACCGCTGTATGAAGACACGTCAAAATCCCACTGCGCCTGCCAGACGTCGTTTGCGTTATCCATGGTTTCCTCGTCCAATTCTATTCCCAAATCACTGAAAACATCATTTACCGCAGTGTGGCGTTTACAGTAATTTTCTGTTTCTCTTTTGACATAGTCCGCAAAAGATATTCCGTCCACGGTCTGATTGTAATAATCGAAGCCATCGGCGCTTGTATCCAGATCGGGCTGTTCCTCCTTAAGCTTCTGAGTGGCGTCGGCGTAAGCGTGCCCGCTGTAAAGAATATAAATTCCCGCGGGGATATCCTCGCCGTTTACAGTCATGGCTCTCGATACGCTCTGAGAACAGCCCGACAGGGTCAAAACCGAAGCGGCGGTCAACGCGGCGGCGGTTATCGAAGCCGTTATTCTCTTTTTTAATGACATTTTTATGATCATTCCTTCCTTTTGCTCTTTATAAATTAATTTTACCTTACGAAATTGACATTTTTGTGAACATATCCGAAAAATGCTCGAAAATCCACGCGCTCTTTCTGCGTGGACAGGTTCTTAAAATGGCAATCAAGTTCTTAAGATAATATTCTTCTCCGAAAGAGCGTTGATTATTTTGCCCACCGCCTTGTCGCATTCCTCATCGGTGAGCGTACCGTCGGCTTTGCGGAAGGTCAGCTTGTATGACAGACTCTTTTTGCCTTCCGGTATCTGCTCTCCGGTATAGATATCAAAAAGCCGAACGCTTTCAAGGTGCTTGGCGTTTTTGGATATTATCCCGCCGATCTCGCCGTTGGATACATCAGAATCGCAAACCAGACTCAAATCTCTTACCGAAGCGGGGAAGCGGGGAAGCGCAGTATACTTCACGTCGGAATCAGAACACTCCAAAAGCTCTTCAAGCTTGATAACAAGCATATAAACCCTCGTTTTGTCAATTCCGTAATTTTCCGCCGCAAGGGGATGTATCTCGCCGCATACGCCTATCACCTTTCCTCCCTCAGCCGTTATCTCGGCGCAGCGACCTGTATGGAAGCTGCGGTTGGAGCGAAGAGCGGTAAACACGGGATTCACCCCGCACTTTCCGAGAACCTCCTCGGCAATCCCCTTTACGGTAAAGAAATCCTCGCCGTCTCCGTAAACGGTACAGATTAAAACTTCCTTTTCAACGGGAAGCTCGTTTTTATCGCCTACGGGGTGATATTCTCTTCCTATCTCGAAAAACCGTCCGCTTAAGGTGCGGTTATTTATATTGCGGGCAACTACCTCCATCATGGAAGGAATAAGGCTTGTGCGCATTACGCTGGTATCCTCTCCCAGCGGGTTCATTATTTCGACACTTTTCCGCTCCGATTCGTCTATCCTGCACTTTTCGTAGCTCTTCGGAGAAATAAAGCTGAAGGTCATTGTCTCGCGGCAGCCCTGAGCCGTCATTATATTTATAAGCTTTGCCTTAAGGATTTCCGCGGGAGTAAGAACATTGTGCGAGGCCAGCTTCGGAACCGTGCTTTCTATCCTGTTGTAGCCGTAAATGCGGGCTATTTCCTCCGCAAGATCGCAGGGGCGTTCGATATCTATCCTGACGGCCGGAGGCATGACAGTTTTTTCGGCTTCATCGTAAGCAAAATCAAGCCGCTTCAAACTCTCTATCTGCTCCGACTCCGGTATATTTGCCCCCAAAAAATTATTTATCCATTCCGAATCGAGCTTAAGGCGCTTAGGTTCCTTGACGGCGGGGTATACGTCGATAACGTTTTTCACAACCTCGCCGCAGCCCAAAAGCTCCACCAGCTCCAACGCCCTGTACAGCGCGTTTTTCGCGTTTTCAGGGTCAAGGCCTTTTTCAAATCTTGCGCTTGATTCCGTCCTTACCCCCGCTTTTTTAGCGGTGCGGCGGACGTTCACTCCGTCGAAGCAGGCGGACTCGAAAATAACCTCTTTCGTGTCTTCGCTTATTCCGCTGTATAAACCGCCCATAACGCCCGCAAGAGCCATGGGCTCTTTTTCGTTGCAGATAACCAGCATATCCTCGGACAGCTTAAGCTCCGGAGTTTTGTCGTCCAGAAGCTTCAGCACTTCGCCGCTCCCTGCGTTTCTTACAACTATTTTATTGCCTTCAACGTATCTTGCATCAAAGGCGTGCATTGGGTGACCGTATTCCAACATTACAAAGTTGGTGATATCCACGAAATTGTTGATGGCGCGGACTCCGCTTGCCCTTAGTCTTTCCGCCAGCCAGCGGGGGGAGGGCGCTATCTTTATGTTTTTAACCTTCGCTGCCATATAACGAGTACAAAGTTTTTTGTTTTCCACGGTTACCGAAAGCTCTTTGTTGATATCTCCGTCAATGCCTTTGAATACGGGTGTTTTAAGTTCAAAAGGCAGACGAAATGTGGCGTGAGCCTCTCTTGCAAGCCCTATTACCGACAGACAGTCGGGACGGTTGTTGGTAATCTCGAATTCCACAACGGTGTCGTCAATACCCACCGCTTTGGTAATGTCCTCTCCGATAACGAATTTGTCGAAATCGGGGTCCTCATTGAAAATAAGTATGCCGTCGGGAGAAGCGTAAGGAAAATCGCTGTTTTCCATACCAAGCTCGTCAAAGCTGCACATCATGCCGAAGCTTTCCACCCCTCTGAGCTTGCCCTTCTTTATTTTCATAACGGTATTGTTGTGACGGTCAATGCAGACTCCGCCGTCAAGCACCACGGGCACCACCGCGCCCACATAAAGGTTCTGGGCGGCGGTAACTATCTGAACGGGAGCGTCCTTGCCCACGTCCAATTGGCATATCCACAGCTTTTCGCTGTCGGTATGCTTTTCAATCTGTACCACCTTGCCGACAACAATGTTTTTCAGCGGCTCCGAAAGATCTCTGTAAGTCTCTACCTTTGAACCGCTCATTGTCATGCCGTCCACAAATTCCTTTATCGGCATATCGGCTTTAACGTAATCGTTAAGCCATTTCATTGATAAATCCAACGGAATTTCCTCCTTATTATAGTCAAATTCAGAACTGCTTCAGAAATCTGAGGTCATTTTCATACAAAAGGCGCATATCGTCAATGGCGTATCTCATCATCGCCAGACGCTCAAGACCTACTCCAAACGCAAAGCCGCTGTATACGTCGGGGTCAATGCCGCAGTTCAGAAGCACCTGAGGGTGAACGACGCCGCAGCCCAGCAGCTCTATCCAGCCCTCGCCCTTACAAAGGGGACAGCCCTTTCCGCCGCACTTGAAGCATTGAAAATCCGCTTCGGCGGAGGGTTCGGTATATGGAAAATGGTGTGGGCGGAAGCGTATTTTCACATCGCTCCCGTACAGCCTTTTGGCAAATGTCTCTATCGTTCCCTTAAGGTCACCGAAGGTAATGCCCTTATCCACCACAAGACCCTCGCATTGATGGAAAATCGGACTGTGCGTGGCGTCCACAGAATCGTTTCTGTACACCTTTCCGGGGCTTATTACGGCTATCGGAGGGGATGTTTTCAGCATGGTTCTGATCTGCACCGAGCTTGTCTGGGTGCGGAGCAGGATATTGTCGGTTATATAAAAGGTATCCTGCATATCGCGGGCGGGGTGTCCCTCGTCGGTATTCAGCATATCGAAAACGTACTTTGTTTCCTCAACCTCCGGCCCGTCAACTATGGAATAACCCATACCCTTGAAAATTTCCTTCAGCTCGTCGAGCACGATGTTAAGAGGATGCCGTCCTCCCTGTTCCATTCTTTTTCCGGGGAGAGTAACGTCGATAACCTCTTTTTTCAGCCTGCGCTCGGTATCTAAGCTTTTAAGCTGTTCTCTGCGGCGGGCTATGTCGGTTTCGATAACCTGTCTCACCTCGTTGGCAAGCTGTCCGATAACCGGTCTTTCCTCCGCCGAAAGCTTGCCCATTTGCTTCAGAATGGCGGTAAGCTCGCCTTTTTTGCCCAAAAGCCGTATTTTCAGATCGTCTACGGATTTTATATCGGAAGCGTTTTGTATTTCCGCGAGAGCCTGCTTCTGAATATTGTCAAGCTGCTCCTTCAATGGTATCATTCCTTTCTTTTTTGGGGTCAACAGCCCTGTTTCCATGCCTTTGTCCCTCGAATATGGGGAATATTTTCTTTTTGTATGGGCATATAAGGCTATTTTATCTTATACATTATAACACAATGATCGTCAAGTTGCAAGGGTTTAAGAAAATTTTTCCTTTTTAACATAAGGGCTTGTTTGAAAAATCGAAAACGCCGTCTTTTTGCCCAAAGCTCCTTGAAATACGTCGGTATTCCTGCGTCGTTTTGGACAATCTGACGAAAAAACTGACTGCGCGTCTGCACGACAATCTTTGTGCGGTATTGCCTTAAAAATCCGTCATTTCCTCAATTTTCAAACAAACTCCAATACGCGAAGCCGACACATTGACGCAAAAAACAAAATCTCAATAAATCGGATTTTATAAATCGGATTTTTCAAGTTTGTTTTCCGCGCCAATGCGCCGGCCTCGCTGATTTTTATAAGAGCTTGTATTCATAAGATTTGTGCGTGGATTTTCGAGCAGATTTTGACGAGGACAAGGCGGAAATCCGAAGGAATACTTGACGGATTTCAAGGCTTTCCAACGCGGTCATCGTAAATATTTGCCGAAAAAACGCGTGCTATATCCCATGAATACAAGCTCAAAGATTATCATTCCAATCCGAAGCTTACCGAAAGCGCATTGTCCACCTTATGCATGGCGTCGTTGTCCAATTCGCCCATCCTTTCTTTTAATCTTTTCTTGTCTAATGTACGAACCTGCTCCAACAATACGATAGAGTCTTTTGCAAGCCCATACCGTTCAGCGTCCAATGTGATATGTGTGGGAAGCTTGGATTTTTCCTTCTGGCTGGTAATCGCCGCCGCAATAACGGTGGGAGAATGTCTGTTTCCCATGTTGTTCTGCACGATAAGCACAGGCCTTACTCCGCCCTGTTCAGATCCTACCACCGGACTCAGATCGGCGTAATAGATCTCGCCTCTTTTTACGGTCATTTTAATATCCTTTCATAATTCTTTGCCTATTCTTGTACTTTTATTTTTAACCGTTTACGGAAAAATATTCAATCAAAAAAATTTTTTGTAATGTATTTTATTATCGCAGGCTCGTTTTGTCAACCGACAGATGCAAATTTTCGGTTGACAATTTCGTTGGTATTTAGTATAATTTACTTATGGATAAGCAAGTATAGTATTTTTTAGAAAGGATATCCGATTATGAAAAAAATAATCGCTTTTCTTCTGGCTTTTTCCCTTTTAGCGTCAAGCGGCTGCTCCAATAATACCGATGACGCGGTCAATGATACCTCCACGCAGGTTACCGAAGGTACCGCGGATAACACCGATAGCGGCTCCGATACCACCGACAATGCAGACGGCGGCGGAGACAATAAAGAAACCGCAAATACGCTTCCGCCCGAAACCTCTTCGGAATACACCACCGCCCCGGCGCCTTCCGCAGACGTTTCTTCCGAGGAACTGAGGGAATATATGGTAAACAACAGCTTAATGACCTTGGGCGACACGTCGAGAATGATAAACGTCATGAAAAAAGCCGAGGCGGGAGAAGAAATTACCGTGGGCTTTATCGGCGGCTCCATTACCGAAGGCATTTCCGCGGGAGACAGCCTTTGCTACGCAAAGCTTACTCATAATGCTTTATGCGAAATGTTTCCGGATACCGCCGTTAACTATGTAAACGCGGGTCTCAGCGGAACGCCCTCCGTTTTGGGGGTTGTGAGAGCGGAGAGGGATCTGTTCGGCGAAAAACAGCCCGATATCATCTTTATTGAGTTTGCGGTAAACGACGGCGGAGATCAGCAGTACAAGGATTGTTACGAAAGCCTTGTGAAAAAGTGCCTTGACAAGGAAAACGCTCCCGCAGTGGTTCTTTTGTTTACGGTGCTCAAAAATCGTTACAGCTGCCAGCCGCAGATGGCGGCGGTAGGGGAGCATTACGGGCTTCCCATGATCAGCGTGGGCAACGCGCTGAATCCCGTATTTGACGCGGGGCTTATGAAATGGGAGGCATATTCCGACGACGAATCTCACCCCAATATCTGGGGACACGAGCTGGTTAAGGATTTCCTTATGAATTATTTTGAGCAGGTAAAAGAGCAGGCGGACGCTCTCGACTCGGCTCCCTCCATCACGCCTCTTCCCGACACCGCAGTTTATACAACCAAGTACGCCGACATCGAGTTTTTGGAAAGAGACCGTATGACCGTCACCGACGTTCAGGGCTTCAACGAAGCCGACAAGATTATAGCCACCTTCAACAACGGCTGGATGTACCGTAAAAAGACCGGCGCCTCGATAACCTTTACCGAAGAATTCAAAACCCTCTTCCTTGTGTTCAACTGCAACAACAGCGACTCCTACGCGGATGCGGAGGTATATATTGACGGCGAGCTTGTAAACACCCTTCCTTCCAACAAACCCGGCGGATGGGGGAATCCCGAAGCCGACTGCGCCTATATCGGAGAAGAATGCGGCGAGCACACCGTGGAAATCAGAATAGCCCCCTCCGATAACGGCAAAACATACGGATTTTGCGGCATAGGAATAGGAAAATAAATTTTCATTTACAAGAAAACCGATCTGTTTCCCCTGATACCACATCATTTTAAGCTATGGATAAAATCCGTAGTTTAAAATGGATTAGGGCTTGTTTGAAAATAGAGGAAATGACGGATTTTTTACCCAAAACGGTTAGCTTCAAGGAAAAAACGCAGTCAAACCGTCGTTCGACGAGACTTTTTGACGCAGAAGATGACCGTTATGGGCGAAAAGACGGCGTTTTCGATTTTTCAAACAAGTCCTGTTATAAAACCGCGAGGAAAAAGCTATGAAAACCGCCTTTGAAAAAAAACGGCAACAAAAAATAAAAATCGGCAAAACCCGTTGGATAGTATCATTTTTACTGATAATCATTTCCCTTTTGCTGCTTGCCGCTTCACGTATAAGCGCCGAATTCGCCGATTGGTTCGGCTTTAATATCTACCCGTTTTTTTCGGGAATAGGAGCAAGAATCTGGGGCGTTTTTCCTTTCTCCGCCGGAGAGCTTTTTGTGGCGCTGATTATTTTGGGAACGGTTGCGGGAATTATCTGTCTCGTTCTGTATATAAAGCGTCGGAAGGGGAATCGGATCAAGGCGTTCTTTAACGGGTTTTCATGGGGGGCGGCGGGTGCTTCGGTCATATTTTTCTTAGTTACGGTTAACTGCCTTTTAGGCTACGGCCGCACTCCGTTTTCTGTTTACAGCGGGTTTACGCTGGAAGAGTATACCTCAGAGGAACTTAAAGAGCTGACTCTTTCTTTGGTGGAAAAAGCCAACGAAACCGTAAAGGAAGTGGAGCTTGACGAAAGCGGAAGACCGATAAAGCCGGAAAATTTCGCAAGTCTGGCCTGCGAATGTATGAAAAAGGCAGCGGAAAAGTACCCCGTTCTCAAAAACTATTATCCGCAGCCCAAGGCGGTTATTGCTTCCGAGGTTATGTCAAGCTTTAATCTTGCGGGGATATTTTTTCCGATTACGGTGGAAGCCAACTATAACCAAAGCATGCCCGTTTCCTCGCAAGGATTCACCGCCTGCCACGAGTTAAGCCATTTAAGCGGATATATGCGGGAGGATGAAGCGAACTACATAGCATTTATCGCCTGCCGCGAAAGCGAAAGCCCTTATTTCAGGTACAGCGGATATCTGGACGCGCTGACATACGCTTTGAACGCTTACAGAACGGCAGTTTCCGACGAAGAGTATTATTCGGTCACGAATACGCTCGATCCCGTTATATTGTCGGAGTATAATTTCAGAAACGAATACTGGGCTCCATACCGCAAAAAGATCACCTATAAGGTTTCATCAACAGTAAACGACGCGTATCTTAAAGCCAACAATCAGACCGACGGAGCCAAAAGCTACGGAAGGGTCGTGGATCTGATGTTAGCGGAGTGGAAAGCGGAAAAATCACGGAAAGATATCGTCCCGTAAAAACATTGCTATCGATAAATTTGGAAAGGTCTGATAACCGTGCGTAAGGTGCTTATCGCGGGAAAAACAAAAAAAATATGTGAAAGCATTTCCGAATTGTTAACGGACGGCGGCAATCCCGACGGCTCAGATCCGGAAAGAGTTGGTTTACCCCAAAGCGGATTTATCACAGTCTGCGTCACCGACGGAATACACGCCAGATGTGCCGACGCAAAAAGCTTTGACGTTATTATAATATCCACACCCCTGGAGGACGAATTCGGTCTTGACTTAGCGGCGGAGCTTCACGGAAAGAGCGATGCCGGGCTTATTGTAATCACGAAAGGGGAGCTGGCGGAGGAAATTCAAAACAAACTGAAATTCACCGGAGCTTTCGTTATCGGAAGACCCACAAGCCGCGCCTCGCTTTTGCAGGCGGTAAGATTTGCCGGCATAGCGGGCGAAAACGTTAAACGGCTTACGGAAGAAAAAAACAAGTTAGAGCGTCAGATAGAGGATATGAAAGTGATAAACCGAGCAAAGGCCTGTCTTATGCAGTATCTTAATCTTACGGAGGAGCAGGCGCACAGGCATTTGCAGAAACAGGCCATGGAACTTGGAAAAACTCGGAGGAAAGCGGCTGAGGATATTCTTTTGACATATGATGCCAATCCGTAAAGTGATTCGGTATAAATTTTCTTGTCAAATGTCTTTTCTTTTACTTTAGCGATTTAAATTGTATGGAAAATTTAATCGGTTTATCCTAATAATTATTATCAAAACAAATAAGGAAAAGCTGCGGCAATTTAAGTTATAATAAATAAGAAGGAGATAACAGTAAATGGAAAAAAAGCCTCTGTTAAAGCGCATACTTGCCGTATCGCTGGCAGTCGCCGTAACCGTTAACGGCCTGACCTTCAGCGCCTTGGCGGACGACAGCGGCGCTATTGATTTCAGGGAAGTAAGCGCCAACAGTATTTCCGCCAAGCTCCCTTCGGAGAAAAAGCTTGATACGGAAAGCGGCACGCCGTCCTATCTGGACACCGACGTGGTCCGCGTTTCCATCGTTCTGAAGGACAAATCCACCATTGAAAATACGGTGGAAATGGGCTATGACATTGAGAACATAGCCGAAAACTCCGCCGCGATGAGCTACCGCAGCGTTCTTCAGGACAAACAGGCCAATGTTGTAAACGAAATCGAAAACGTAATCGATGAAAGTCTCGATGTTGTCTGGAATCTTACCCTTGCCGCGAATATTATTTCGGCAAACGTGGAGTATGGACAAATCGAGGAGATTGAAGCGCTGGAAGAGGTAGAAGAGGTTCTTATCGAAACTCAGTACTACCCCGACGTACTTAAAGAAACCCTTCCCCTTGACCCCGATATGGCCACCTCATCCGCTCAGATAGGTTCCCAGAACGTCTGGGACAGCGGTTATACCGGAGCGGGCTCAAGAATAGCGATCATCGATACCGGTACGGACGACGATCACCAGTCCTTCGGCGAGGAAGGCTATCTCCACGCATTGGAAGAGCTTGCCGAAGCCAAGGGCATGAGCTATGAGGAATACGCGGAGAGCTTGAACCTCCTTACATGGGAAGAAATCAGCTCCGTAAAGGACAAGCTTAACGCGGGCACCGCGTATAACGGTCAAAGCTCCGTTATGCCCATAACCGAACAGGCGTATCTCAACGCCAAGCTTCCCTTTGCGTACAACTACGTAGACAGCGACTATGACATAAACCATGACAATGACAAGCAGGGTGAGCATGGCTCCCACGTTGCCGGTATTTCCACCGCCAACCGCTACATCAAAGTCGGAGACGAATTCGTAAAGGCTCTCGAGTATTCTATGGCATTGACTCAGGGCGTTGCTCCAGACGCACAGCTTATCACCATGAAGGTGTTCGGCAAAGGCGGAGGAGCTTACGATTCCGACTACATGGTTGCCATCGAGGACGCCATCGTACTTAAGGCGGACGCCATCAACCTGTCATTGGGCTCCGGAAACCCCGGCGCATCAAAAAGCTCCACCAAGCAGTACAGGGAAATCTTCGACAACCTCACCAAGAGCGGCGTCGTAGTATCCATTTCTGCGGGCAACGCCGGATATTGGGCGGCAAACAGCGAAACGGGACTGCTTTACTCCGATGACGTAAGCATGCAGACCGACGGCAGCCCCGGATCCTTTACCAACGCCCTTACCGTAGCCTCCGTTGACAACGAAGGCACCACCGGCCGCTACATTCAGGTGGGCGATCAGAGAATATTCTACAGCGAAAGCCCCGAAACCTACGATTCCCTTGTCACTCTGGCAGGAAGTCCCGTTGAATATGTGTTCATAGACGGCTTCGGTACCGAGGAGGACTGGGAAGCGATAGGCGATTCCCTTGAAGGAAAAATTGCTGTATGTTCCCGTGGTGAAATAAGCTTTGTTGACAAGGGCAATAACGCCGTTAAATACGGTGCCGTTGCCACTATTGTATACAACAATGCACCCGGTACCATCAATATGTCCGCAGACGGCTATAATTTCACTAACCCCTATGTTTCCGTAACTCAGGAAGCGGGAGCCATCTTAAGAGCAAACGCAGTGGCAAACGGCACTCCAGTTTCCGCAGCCGCCGCAGTTAACGAAGCTCCCGAAGAAATGGCAGCTCCGGAGGAAAACGCCGAGGCTCCCGAAGAGACTACTGAGAACCCCGAAGAAAATGTCGAGACTTCCGAAGAAATCACTGAAGATTCCGAAGATACGGACGAGACTTCCGAAGAAATCACTGAAGATTCCGAAGATACGGACAAGACTCCCGAAGAAACTTCGGAAAATTCCGAGGAAGAAACGGCAGCTCCGGAGGAAACTCCCGCCGCTCCTGCCGAAACAGCAGACGATAATCCCGCCGGCTATATCGCTTCAATGGAAATAAGCACGGACTTTACTACGGATATGCCCGAAAGTGTCAGCGCATTCCAGACCATGAGCGACTTCTCAAGCTGGGGTATGCCCGGTTCGCTGGAATTAAAGCCCGAAATTACGGCTCCCGGCGGAAATATTTATTCCGTCAACGGCCTTATTCCCGGCGGTACCTCTTATGAAAATATGTCCGGCACCTCAATGGCGGCTCCCCAGATCGCGGGTATGTCCGCGCTTGCAGCTCAGTATGTACGTGAAAATAAGCTTGCCGAAAAGACGGGACTTACTTCCCGCGTACTTATCCAAAGCCTGCTTATGTCCACCGCAACACCCCTTTACGGAGGCGACGAAAACGACTCTTATACCTACTCCGTATTCCAACAGGGCGCCGGTCTTGCCAATATTAACGACGTTATCAACGCAGACAGCTATATTCTTATGGACGCCAACGCCACCGATTCCTATAAGGACGGCAAGATAAAGGTTGAGTTGGGCGACGACCCGGATATGAAGGGCGAATATTCATTCGGCTTTACCGTAAATAACCTTACCGATACCGCCAAGGATTACGCGCTTTATACGGATATGTTCACACAGGCTCCAATATCCGACAACGATAACAACTTATATATGCATACCTCCACAATTCCCTTGAGCTACAGCGTACAGTACAGCGTAAACGGAACAGACGTGAATGAAGGCGACGTTATAACCGTTCCCGCCAATGGCTCTGTAAAGGTTACGGCTTACATTGAGCTTGACCCCTCTTATACGGAAATGCTTATGTCAATATTTGACAAGGGCTTGTACGTTGAAGGCTATACCTATGTGGAAGGAGCTGTCGATGCCGAAGGAGCCGAAGGCACCGTTCATTCAATTCCCATCCTGGGATTCTACGGTAACTGGACCGATCCTTCAATGTTTGACGTAGGCTCCTACATTGAGTTTATTTCCGGCGAAGAATTCCGCAAGCCTTATCTTGGCAGCATGACGGAAAACGTATTCGGCATTGAATACGCAAGCGATCCCGGAAGCACCTATATCTTGGGCGGCAACCCCGGCATAATGGACGAAACCTATATGGAAGAGCGCAATGCCATCAACGGCGGCGATACTGTAAGCACTATAATATTTACCGCCATACGCAACGCGGCCAGCTCCATGGTTTCCGTTATCAACGACAGCGACCCCGAAAAGAGTATTGCCATTGAAACCGGCTCCGTAGACGCCGCTTTCTATTATGATAACGGCGGCGAATGGCGCAACACCACCAATTCGCTTAACTTAGGCTTCTCTCCATCCGCCTCCGGCTATAAGGAAGGCGAAAAGTTCACGGTAAGATTAACCCTTGCTCCCGAATATTATGTTCAGGATGGAGAAGAAGGAACTATAACCGCTTGGGACAAACTTGGCGAGGGCGCTTCCTTTGAGATTCCTCTCACCGTGGACAATACCAATCCCAAAATCACGAGAATATCTCTTGACGAAAACAACAACGTACTGAAAGTCACCGTACAGGACAACCAGTATGTTGCCGGCGTACGCTTGTACAATAAGACCGGCGATGCTCTTATTGCCGAAGTGGGCTCCGATCCCGACGCAAAAGCGGGAGAGACCGGCGAATTCCTTATCCCCGTTGACGGAATAAAGGGCACCGAGTTCCTGATCCGTGCCTACGACTACGCCAATAATATGAGCACCTACCGCTTCAATGAAGAGATAGGCGAAAACCTGCCCACTCCCGATATGCTGGCTCTTAACTACAACTCCAAGCAGGGCACAACCGGCTGGATCAATATTGACACCTCAAATCAGGAGTCTCCCGTAAGCGTTTACGCCCAAGCTTCCAAAAACTTTGTTTCTGCCACAATAGCGGATCACTTTATCTTTGCGGCAGACGAAAACAACGATTTATTTGTAATGCCCGAGGACGACATTTACACCTATGTAAGGATCACCAATCTTGGAATCCGCATAGACGATATGGCATTTAATCCTCAGGATAAACAAATTTACGGCGTAACAAACTATAATTCTCTTGTAAGAATAGACAAGCTTACCGGTGAGATTACCGAAATAGCTTCCATTCCCGACACGGTTACATTGGCCTGTGACAAGGACGGCATTTTCTACTGCAACAACTACGGAACAGGTATTGTGTTCGCCTTTACCCTCGACGATCCCGAACCCGTAGCTCTCTTTGACATAAGCGAATTGGGCATCGGTGTTACCAACGGCGCTCAGGGCATGGAAATAGACCCCAATACAAATAATCTCTGCTGGACCAGCTTTACAACCGTAAAAACCCCGCAGGGAAATCAGAATACGGCTTATTACCTTGAATTTGCTATTGATCTCGATCTGGCGAATATGACGCTGGACTTTGACCTTGTTGACGCCACATTTATAGGCGCGCGTCTTTTCGGCCTTGTTATTACCGACAAGACTCCCGCGAAGAACTACGACTTTAACGGCGACGGCAAAGTTAACTCGGCGGACGGTCAGGCTCTCCTTGATTACCGTACCGGCGCAATCAGCGAAATTTTCAACGCCGAAAACATTGACATAGACGGCGACGGCGATTTCGATACCCACGACGCATATGTATTTTTAAGCACGATTCTTTGGTCAAAGCCTACAAGAGACGTATACGGAATAAACATTTCCTCCGCCTCCGCAATCCTTGTTCCCAACGGCACATACCGTCTTGAAGCGGACGTTACTCCTTGGACGGCTACAAATCGCAAAATCGTATGGTCGTCTTCCGATACAAGCGTGGCAACGGTAGATTCAAACGGCATTGTTACCGCTCATAAGGCGGGCGAATGCGTGATCACCGCAAGCGCGGCGTCCGACAAAACCGTATACGCCGAATGCAATATTTTCGTAGAAAATATCGAATCCACACTTTTCGGCGCTTTGCAGGACGAAGAAGGCAACCCCACATTCTATGAATGGAACGTTGAGACCGATGACACATGGAAGGGAACGGTTGCTATAAACAGACTCGGCGGCGAAATAGTATCCGCGTCTGCCGACGCAAACGGCAATGTTTACATCTGCGATTCTAACAGCACCATGCACAAAATCGATCCCTCAACAGGCGAGGATATCGCAAGCTCCGGCATTGCTCTGCCTTTGGCTGATATGGCTTACAGCTATGTTGAGTCCACACCTGACATGCCTCTGTTTGCAAGCATTTATGAGGGTTGGCTCCTTGCTCCCGACGATCCCATGAATATCAGCGGCAGCGGATTTAACCTGACCTCTTATGTGGCAAACTACGGAGCCTCCAAGTTTATCGCGCTCACAAGCGGCGGCGCTTCCGAGGTTGAGACCGAGGACGGTCTTGTTGCGGGCGAACAGTTTGTGGCGATAGACAACGCGGGCAATGTCTGGGATTTCCTTCTTACCGATACCACCATTTACTGGAATACTCACCGTTCCGTACTGCCGGTGGGCTTCTTAGGCGGAAATACTAAGGGCGAATACTGCTCGTTGGCTTACGGCACCGACGGTTATCTGTATCTCTCCGCATTTGACGGAAATACCGCCAATTATTACCGCATAGCGCTTAGTGAAGAGTCCGCCATGGCTTCCTACTTCGGAAACGTGGGCGACGGCGTATGGCCCTCCACTATAATTTCCGCAACCAGCAATGCTCCCGCAGCAGCGGCTTACGCCAACAGCGTAAAGGCAATGACGGAATCCGCTTCCGTAAGCGAGTTTGACGTATCCGAAGGTTCCAAACCCGCTGAAACTGCGGAAGAAATTGCCTTTGAAGAAGAGCTTTCCGAAGTAAACATACTGAATTCCGCTTCCGCCATCGTCGAAAAGCTTGAGAAAGTAACCGGCATTCCCGAAGCAGCGGCCTTCTCCCTTGACAGCGGCATAGCTCTCACAGCGGACGAGGAGGGCGAAACCATTGCTGACGAAACCGTTTCAGACGCTACGGTAACCAATAAGAACGTTGAGCTTCAGCTTAAGGCTCAGGCGAATAGAGAAGCGATAGAATCCACCAACGGACTGTTTGCTGTCAAGTACAATCCGGAAGCTCTCAAGTTTGTTGACACCGAGGACCCTGACGGAATTTACAGTTCTTACAGCATTGATGAAGAGAAGGGACTACTTATCGTGGCTTATGCAAGTCCCAGCTACATCATTCCCGAAAACGAACCCGTGCAGACTGTAAACTTTGAGGTAATAAACGAAGCTCTTGCTTCCGACAGCGTATTTGAAGTTACTACCGTTGAAACTAACGGCAGCAACAAGCTTGCGGCTGTACCCAAGACCGATGAAAACGGAAATATCGTAAAAGACGAAAACGGAGCAATAGTATATGAAACTCCCGTAACCGTTGACGCTTCAACGATTATCCAACAGCTTGATAATGTTGTCAAGGCTTTGACCGAGGAATTCCCGGAGCTTGAGGAAATCATCAAGAATGAGTATGCTCCCGAAAATGTTGCCATCAAGGCAGGTACTCCCGTTGATCCCGATCCTAAGCCCGATTATCCCTCCGGCGGCTCGTTTACCGATCCCACAGTGACTACGGAATCTGCGGAAACCACAGCGCCTTCTGAAACAACCGCTACCTCCTCCGGCAATGCGGAACCCGACGTAACCACCGGAGACAATGTCAGCGGCAGCACTGACAGCGGCGACTCTGTTGACAACGGCGGCATAAGCAACGGCGACCTTATCGATAACGCCGACAATACAGCCGACAACGGCAGCAGCGACAATACCGGCAACATTTCCGACAGTACCGATAATTCAGGCAGCACGGACAGCGCCGGCGAGGACAAGAACATCAATACGGGTGCGCTCCTCTTTATCGCTCCCGCGGCTGTTTCGGCCCTTGCGGTACTTGTTTCCAAAAAACGCAGAAGCTGATTGATTTATTAAAAAGCTATCTGTAAAAACAGAAACCATATAAAACAAACCCTCTGCGTTTTACTGCGCGGAGGGTTGTTTTTTCGACAATCGGGAAAAATTTTCAAAAAGAACATTTTTTTGTAAAAAATTACGGAAAATTTTGAAAAAAGACTGGAAATTTGTGTGTTATTCTGTTATAATAATAACGTTATGATTGGTAAGTCCCGCAGTAAGTTTTATAAATAAAGGACAAGCCGATTTTAAAAACTTTAACACTTTAGGAGGTTTACTCAAATGGCAAAAAAGTATTGTTATCTTTTCTCAGAGGGCAATGCTGACATGAGAGAGCTTCTGGGCGGTAAGGGCGCGAACCTTGCGGAAATGACCAATATCGGTCTCCCCGTACCCCAGGGCTTCACCATCACAACAGAGGCTTGTACACAGTATTACGAAGACGGGCGTGAAATTAACGCCGGCATTCAGGCGGAGATCAACGAGTATATTGAAAAAATGGAAAAAATTGTCGGCAAAAAGTTCGGCGACAAGGAAAATCCCCTTCTCGTTTCCGTTCGTTCCGGCGCGAGAGCGTCAATGCCCGGTATGATGGATACTATTCTTAACTTAGGTCTTAACGAGGACGTTGTTGCCGTTATGGCCGAAAAGTCCAACAACCCCCGCTGGGCATGGGACTGCTACAGAAGATTTATTCAGATGTATTCCGACGTGGTTATGGAAGTCGGAAAGAAATATTTTGAGCAGCTTATCGACAAGATGAAGGAAGAAAAGGGAGTTAAGCAGGACGTTGAGCTGTCCGCAGATGATCTTAAGGAGCTTGCTACTCAGTTCAAGGCAGAGTATAAGGCAAAGATCGGTCAGGATTTCCCTGCCGACCCCAAGGAACAGCTTATGGGCGCCGTGAAGGCCGTATTCCGTTCTTGGGACAATCCCAGAGCCAACGTATACCGCCGCGATAACGATATCCCTTATTCATGGGGCACTGCCGTAAACGTTCAGTCCATGGCCTTCGGCAATATGGGCGATGACTGCGGCACCGGCGTTGCCTTCACCCGCGACCCCGCCACCGGCGCTAAAGGGCTCTTCGGCGAATTCCTTACCAACGCTCAGGGCGAGGACGTTGTTGCTGGTGTTCGCACACCCATGCACATCAACGAAATGGAGCAGAAGTTCCCCGAAGCCTTCAAGCAGTTTGTTGATGTTTGCTCCACCCTTGAAAATCATTACAGAGACATGCAGGATATGGAGTTCACCGTTGAACACGGCAAGCTTTATATGCTCCAGACCCGTAATGGCAAGAGAACCGCTCAGGCGGCGCTGAAGATTGCCTGCGATCTTGTTGACGAAGGCATGAGAACCGAACAGGAAGCCGTTCTTATGATAGATCCCCGCAACCTTGACACGCTTCTTCACCCTCAGTTCGACGCAAAGGCGCTTAAGGCTGCCACTCCCATCGGAAAGGGCTTGGGCGCTTCCCCCGGAGCTGCCTGCGGCAAGGTCGTATTCACCGCCGAGGACGCGGAGAGCTGGAAGGCAAGAGGCGAAAAGGTTGTATTGGTACGTCTTGAAACTTCTCCCGAAGACATTACCGGTATGAAGGCAGCTCAAGGCATCCTGACCGTAAGAGGCGGTATGACCTCCCACGCTGCGGTTGTAGCAAGAGGCATGGGTACCTGCTGCGTATCCGGCTGCTCCGAAATCGCAATGGACGAGGAGAACAAAAAGTTCACTCTCGCAGGAAAGGAATTCCACGAGGGCGACTGGATCTCCATTGACGGTTCCACCGGTAACATTTACGACGGCGTTATCGACACCGTTGACGCAACTATCGCCGGCGAATTCGGCAGAATCATGAGCTGGGCCGACAAGTACAGAAAGCTTAAGGTAAGAACCAACGCGGATACTCCCGCCGATGCAAAAAAGGCAAGAGAGCTGGGCGCCGAAGGCATTGGTCTTTGCCGTACCGAGCACATGTTCTTTGAAGCTGACAGAATCGCGGCATTCCGTGAAATGATCTGCTCCGATACCGTTGAGGAAAGAGAAGCCGCTCTCGAAAAAATCCTTCCTTATCAGCAGAGCGACTTCGAGAAGCTTTACGAGGCTCTTGAAGGCAACCCCGTTACCATTCGTTTCCTTGATCCTCCTCTCCACGAGTTTGTTCCCACTGAGGAAGCTGACATTAAGAAACTGGCTGACTCTCAGGGCAAGTCCGTTGAGACAATTAAGAATATAATAACCTCTCTCCACGAGTTCAACCCCATGATGGGTCACAGAGGCTGCCGTCTTGCGGTAACATACCCCGAAATCGCAAAGATGCAGACCAGAGCGGTTATTCGCGCCGCCCTCAACGTAAAGAAGGCTCACCCCGACTGGACAATAGTTCCCGAAATAATGATTCCTCTGGTAGGCGAAATCAAGGAATTAAAGTACGTTAAGGACGTAGTCGTAGCGGTTGCCGATGAAGAGATCAAGAACGCGGGCAGCGACCTCAAGTACGAGGTAGGCACCATGATTGAGATTCCCAGAGCGGCGCTCACTGCCGACGAGATCGCCAAGGAAGCCGAGTTCTTCTGCTTCGGAACCAACGACCTGACCCAGATGACCTATGGCTTCTCCCGTGACGACGCGGGCAAGTTCCTGAACGCTTACTACGATGCAAAGATTTTTGAAAATGATCCCTTTGCGAAGCTTGATCAGACCGGCGTAGGCAAGCTTATGGAAATGGCCATCAAACTGGGCAAGGCTACCCGCCCCGAAATGCACGTAGGCATCTGCGGCGAACACGGCGGCGATCCCACTTCCGTAGAGTTCTGCCATCAGTTGGGTCTCACTTATGTTTCCTGCTCGCCCTTCCGTGTGCCTATTGCGAGATTGGCAGCGGCTCAGGCGGCTATCAAAAGTAAGTAGGAATTCTCTTTCCTTTGAATTACCGCTATCTTTCGAGCAGGCGGCAGCTTACCGAAAG
>CAJUFF010000008.1:34368-37221 GCA_910585505.1 uncultured Ruminiclostridium sp. | reverse complement strand
GAAGCTAAAAGACTTGGTAGAGTATTAAATAAGGATACTCTGCATTTTTATGATATGACAAAAATTATAAGCGACAATATTTTTTGAAAACTTTAGTGTTTTATGATTATAGCAGACTGAGGACATTGATTGTTTTCTGAGCGTAGTGAATAGTAAGCATATAAAAAAAGTTTTAAATATTTTTACGGAAAAAGAAAATGTTGTCAATTTTGATGATCTGAGTCGCTTCAGATATACGGATGAACGGTTTCCGGAGTAACGGAATATTAAGTTAATGTCTTCAAAAACAGAAAATCAAGTAAACGAACGAACAAGGAAGAAGCGGTGATTTATAAGTAAATTATAAAATTTTTAACATTTTATTGATACGGATTTAAAAAACTTGATTATTTTTTCAAGTGTGGTAAAATGTATATGTAATTTATCCGATTGTATTTAGAGCGAATGGAGAAATAAGGTTAATGAAAAATATCTTGGAAATTGAGCTAAAAAGCTCTTTTAAGTATCAGGTAATATTTTTTATAAGCGCCATGATGCACAGCGTGTTTTTGGCAACCTTTATGCTGACTCGTATATACGTATTGATGACCCTTAATATTATCAGCGTATTGTTTTATCTTATCGCTTTTGCAGTCGGTCGCTGGGGGGATATTGAAAAACACGGAGTGGGTTGGCTTTCTGCTTGCTATGCGGAAATCACCGGTCACGCCTTTATATGTACATTATGGTTGGGTTTTGAGCCGTGTTTTTATCTTTACGCGATAATCGTGCTTATGGTTGCGGCATATGTGCTTTATCTTGCCTGCGAAAAACACCAGTTTCTTGGGATTATAATGATATTTACCGTTATAACATTGCTTTCAGTGCTGTTTTGTCTGATATATTTTAATTTTTTTGATCCCATAATAACAACCGTATTCGGAAAGATTCCAGATAAGTCACACATTGGTGCTATGCGCGCCGTCAATCTGATTTTCAATATCATTATAACTTTCTTCTTTTCTGTAATGTTTATTGTTGAGATTCAGGTACTTATCAGAAAACTGAATACTGTAAACGAGAAACTCAATTACTCCGCTATGCACGATGCTTTGACAGGGCTTTACAATCGCCGAAGCTTGTACAAGATGTACGACGAGATTAAGGATAACGGTAACTTTTGCGTTGTAATGGGCGACATTGATAATTTCAAGAAAATAAACGATACATACGGTCACGGCTGCGGCGATGATGTTCTTAAAGGCGTTTCTTCAATAATGAACGAGATGGCGGATAAAAACGATATTGCCTGTCGCTGGGGCGGGGAAGAGTTTCTGTTGGTAATAGCCGGCTCAAAGGAAAGCTGCCTTGCAAAACTGAATGAAATAAGGAATAAAATACTTGATTTGGAATTTACGCAAGGTGACAAAAAGGTAACCGTAACAATGACTTTCGGTTTTGTAAACTGTCTGGAAATTTTGGAGCATACAGAGCTTATAGACCCTTCCATGAATATAGACGCTTTGGTTCAGATAGCGGATACGCGGCTTTATTACGGTAAGGAAAACGGGAAGAACGTTATTATTGACAAAAATGTTGAAACTGTAAAGTAAGTTATTTTTAATATGTAATACCAATTGTAGACTTGAATAGAGATTGCACCTTAAGCACTAATCTTTGATCACCCGTATTATTTGTTTATACCTTGATCAAAGATTAGTATAAAAAAAAAAAAAAAAAACTTACATTAAGGTTAAAGCAAATTAACGAGATCTTTAAAATGCTTTCCCCTCTCTTCAAAATTTTTGTAAAACCCTTAGCTTGCGGCGGCCGGAGAAAGCACACAGCAGTTTTTGGAAACTTCGCTCGCCTTTTGTACCGCTTCTTCCATATTTTTTACTTTAATGACATTTGAACGTGTATTTAAAGTATCCGCAATTCTATAACCGCTGTCGGGAAGACATATTATGTTTTTAACCGCTTCGCCGTTAAGAAAATTCGTCAGAATCTCGTAGTTAATTCCTCTATCCATACCGCCGATTATCAGTGTATCCGCATTAAAAGTCTTGACCGCGTTTATTGTTGCCAAAGGTATGGTACTTATGCTGTCATTTACGTATTTAACGCCGTTTACGGTTCTTACGGTTTCCATTCGGTGTTCCAATCCGTTAAAGAGACTCACGGCTTCCGCCGCTTTATTGATATCACAGCCATTTTTAACGGCGGCTGTAAGCGCTGCGGCTATATTGTAAAGATTATGATGTCCTTCAAGCTTTGGAGACAGCTTTTCAAAGGGTATCTTCTTGTCAAAAAATATTATGTCGCTGCCGTCAAGATAAACGTCGGCGGTATAATCCTGTGAAACGGAGATTTTTTCGGCAAGGAGAGAATTGATGGCGCTGTTTTCAAGCTCTTTGTTATAAATCAGCAGATCACCTTCTATTTGATACATGTAAATATTCTCTTTTGCAGCTTTGTAAGCGTTAAAATTAACATAGTGATCCAGATGTTCTTCATAAATGTTGAGCAAAACGGCTGTTTGAGGAGACGCCTTAACATATTCAAGCTGATGGCAGGACATTTCGCAGACGACAATTGTATCTTTTTCCAAGCTGTCAATCACAGACAAAGGCGGAATACCTATATTTCCTATTAAAACGGCTTTTTTTCCGCAGTAATTCATTATATGTTCAATAAGGCTTGAGGTGGTGGATTTCCCTTTTGTTCCTGTAATGCCGATTATTTTATTATCGCAGAAGCGCAAAAAGAGATCTGTCTGTGATGTAATTTTCTCCTTGACATCAGCGCTTACGGAATCAAACAGCGCTATTCCTGGCGACTTCATTATTAAGATCGGAAGAGCGTCGTGTAGGG
>CAJUFF010000008.1:0-34358 GCA_910585505.1 uncultured Ruminiclostridium sp. | reverse complement strand
GCGACTTCATTATTATATCGTATTCATTTAAAAAATCAAGGTAATTATCCCCGCAGTGAAGTGTACACCCTCTTGCGGCGTTTTTATCCACATCGTTTTTATCAAGAACAGCGACATTTTTGCAGCCGATATCCTTTAAAATATCGAGAGTTGACTTTCCTTCCCGCCCGAATCCCAATATTGCAATACTCTTATCTTTAAAAAACAAACCGAGCTTTTCTTTAATATTCATACTTACAACGTTTCCTCTCTTTTCAGAAGCCCAATAAATTCCTTAGGTACAAAGTTGTTTTTATCAAAGTAATTATCAAGAGACTGAGGTTCTTCGCCGTTGTTTTCAATATATTCCTTAAGCAGATGAGGAAGTTCATTTCCATTTCTTTTTTTGGCTGCGGTATAAAGAGCAAGCTTTATTTCATCTCTTGTGCCCACGCACTCAAAGGGTTTGTCGAAATCCTGATAAACAAGACCGTTGAACATATCTTTATATTCATCGTTTTGAAGCATATTTTTCCCGAATATGCTCATTAGCTGATCATCGTCCAGAAACGCCGAAAGCATGATGTAAACGTACAGGCATTTGGCGCAGTTTGCACACCAACAGTCTGTTTTTGAGCCTAAATTGCAGCTCTGGAAAACAGGGAAATATTTTGGAAGAGTAACGAATCTTTTTGTAATCTGCCACTCGCTCCAAGGGCGCAGCATACTGAAGTATTCCGGAAAATCAGTGAAATAAGTCTTTGTATACCTTCGGAAATCCGCTTCAAATTCGGTGCTTTTACTGTATTGATGGTTTATTTCGGTACCGCTTACATTGGATTCGTTGGCGCTGCTTTCATTTGATAAAGCAATATATTTTTTCCCGCTGCAGTAAGCGAATATCCAAGAGGAGAATGCTATTACGGCTGAGAGCGGTGTGTGGCCGTTAAGATAGCCCATGGAGTTCAGCTTAAGAAGCTCCTTGTCAATAGTTCTTTTTACTCCGATAATATCATCGTCGGAATAACCCGCGGTATGGGCGCAGTTTAAGGTCGCCCCCCTCGGATTAATGATATAACAGACGTTTTTATCCTTATAATCTTTAAGAAGCTCAAGTGTAACAACGCTGTCTTTTCCGCCGCCAACCGGAATAAGAAATCCCGCTTCGGGTTTTCCGTCGGGTGCGGAATTGGGGAAGACCGGGGTGTGGCTGTTTTCGGGGACAATATCCATAAAATTTTCAATATCGGTATCTATGCCGTTTCTGTAAAAGAATTCACCCAATCCGTTGAAATAAAGCTTTTTCCACCATTTCACCTGATCCGCGTTAAGTACTCCGCAGTTTATTTTTACCGTTGGAGGGCAGGCACATTTCCAGTAGCTGACAAGTTCGGACATACCCAGAGAAAAAACTGCGTATTCCAACAGCTCTTTGTTTAGGGCATTTTTTATAAGCTCCGGCGTAAAGCTCCATTTTGGGGAAAAACAATGACTGTCCATACGAAAATGAAAAACAAAGCTGTCATCGTTTATTTCGTAGCTTTCGTAAATAAATTCCACGTGTTTTTCCCTAAGCTGTTCAAACCTGTTCATTTAAGCTCTCCTTGTTGTGCTGTAAAATTGCGGTTGATTTTGCCGTTTAATACCAATCTTTAATCAAGTGGCAAATTTGATATAAGATTGTACACTAAGCACTAATCTTTGGTCCTCCGTATTATTTGTATATGCCTTGATCAAAAATTAGTATAAAGGCAACACCGAGCAAAGACCGCGCTGCGCGCTTTGCCGCACATACGCTTGCATCTTTTCCGTCATTTTTGCCCAAAACTCCTTGAAATACGCCGGTATTCCTGCGTCGTTTTGGACAATCTGACGAAAAAGCTCACTGCGCGTCTGCACGACAATCTTTGTGCGGTATTGCCTAAAGTATATGCTTTTTTACAAAAGAATCTATACTGTCCGGATCTGTTCGGTCAAAGCTGTCATCGCACTCTTTTATCTGCCAGCGTTCGTCATACTCGGTGTATTCTCCGGGACGCAGTGTTTCAAGGGTACCCAATGATTCTATCTCCATTATAAACTGATTGGTATAAGTTTCGTAATTTACGGAAAAATCGGGGTATTCACCCGTTGGGTCAAAATCAAATCGCTTGATAAAAAGCTGTCCGTTATTAAGGTACGCACCCCAGCCGTTCTGGTTGTTTACGCCTATTTTAAACGCCTGCTCCCTGTCGGTCTGCGCTAAAGTCACATATTTGTCACACATAAAAAACCTGGGATCACGAACGTCCGAATATGCCCAGAATACCATTCTCCGGTTTGATAAAAGTCCGGTATCCTCGGAACAAAGCGGAAATATCTCAACTCCGCCCTTTTCTGCCACAGTAAGGCACCAAGGAGCCAGTTTTATTTCGTAATCGGCAATATTTTTAATGGCGTGCTTTATTGTAACATCGGAAGAACTGTCGTTCAAAGTTACTGTCATTATATGTCTTTCGCCTACTTTTATTCTGTCTTCGGGCATAAGCTTTATTGTATTTCCGTTTATCTCATACGAAACGGGGTGATTGTCGGGGGTATAGCTTTCGGGGTAGCTTTCGGGACTGCTCCAAAGCCTGTGGCCTCCGTATATGTACCAGTTTTCCTCTGTTTCAAAGAAATCGTGAAGTTGTTGCTTGTCATTGAAGCTGTCACGGTTTATATCCTCACGAAAAATATTGCGTTTTCCCTTAAGTCCATAGTAGATTACACGTGGACCCACGTCCACGGTTACGATAAGCTCGGTGGTGTCATTCTCCATTTTTATGCACTTGCCGAAGTTTTTATAGCTGATCTCGGAAAAATTTACGCTCATTTTTTTAATTCCTTTCTGTAAAGTACATTATTATCCTTTCATCGGTTTTCTGTTTTTCCGATGAAAACGCCATTAATTAAGGATAATCGGTTTTGAAGTATATTCAAGACCGCAGGGACGTTTTTTCTTAAAGGCAAGAGCATACTGATCGCCGCAGCGAGCCTCAAGCTTGGCCTGTCTTCTGGCATTGTCGCTTGTTTCGGCAAGCTGTGAAAGGGAAGTGTTTATTGGAATATCGCACTTTGCTTCCGACAATATTTCTTTGCCTCTACCGTTCATACCTAAAATTCTAACATAAGAAGGAAGAATTTGCAAGTCGTTTTTTGTAATTCCCAAAAAGGCGGACAAAATTATCCTCCTGATTCTTGCCAGAGTATATCTTTTTGTTTTTACGAGAAAATAAAGTTCGTTCAGGCCTGAAGCTACGGACACAGCCCTTTGTATCCTGTTTTCCAGACCCATAAGCACGTTGGGCGTTTTTTCAAGCGCCGCTTTGTTCATCGTTCTGAGCTTTGAAAGGATAGCCGTTTCGATATTGTAAACGGAAGCCGTTTCGGATAAATCGCATTCAGGCGCGTAACGGGAAATATCTTCCTTAGCTTCTATCATTTTTCTTAACTGTGATGCGGAAAGAACTTCTTGATTCGGATCATTGATCGTGCTGTCGTGAGCCGCCGCATGACGTTTTATGGTAAAAGGCTTTATTGGAGACGCAATACTGTCTAAAGCCTTGATGTATTCCACGGCTAAGGTGTTGTTGGGAGAAGCTAAGGTTTCAATTACATCGTCGGTGTAGTATTTTCCTATGGCTTTTTGAAGTGCCGAAGGATAACTCAGCCCTTCTTTCATATAAGAAGTAAGTTCCTCGCTTTCCTGAGCGAACAGTACCGCTCCTGCCGCCTCGCGCAGCGCTTTTATATCTCCGATTTCGCTTCCGAAACTGAGCATATTTACACATCCAAGCGCGTTAAGCAGATAAACCGCTCCTTTGGCGAACTGCTCCGCGCTGCCGAGAGAATATGCAACCGGAAGCTCTATAACAAGGTCGATTCCGTTTTTTAACGCGGTTTCGGTTCTTTTATACTTATCCGTGATGGCCACATCGCCCCTTTGAGTGAAATTTCCGCTCATGATCCCCACCGTGTGAGTCGCGCCGCAGGCGCTTCGGGTTTTCTCAATATGATATTTGTGGCCGTTATGAAAAGGATTGTATTCACAGATTATTCCGCAGATGTTCATTTTTAAAGCTCCTTAATGTAAACAGTTAAATTTTAATATTTAACAAAAAACAAAAAAATACTTGATTTTTTTTCTTTTTTGATATAAAATGTTATTTAGTAAATTAAATTAAAAGGAAGGAAGAAAGCATAATGAAAATTTTAGTTATCAATGCGGGCAGCTCTTCTCTGAAATATCAGCTTATCGATATGGATGACGAGAGCGTAATTGCAAAGGGCAACTGCGAAAGAATAGGTATGGACGGTCATATTACTCACAAAACCTTTGATGGCAGACAAGTGAGTGAGGATTGTGATTTCCCCACGCATACGGAAGCCTTTGAACGGGTTGTAAAGGCTCTTACCGAAGGGGACGCCGCTGTTATCAGGACAATGGACGAGATTGCCGCGGTAGGACACAGAATAGTACAAGGCGCCGAAATATTCGATAAGGCAACCATAGTAACCGATGAGGTTATTGATCAGATTGACGGTCTTTCCGAACTTGCCCCAGTACATAATCATCCTCACGCTCTCGCCTTGAGAGCATGCAAGAAGGTTATTCCCGATTACGTTCCTCAGGTTGTTGTATTCGATACGGCGTTTCACCAGACTATGCCCGAAAAAGCATATATGTTCGGTATGCCCTATGAGTGCTACGAAAAATTTCATGTAAGAAAATACGGTTTCCACGGCACCTCTCATCGTTTTGTATCCAAAGCGCTGGCAAAAGCTATGGGTAAAAACGTTGAGGATTTAAAGATCGTTTCCTGTCATTTGGGCAACGGATCCTCAATTACCGCGGTAGACGGTGGAAAATCGGTTGATACCTCAATGGGCTTTACACCTCTCGACGGTGTTATTATGGGAACAAGGAGCGGTTGTGTCGATCCATCTGCCGTTACTTTCGTTCAGAAGAAGTTAGGTCTCGGTGCTTCCGAAATGAGCGAGTATTTAAACAAAAAATCGGGCTTTTTGGGAATAAGCGGAGTTTCCAGCGACAACAGAGATGTTGAAGCCGCCGCAAAAGACGGCAATAAGCGCGCTCAGTTGGTAAGTGAAATGCTTAAATACGGTATAAAGAAATATATCGGCGCTTATGCCGCTGTTATGAACGGGCTTGACGCAGTGCTTTTCACCGGAGGCATAGGCGAAAATGCCGCAGAGGTTCGTTCCGGCGCCTGCAAGGATATGGACTATATGGGAATTAAGCTTGATGAGGAGCTGAACGCTAAGACACAGGGCGAGCTTGCCAGAATTTCTGCTCCCGACAGTAAAGTAGAGGTATGGGTTGTTCCCACAAATGAGGAACTATTGATCGCGAGGGATACAAAGGAACTTTGCGGTCTTTGATAACCTAAGTATTGTAGTATTGTTTTTGTAAATTATAAAGCAGGCGGCGCGGTTTTGCAGCCTGCTTTTATTTTATACAATTACAGATATAGTTAAAAATATTACAAACAAAATTTTGCATATTATATAACTGCTGTCCAATATCCCCAACCTCTTAGGTTGTGGACATCTTTCGGTTCAGTGGGAGTAAAATCCCCCACTGAACAATTGCTTTACAATTGCGGCAGCTTGTTTAAGCTGCCGCTTTAATTCTTATACATATTTATTTATACTTTTATATTTTAAAAAATGTTTTTTAGTTTAAGTTTCTCTCAACCTTGGAGGATTGTATTCTCTTAGCCATCTCAAGCGCGTTTATTTCATTTTCCAGATTGCGCTTCATAGGCACTGCTTCGGCACGTGAAGTTTTTTCCTCAGACGGCGTTTCCGTGTAAGCTTTATAACGTTTTGTGTATTTTTCGGCCAGTGTTTTTATGGGGCCGTAAACAGGATTTTCGCTTTCAAGAATCTCTTTGAACATAATAGATATTTTTTCGTTCATAATAGGCTGAAGCCGTGTGGCCACATATTGGTGAACCGCGGTCAATTCTTCGTTTTTCAGTATGTCCACAGCAAATTCAAGAAACCTGCTGAAATTTTTGTATTGGAGATAGGAAAGCGCTATTGTTATGCTTGTATAATAATTTTTATTGATGATATAACTATCGTTGAGCATTGTCTCGCCTTGTAAAAGCGCACTGATTTCCTCCTCGGAAAGATAACTTATCATAGCGGCTGACTGGAGCATTTCACAGTCAGGCAGCTTGTCGCATTTTTCAATTATTCCTTTGGGCAATGATTTTTTGCCTTTTAAATGCGATGCCTTTTCGCTGTTGTATATTACGGAGTCAGTGTATTTTCCCGTCTCACAGGTTCGTGTAATGAAAAATGTCTCCAACAAAGGCTGTGAAATCTTACTAAGCGGTATTTTTGCGCAGCAAGTGTAAATATATTTTTCGTTTTCGGATTCGTCGGAAGTTTTTTCGTGATCAAAGTCGTTTGTTGACAAAATATACTTTACAGGCTCTATTACAAGGCATCGCACTTTTTTATTAAGCATCAGCGCCGCGGCTACATCATGATGATTGGACAGCAGCGCACAAAACATACCGGTCAGATGGAAACACAGACCTACCGCCTCTTCGTCTTTTTTTACCTTTTCGATAGAAGCGTTAAGAGATTTATCGTTAAATGTAGATAATCCTTCGGTAGGCACCAGAAACGCGGGCGGAACGTCATAATCCAATTTGCATACGGAGCTGAAAGTAGAAGAGCCTCCGAATTCATGGCTCATCATATAGCTTGACCAGAAGAAGCTTCCTCCTCCGTCGGTGGGAAACATTTCGTTTTCGTAAATAACGTAAAGACCGTTTTTTAAATAGTCGAGAACAGGCTCTAAAGCTGCCTGTATATTTTTGTTATTTTCAAAATAATCGGTACAGGAAAGGGCTACTCTTCTTGAAAAGTCCCCGCAACGCTCAATTGTTGAAATCTGACAGAGAATTTTATTGGAGTATTTATCGTTGACGCTTTTCTGGATTATATTGATTAAAGCTTCATGTCCTATGAAGAATGTCTCCTTAATTTCTCTGTCGCGCTGTATTGTTGTATTGCATATTCCGAAGCTGCCCGGGCTTTTTGTAACTCCCAATATGGTGTATTCTTTATTGTTTATAATATGTGATTCCGATGCGATAGAAGTTTTCATTTGTTTTCTTACCTTCCTTCAGCGGGTTTTAAGATATCGCTTAATGTAATTGAAATGTTTTTTTATCTTTGCTTTACTCTCGTGGCGATGATGCTTATAAGATTATTTTGCTCGTTTTTTGGTATGTAGCTTTTGGGGAGCCAGAAAACCGACTCGTTATCCCTGAAAACGACAACGCCCACGTGCGTCTCTATAAAAAAGCTCGCTTCATTCCAAGGTATAAGGTCGTGTCCGGTATATACGCAGCTTTCCACCGCGGCAAAGCCTTCGGGAGCCACAACAATTGTTATTTCTTTTGATAGCGCCGGGTCGACTTTATTTACCTGATTGTATTTATGACGCGCGGTCATTCCCACCACAAGATAGATTGCAACAGAAATAATTATTCCCGAAAAAAGAGCTATCGGAAGACAGTAATACCAGTCGTCGGCAAGTGTTCCCATGACTTTGACAAGAGCGGCAAATATAACAATTATAAGAATCAGCGCAAATAAAAAAATATACCTACCGTATTTTGCGCTTACAAGAGAAATATTGCAGGAATTTATAACCTTTTCTTCATACACGCCGCGCATTACATAAGCATTTGGCGTAGTGATATTGCGGTAGAGAAACTTAAGAGGAAGTATCCGCTTGTTGAATTTGTATTTTATGGTGGGATGAACGGCTATTTGCCCTTCTATTATAGCTCTTACGCTAAGGTATTGATCGTCCGAGCGGAAAGCGTTCCTTTCTATGGTATATACGGCGGAGTCGGTAGTAATGACCATTTCCGTTATTCCGTCATTTACGGAGGTTACATCTCCCCATTCGTAAATTTCCGGCTGAAAATTATCGCCGCGAAAGACGACAAAATAATCTCCGAATATATAGGTCATTCCGGTGGTTGAGGAAAAGACCTTTTGTCCGTTTACGGTTTCAAAAGCCATATGTACGCCCATTCCTTTCAATTTAGGAGTTGTTTATTAAGCTGCGGTTAAAGTTTGATAAACCAACTTAAAAACGCATAATAATATTATAGCACATTTTTTCAAAAAATGGAATACATTAATCGTGATTTTTGACAAAATCGAAAGAAAATTTATTCTTTTGCTTGCAAAAGGCGGGAAAATGCTATATAATATTTAAAGCAACACCGTGTAAAGACCGCGCTGCGCGATTTGTCTTGCATACGTTGCATCTTTTCCGTAATTTTTGCCCAAAACTCCTTGAAATACGTCTGTATTCCTGCGTCGTTTTGGGCAATCTGACGAAAAAGTTGACTGTAAGTCTGCACGACAATCTTTGTGCTGCATTGCATTAATAGCAAATAACAAAAAGGAAGGAAGTATTATAAATGGCGGAGAAAAAAATGGTTGAGGCGATAACCTCAAGAGACGAGGATTTTGCCCAGTGGTATACCGATATTGTTAAGAAAGCTGATCTTATTGATTATTCCAGCGTGAAGGGCTGTATGATAATAAGACCTTACGGATACGCAATATGGGAGAATATGCAGAAAATACTTGATAAAATGTTCAAGGATACAGGACACGAAAACGTTTATATGCCCATGTTTATACCCGAAAGCCTTTTAAATAAGGAGAAGGATCATGTTGAGGGTTTTGCGCCCGAGGTGGCATGGGTTACTCACGGCGGAAGCGAAAAGTTGCCGGAGCGTCTTTGCGTAAGGCCCACCTCGGAAACTCTTTTTTGCGAGCATTATTCAAATATAATACATTCCCACAGGGATTTGCCTAAGCTTTATAATCAGTGGTGCTCGGTGGTTCGTTGGGAAAAGACCACTCGCCCCTTCTTAAGGTCGAGAGAATTTTTGTGGCAGGAAGGGCATACCGTTCACGCTACGCCCGAGGAAGCGGTAGAGGAAACGGAAAGAATGCTGAATATATATGCCGATTTTTGTGAAAAATCCCTTAATATGCCTGTTATAAAAGGAAAAAAGACGGAAAGCGATAAGTTTGCGGGCGCTGAAGCCACATATGCCATCGAGGCACTTATGCACGACGGCAAAGCTCTCCAAGCGGGCACCTCTCATTATTTCGGCGACGGTTTTGCCAAGGCGTTTGACATTACCTATACCAGCAAGGAAAACAAGCTCGAATATGTTTATGAAACCTCATGGGGCGTAACCACAAGGCTTATAGGAGCCGTTATAATGTCTCACGGAGACGATAACGGACTCGTCCTTCCTCCCGCAATAGCGCCCGTTCAGGTTATAATTATTCCGGTAAATCAGCATAAGGACGGAGTTTTGGAGAAAGCGCGGGAGATAGCGGATCGGCTTAAAGATAAATACAGAGTGAAGATTGACGACAGTGACAACAGTCCCGGATGGAAATTCTCCGAGTATGAGATGAAGGGTGTTCCTTTAAGACTTGAAATAGGTCCTAAGGATATTGAAAACAATCAGTGCGTTATTGTCCGCAGAGATAACCGCGAAAAGACCTTTGTAAGGCTGGACGAGCTTGAGAAAAACGTGGAGACTTTGCTTAAAGCCTTTGCCGATAATATATATAAGATGGCCTATGACAATATGCAAAAACGTACTTATAACTGCACCTCTATGGAAGAAATAACACGAAAGCTTTCCGAGAGCGGCGACGGTTTTGTTCATGCCATGTGGTGCGGCGATGAAGCGTGTGAGGATAAAGTCAAAGAGGTAACGGGAGTAGGATCAAGATGCATTCCTTTTGAACAGAAGGAGATATCCGATAAATGCGTATGCTGCGGAAAGCCGGCGAAGCATATGGTTTGTTGGGGCAAAGCTTATTAAAAAATGTGCGTGTTCGTGATAATATAATAGATAAGCATAAGACTTTCGGGAAACGATGTGTTATGCTTAACGCCGGGGGTTGCTGAAAAAATCAAAGTCGGGAATGTTTGTTGATAAGGCCAATTTCGGTTCTGATTCTATGTAAACATATCCCGACTTTGATTTTATTTGATAATTTTTTTCGGATTGTGTGAAAAAATAAAAAATTTTTTAAAAAGCTTGTAAGATTTAGAAAAATATGCTATAATTAAGTAGTATATAATAATGAAAGTAAAAATTAAAGAAGGTCAGAAGGACGGTAACAGGAAAAAATGGTTAAAATAGCGGTTATGGGTTACGGCGTAGTAGGCTCCGGTACCGTGGAGGTTTTTTATAAAAATCTTTCGGGAATTGAAAGCAAGATAGGCGATAAAGCGGATATTAAATATATTCTCGATTTAAGAGACTTTAACGGGACGCCTTATGACGATAAATTTATAAAGGATTTTGATGTTATACTGAAGGATCCGGAAATTACGGTTGTCGTTGAGGTAATAGGCGGATTGAATCCTTCGTACGGCTTTGTAAAATCGCTTTTGGAGACAGGAAAAAGTGTTGTTACCTCAAATAAGGAGCTTGTGGCGGAAAAGGGCGCCGAGCTTCTTCATATTGCAAGGGAAAAGAAGGTCAATTTCTTTTTCGAGGCTAGCGTCGGAGGAGGAATACCCATTATACGTCCTCTTCACCACTGTATGTCCGCCAATGAAATTGACGAGATAGCGGGTATTTTAAACGGCACCACCAATTTTATACTCACAAAGATGATAAACGAAGGAATGGCTTTTGACGACGCTCTTGCTACCGCTCAGAAATTAGGATACGCCGAGAGAAATCCTGCGGCCGATGTGGAGGGACACGACGCTTGCCGTAAAATATGTATTTTAGCGTCTTTGGCTTTTGGAAAGCATGTGTATCCGAAGGATGTTTATACCGAGGGAATAACCGATGTGACTCTTGAGGATGTTCAGTATTGCAGCGACTTCGGAGGAGCTTTAAAGCTTATCGGTTGGGCAAGCAGACGTAATGATAGAGCCGCCGTTATGGTGTGTCCCGCATTTATAGCCTCGGAAAGTCAATTAGCAGGCGTCAACGATGTATTCAACGCTATTCTTGTAAGAGGAGACGCTACCGGAGACGTAGTATTTTACGGAAAGGGAGCCGGAAAACTTCCCACCGCAAGCGCGGTAGTATCCGATGTAATTATGGCGGCCAAAATGCACAACAACAGTAAATCGCTTTATTGGGAAGACTCGGACAGCGAGTTTGTTTTGAATCACAATATACTTGAAAATAAATTTTATGTAAGAGTAATTTGTAAGGATAAGGCGGCTGTATTGAAGAAAGCGGAGGAAATGTGGGGTAAGCTTAAAATTCTTCACAGGGACGAAGAAGATGAAAACGAAGCCGCGTTTATAACAGCGAAGACAAGTGAACATAAGTTTGCCTCGGATTGTGAAAAGCTTTCAGAAATTGCTGAAATAAAGGGGAAAATCAGAGTTCTTGATTATTGATTATCGCCTCGTGTGGATGATGAATATGTGAACATAGTTTTGAAGGTTATTATTTTATGTTCGAAAACAAAATATATATAACATCAACATAAGAAGGGAAATTTTCGTTATGAGTGAAGACATTACTCCAAAATACAAAAGAATACTTCTAAAGCTTAGTGGAGAAGCCTTGGCAGGTGACAAAAAAACGGGGCTTGATATCCCTACTATCGAAAAAATATGTCAAAGCATCAAGAAGTGCTATGACATAGGTACGCAAATAGGCATTGTGGTAGGCGGCGGAAATTTTTGGCGCGGCAGAGCAAGCGGCACTATGGATAGGGTCAGAGCGGATCATATAGGTATGCTTGCCACTACCATGAACGCTTTGGCTGTAGCGGATGTTTTAGAGGGTTTGGGTTGTGAGGTAAGAGTACAGACCGCGATAGAAATGCGATCCCTTGCAGAACCTTATATAAGACAAAAAGCGCTCCGTCATTTTGAAAAGGGCAGGATTGTCATTTTTGGCTGCGGTACGGGAAGTCCCTTCTTTTCCACCGATTCCGCCGCGTCGCTTAGAGCGGCGGAGCTTGAGGTTGACGTTCTTTTGAAGGCCACAATGGTGGACGGCGTTTATGACAAGGATCCCAACCGCTATAATGACGCCGTGAAGTTTGAACATTTAAGTCATCATGATATTCTCGCTGCCGGTCTTATGGTACTTGACGGGACAGCTGCCGCTATGTGCAGCGACAACGATATACCGCTCATAGTTTTTGACCTTCGCCGCCCCGATGATATTTACGATGCGGTAATGGGCGAGAAAGTGGGTACCCTTGTAAATAATATCCGTAATTAGTTTTTACTGTATATCGAAATATTGAAAGTCAATTAATACCAATCTTTAATTAACTGGTAGACTTGATTAAAGATTGGACACTAAGCGCTAATCTTTGGTCAGCAATGTTATTGTCTATACTTTGACCAAAGATTATAAAGGTATTATATTTTAAACTGTTATAATAATAACAAAATGTTACTATGCGGAAAACCGTGTATAGGTAAGAAAGGAATTTAAGCTATGAAAGAAGTAATTGATAATTCAAAAAAGAAAATGGAAAAATGCGTGGCGTCTTTGCAGCACGAGTTTTCAACTATTCGCGCAGGCAGAGCCAATCCTGCGATTCTTGACAAAATAACCGTGGATTATTACGGAACCCCCACGCAGATAAACGCCATGGCTGCAATCTCCGTTTCCGAAGCACGCATACTTGTAATTCAGCCTTGGGATATTTCTTCAATGAAATCCATTGAAAAAGCGATTATGGCAAGCGACATCGGCATCACGCCCACTAATGACGGCAAATGTCTGCGTATTGTTTTTCCGCAGCTTACCGAAGAGCGGAGAAAGGAGCTTGTAAAGCAGGTATCTAAGTACTGTGAGGAAGCCAAAGTGACTGTCCGCAATATCCGTCGCGATGCCATGGATAAGTTTAAGGCGATGAAAAAAAATTCCGAGATTACCGAAGACGATATGAAAAATTGCGAAAAGGATATACAAAAGCTTACCGACAGCTACTGTGATAAGGTTGACGCGGCAGGTAAGGAAAAAGAAAAGGAAATAATGACGATATAGTGGATAAGGAAAGTATAGTCAGAAGTCTTGACATAAAGCATATAGGCATTATTATGGACGGCAACGGCAGATGGGCTAAAAAACGTTTTCTGCCGAGAAAATTGGGTCATTCACAGGGGGCTAAGGCTTTTCGCGGTTGTTTGAACAGCTGCGTTGAACTCGGCATACCCTGTGTAACGTTTTACGCCTTTTCCACTGAAAATTGGTCGAGACCGAAGGAAGAAGTGGATTCTCTGATGAAGCTGTTTTGTAGCTTTATGGATGAGATGATGAAGCTTAATTCAAAAAACATAAGGCTGAGATTTATAGGAAGCAGAGATAGCTTGCCGGAAGAGGTAAGACAAAAAATGGGAGAGGCGGAGGCTATGTCCGCCGATAATACGGGAATGTGGTGCTGCATAGCCTTTAATTACGGCGGCAGAGAGGAAATCGTAAACGGGGCAAAACGCGCGGCGGAGCTTTATAAATCAGGAGAAATAACACTGGAGGAGCTGAACGAAAAAAATTTTTCGCGGTTTCTTTATACAAACGATCTTCCCGATTTGGATCTTGTAATACGTCCCAGCGGCGAAAAGCGACTGTCTAATTTTCTTATATGGCAGTCGGCATATGCCGAGTTTGTGTTTATGGACGTTTTGTGGCCGGATTTTACAGAACGGGATCTTATAAACGCACTATTGGAATATGGTAAAAGGGATCGCCGCTTCGGCGGAGTTTAATACTAATTCCTTTTAAAACTGCTGGATTAGTGTTTTGGGTGCAACTCATTTTAAATTATGGATTTTTTTCTTTCATAGTTTAAAACGGGATTGGTATAACGCTTTATTTTGCAGCTCTGGTGAATTTTTCAAATTGGGGCGCTGCTTCTCAATCAAAGGACGGTTTCTATGTTGACAAGAATATTAACGGCGGTTGTTGCTGTTCCATTGCTGATATTTCTTTTATATCTGGATAATACGGCGGTTTTACTTGTGGCAATGACCTTTGCCGCCGCTTTGGCAGTGGGCGAAGTGCTGCTTGCTACTAAATATTTTTCAAATAAAGGCGTGGCGGCGGTATGTATGATTTATGCCACCGTAATGCCTACTTTTTTGTGTATTGATCCTATCAAGCGTTTTTTCCCGATGCTGGCGGGAACGTTTTTACTTATAATGTTTGTTATAATGCTTTTTGATCACGCAAAGGTGAGATTTGAAGAGATCGCGCTTATGAGCTTCGTATCTTTCCTGATACCTCTTTCGCTTTCTACAATTGTATTTTTGCATAAAAACTTTGAAACCGGAGTGTATTATGTGGTTCTTGCCCTTTTAATACCTTGGATAAGCGATGCGGGCGCTTATTTTATCGGTTCTGCTTTCGGAAAGCATAAAATGGCGCCTAAGATCAGCCCGAAAAAATCATGGGAAGGTTTTTTCGGCGGACTTGCCGCCGCAATTATAACGGCGGTGATTGTCGGCTTCGGTTATCCTTGGATTGACGGAATGATGAACGGCGTAATTTCCTTTAAAGTCAATGTTTTATATCTTGTGCTGATTGCGGTAATTGGCTCAGTGTTGGGTGTTGTCGGTGATTTTTCCGCTTCGCTTCTGAAAAGGCAGTGTATGGTAAAGGATTTCGGCAATATTATTCCAGGTCACGGCGGTATATTGGACAGGTTTGACAGCGTGCTTTTTGTGGCGCCTTTTCTGTACATTGCATTTTCTTTTATAGAGCCGGTTTACATGATATCTTAGAATTATTGTGACATAGGAGGAAAAATGTCGAATTATTGCTGAAACTTGTTCCTGACCTGTTTTTATAAGAGTTTTTCGCGGCGATTGTTGAAAACTATGTTGAAAGTGTTTAAAACTATTTAAGTTTTCAACAATATCGTGTCGGCTGCGGTTTCTTATAGAAACAGGTTTCCTGATTTTTTCGGAAGAAGTTTTTTGGCACGCGGCGTTAACTTATATGAAGGATATGGTTTTATTGGGATCAACAGGTTCTATCGGAATGCAGGCATTAGATGTTGCAAAGCTGCATAACATAAATGTAAAGGCTTTGTCCGCCGGAAGCAATGTGGAACTGTTGATTAGGCAGGCGGAAGAATTTTCACCGGAATATGTATGTATTGCCGATGAAAGCAAATACTGTGATTTAAAATCATGTTTAAGCGGAAAAGGTATTGAGCTTTTGTGCGGAAAAGAAGGACTTTGCGCACTTGCCTCTCTGCCATGTGACACCGTTGTAAACGCAATTGTCGGAATGGCGGGCTTTGCCCCTACATTATCCGCCGTAGGCGCAGGTAACAGACTTGCACTTGCAAACAAGGAAAGCCTTGTGGTAGGAGGGGAAATAATAACCGATCTTGTAAAAGAAAAGGGAACAGATCTTTTGCCGATAGACAGCGAACACTCGGCAATATTTCAGTGTTTAATGGGACGCGGAGAAAATAAACCGAAAAAACTGATACTTACCGCTTCCGGAGGTCCTTTCCGAGGTTATACGAGTGATAAGCTCAAATCCGTGACAAAAGAACGGGCGCTTAAACACCCTAATTGGAGTATGGGCGCCAAGATAACCGTGGACAGCGCTACAATGATGAACAAAGGTCTTGAACTGATAGAAGCGGTATGGCTGTTTGACGTGCTTCCCGAACAAGTTGAGATAGTGGTTCACCCTCAGAGCATACTCCATTCTGCGGTGGAGTTTGAGGATGGCTCGGTTATAGGTCAGATGGGGGTTCCGGATATGCGTATCCCGATACAGCTTGCTTTAACTTATCCCAAACGCTGTTCTTCCTGTGCTAAGCCTATCTCGCTTTTTGACATTACAATGACCTTTGAAAAACCTGACGAAAAGGTTTTTTACTGTATAGATCTGGCTCGTTCGGCTCTTAAAAAGGGCGGAAATATGCCCTGTATAATGAACAAGGCCAACGAGATCGCGGTTGATATGTTTTTGCGTGATAAGTTAAGCTTCTGCGAAATTCCCGAAAAGATAGCATGGGCAATGGAAAACGTTTGCTTTTCCAAAGTGATTGACACAGACATAATTATTGAAACGGAAAGGGAAACAGAAGAAAAACTTAAATAAATGATTGAAAATCAATGATTATAACTGATTGAAAGGAAGTTTTATGGGTTTTGTAATGATTTTATTGGCAATTCTTGCGTTTTGCGCTATCATCATCATTCACGAGATGGGACACTTTTTCGCTGCAAAGGCCTGCGGAATGAAGGTCAGCGAGTTTTCGCTGGGAATGGGACCGCGTATATTTAAGAAACAGGGTAAGGAGACTCTTTACACCGTTAAGCTGCTCCCAATAGGCGGTTCCGTACAGTTGGGAGAGGACGAAGAAAGCGACGATCCCCGTAGCTTCAGAAACAGACCCGTATGGCAGCGTATTGTGGTTTTGGCAGCGGGTCCCGTTATGAATCTTATTTTGGGAATAATAGTGTGTGCGATAGTTATTTTGGTAAGCGGAAAAGTGGTAAGCTCAAGAATAGACAGCTTCAGAGGAGAAACTCCCGTTTCAAATCAATACTTACAGGTAGGCGACGAAATACTTGAAATAAACGGTCACACAATCTGGAGCTATATGGATATATCTTACGCGCTTCAGAACAGTGCAATGAAAGCCGACCCTCAGCAGGAATATATGACCTATGATTTTAAGGTGAAAAGAGGAGGAGAGACAGTTACTCTCAATAACGTACAATTTGCACTAAATCCCGGAGAGGACGGAAAGTCAAGCGTTATTTTCGACTTTTATGTAAGCGCCTATCATGTTGATTTCGGAAATATTTTCGTATACAGCTTTAAGGAGGCGGCTACCTACGGAAGATTGGTATGGGTATCGCTCATCGACCTTTTGAAGGGCACTTACGGTCTTAACGAGCTTTCGGGTCCCGTGGGAACAGTTTCGGTTATCTCGCAGACCGCCACCGCCGGAGCAAATTTCAAGGAAAATGTTATGAATCTGATGTCTATGATTGCGCTGATAACCATAAATTTAGGCATTTTCAATCTGCTTCCCATTCCCGCTTTGGACGGAAGCAGGATAATATTTCTGATAATTGAACTTATAAGACGAAAGCCAATGAAGCCCGAACATGAGGGAATGGTGCATTTTATAGGCTTTGCCGCGCTGATGGTTCTTATGCTTGTGGTCACTTTCAACGATATAGTAAGGCTTATTACCGGCGGTTAATTTTGGGGGAGTATTGACTTATGTTTCGGCAGGCGTGCTTCTTGCTGCGAAAGGGTATTTAAAATGAAAAGAAAAGTCAATGTGGGAAATCTCACTTTAGGGGACGGGAATATTTATATACAGTCAATGCTGAATGTTCCGTACGAGGATACGGAGGGCAATGTAAAACAGGCCGAGGAACTGGAGCGTGCAGGCTGTGAAATAGTGAGGGTGTCGGTTCCGAGGCCGGAAGCGGTAAGGCTTATTTCCGCTATTAAAAACAAAATTACTATACCGCTTGTAGCGGATATACATTTTGACTATAAAATCGCTTTGGAATGCGCCAAGGCAGGAGTGGACAAGCTCAGAATAAACCCGGGAAACATAGGCTCGGATGAAAAAGTAAGAGCCGTCACGGAAGCATGTGGGGCGAGAGGTATTCCCATCCGAATCGGGGTAAATTCCGGCTCTGTGGAAAAAGAGCTGCTGAAAAAATACGGAGCTCCCTGCGCCGACGCGCTTGTGGAAAGTGCCATGAAACACGTTAAAATACTGGAAAACTGCGATTTTCGGGACATTGTCATTTCAATAAAGGCTTCGTCCGTTCCCGTTATGATCGAGGCTTACAGAAAGCTTGACAAGATATGCGCCTATCCTCTTCATCTGGGGGTGACCGAAGCGGGAACCGAAAGAATGGGAATAATAAAATCCGCTGTTGGGATAGGTTCTCTGCTTTGCGACGGAATAGGGGACACGATAAGAGTATCGCTCACCGAGGATCCGCTTCTCGAAATAAAGGCTGCAAAGGATATACTCACCGCCGTGGGAAAGGGAAAAAATACGGTTGAGATTGTGTCCTGCCCTACCTGCGGCAGAACGCAGATTGACCTTATCGGTTTGGCGCATAAGGTTGAGGAGCTTACGGCGGATATAAACAAAAATATAAAGATAGCGGTTATGGGCTGCGCGGTCAACGGTCCGGGAGAAGCTAAGGAAGCGGACATAGGAATAGCGGGAGGAAAAGGAGAAGGTCTTATTTTTAAAAAAGGCGAGATAATAAGCAAGGTTCCGGAGGACAAGCTTTTGACCGCGCTGATGGATGAAATTAAAAAGATGTAACCGAAAGGGAATTAGGAATGTCAAAAAAATTAAAAGATCTGTTTGTCAATTTAGTATTCGACGAGATAACGGGCGGCGGCGAGGTAACTTCCATTATTTACAACAGCGTGAGCAAGGGACTTTTGCTTCAGCTTTCCATGGAAGACGTGCCGGAATCCTCTCTGATATTGTCCGCCGCGGAGAAAATCAAAGAAAATCTTGAAATAAAATCGGCGGAAATTTTTCCGAAATATCCTTCTGTTTTGTTTTCCTCGGACAGAATATATCATATTATAGATTTACTTCATGCTAAACCGTCTCTTACCGGAAAAATCAACGGTTACCTTAAAAGCGCCGAAATATCGGAGGGCGATGGTACATATGAAATTACACTAAAAAACGGCGGCGCCGATATTTTATCGGAAGGACATATTGACAGAGAAATAGAAAAATACGCCAAAGGATACTTTGACGTGGATATAAATATAATATTTGACGGTATAAAGACTGTGGATATAGAAAACAGGGAGGAAAAGCTTCGGCTTGACGAGGCTGGGCTTCCCACTCCGCCGCCCGAAGCTTTTATGCCCACTGAACCCGCGCCGCCTCCGTCATCCGTTAAAGGCGGCTACGGCGGAGGGTATTCCAAAGGCAGCGGCGGCAGCGCGGGAGGAGACGGAAACGGGCGGCCTCAGCGGAGACCGCGTCTTAATGTTTTGTCTGAACCGGAAAAAATGCCTTTGATGTTTGAAAGCGAGTTTTTTCAAACCGATGCGGAACTTCTGGCAGGCAAGGCAATAAACGATATACCGACTGAAATGAGGGAAGTATATGAAGCCGCCAACAATGTTACCCTTTGGGGAGAAGTATTCAGCCTTGAGGAAAAAACGATAAAAAACGGTGAATTTGTTATATTGACCGCTTATTTTACCGATTACACAAATTCCCAAATACTGCGTATATTTACTCCTTCGGATAAGATGGGCGATTACGGATTTATTAAAAAGGGAACGGTGCTTCTTGTAAACGGAGACGTAAAGATGGACGATTTCACAAAGTCCCTTTACGTTGATCCCAAGTCGATAATGCGGGTAAAGAAAAAGGAAAGAACCGACAATGCTCCGGTAAAGCGCGTTGAGCTTCATATGCACACCAATATGTCCGATCTTGACGCCATCACTCCGGCGGGTGATCTGGTCAAACGCGCTTTTAACTGGGGACACAAGGCTGTTGCAATAACCGACCACGGCAATGTACAGGCTTATCCCGATGCAATGAACGCTTTAAACGATATACGCAAAAACAATCCGGACACTAAATTTAAGGTGCTGTTCGGAATGGAAGCATATTTTGTAAACGACGGACACTCATTGGTGGAAGGGTGTACAAACCGTTCCATATACGATGAAATAATTGTTTTCGATATAGAAACCACCGGACTTTCAAGAGAAACCGACCGTATTACCGAAATCGGGGCGGTAAAGCTTATAAATATGGAAATAGCGGAGGAGTTTGGCACCTTTGTAAACCCCGAACGCCCTATTCCCGAAAATATAACCGAGCTTACCGGAATTACCGACGCTATGGTAGAGGACGCCCCTTCAGAGGGGGAAGCGGTGAGAAAATTTCTCGAATTTTGCGGCGACGCTCCTCTTATCGCTCATAATTCGGATTTCGATACCTCTTTTATACGCATAGCTTGCGAAAGGAATAAGATAAATTACCGAAATCCCGCCATAGACAGTCTTAAGCTCTGTCGCGCGGCAATCCCCAACAAGAAAAAGCACACGCTTGACGCAATGGCGGCCGAGTTCGGGTTGGGTGATTTCAACCATCACAGAGCCATTGACGACGCCAAAATGCTGGCGAACATTTTTATAAAGCTTATCGGGCTTTCGCAGAAGGGAAGAGCAATCGAAAAGTTAGGTGATCTTAATATAGTTTTGGGCAACGTGGACGTTAAAAAAATGCCCACTTATCATCAGATAATTATTGCCAAAAACAATACCGGTCTTAAAAATCTATACAAACTTATTTCCTTTTCCAACCTTGATTATTTTCATAAAAAGCCACGTATCCCCATGTCTGAGCTGAAAAACCACCGTGAGGGTCTTATTATCGGCAGCGCCTGCGAGGCGGGAGAGCTTTATCAAGCTATAATTAACGGAAAATCCGAGGAATCCATAGAAGAGACAGCCTCCTTCTACGATTTTCTTGAAATACAGCCTATCGGAAACAATAACTTTTTGCTCCGAGAAAACAAGGTTTCCTCCGAAGAAGTACTTAAGGAATATAACCGAAAGATAGTACAGCTTGGCGAAAAGCTAAACAAGCCTGTTGTGGCCACCTGCGACGTTCACTTTATGAATAAAAGCGACGCCGTTTTCAGAGAGATATTGCAGGCGGGACAAGGTTACACCGACTCTGGTCAGCAGGCGCCTTTGTATCTGCGCACTACCGATGAAATGCTGGAGGAATTCGCTTATCTCGGTGAAGAAAAGGCCTTTGAAGTGGTAGTAACCAATACCAATAAAATCGCCGATATGGTGGAGGATATAAGGCCTATACCCAAAGGCACCTATACCCCATTTATCGAGGGCGCGGAGCAGGAACTACAGGATCTTTGCTGGAACAAGGCGCACGAGCTTTACGGTGAGGAGCTTCCCGATACGGTAAAGAACCGTCTTAAAAAGGAACTTGACGCTATCATAAAATACGGATTTTCCGTTCTTTATATGATTGCGCAGAAGTTAGTCCATAAATCCAATGAATGCGGCTACGCAGTAGGCTCAAGAGGTTCTGTCGGCTCATCTCTCGTAGCAACAATGTCGGGAATTTCCGAGGTAAATCCGCTTCCTCCACATTACAGGTGCGGAAAATGCCGCCATACCGAATTTATAACCGACGGTTCGGTACAGTCGGGCTACGACCTGCCATCTAAAAACTGTCCCATATGCGGTACGCCTATGGAATGCGACGGACATGATATTCCCTTTGAAACCTTTTTGGGCTTCAAGGGAGATAAAGCTCCCGATATAGATCTTAATTTCAGCGGCGAATATCAGGCACAGTCACATCGATATACCGAGGAGCTGTTCGGTAAGGATCATGTATTCAAGGCGGGCACCATTTCAGCCATACAGGAAAAAACCGCCTTCGGCTTTGTAAAAAAATATGCTGCGGAGCGCGGCACGGTTTACAACAATGCGGAGATGACCCGTCTCGCTCTCGGATTTACCGGAGTAAAGCGCACCACCTCGCAGCATCCCGGCGGAATGGTAGTGGTTCCCGACACATATGAAATATACGATTTTTCACCGGTGCAAAGGCCTGCCGACGACGCCACCAAGGGCGTTATAACCACCCACTTTGATTTCCACGCTCTTCATGATACCATACTTAAGCTTGACGAATTGGGACACGATGTTCCTACTCTTTACAAGCATCTTGAGGACAGCACCGGAATAAAAATAGCCGACGTTCCCGTTTCGGATAAGGATGTTATAAGTCTCTTTACCTCAACAAAAGCGCTTAAATTTGAGGAAGAAGACCCGGTTTTGCTACCGTTGGGCACCTACGGACTGCCAGAATTCGGAACCAACTTCACCATACAAATGCTTAAGGATTCACAACCCAAACTTTTTTCCGACCTTTTGCAGATTTCGGGTCTTTCTCACGGAACCGACGTATATGTGGGCAATGCCAAGGATCTTATCGCCAACGGTACATGTACTATTTCCGAAGTAATAGGTACCCGTGACAATATAATGGTTTATCTGCTCCACAAAGGGGTAGAGCCGAGTCTCGCCTTTAAAATAATGGAAATAACACGTAAGGGCAACGCCAAAAAGCTTTTTGACGATACCATATATAACGCCTTTAAGGAAAACAACGTTCCCGACTGGTATGTGGAAAGCTGCAAAAAGATAAAGTATATGTTCCCAAAGGCTCACGCTGCCGCTTATGTTACCGGAGCGGTAAAATTAGGCTGGTTCAAGGTTAACCGTCCCTCTGAGTTTTATGCTGCGATTCTTACAAAACATACCGAAAATATTGAGATAAAAACCGTAATGGGCGGAAAAAGCGCCGTTAAAAGCCGCATACAGCAAATACAGTCCAATCCCGACGCCAGTGCGAAAGAGCAGTCCATGGTTGAAGCGTATCTTCTGATATACGAGATGATGAACAGAGGAATACACTTCCTGCCCGTTCACTATCTTAAAAGCGACGCCACAAAATACGTTATTGAAAACGGCGACCTGAGACTTCCTCTGCTTGCTATCGACGGCTGCGGTGAAAACGCGGCAAGAAGCTTAAAGGAGACTATCGGAAAAAATAATTTCGTAAGCGTAGAGGATATTCAGATAGAAAGCGGCATAAATAAATCCGTTATGCAGAAATTAGAGGATATGAATGTGTTTGAGGGGCTGGATAAATCGGCTCAGATGACTTTCTTTTGATTTATTGGACTGATTTTATCCTTATTGTTGATTTTTTTTGGAAGCATTGACAAAGCTTTGTAAAGGCGCTTGATTTTTTTGAGGCAATGTGATATTATATTACTATATTAAAGCGAAGTGGGAAGATACGTATATGAGAAAATATGATTTGATAACCCCAGAGGGTACGAGGGATCTGCTTTTTGATGAAAGCGTGGCCAGACGTACCGCCGAAGAGAAGCTACGGCGACTTTTTGAAAATTACGGTTATTCCGAAGTGATAACTCCGGGAGTGGAGTTTTATGACGTTTTTATGCTTAAATCCCGCTATTTTGCTCAGGAGACCATGTATAAGCTTTCCGACGGAAAGGGAAGACTTATGGTTATCCGACCCGACTCTACCATGCCGATAGCGCGGCTGGCCGCCACAAGGCTTAAAGACGAAATCCACCCCTTAAAGCTTTTTTACAGCCAAAATATTTTCAGGATAAACCCAAAGGACAGCGGTCGGGACGATGAAATAACCCAGAGCGGAATAGAAATAATCGGCGGCAATGTAAAGAAAGCCGATATGGAGATTCTGAATCTTGCCGCAGAGGCGATAAAGACCTTTGAAACCAATGATTTTAGGTTTGAAATAGGCGACGGTGCATTTTTTAAGATACTTATTTCCAAGCTTACCGACGATGAGGACGAAACTGAACGATTAAGGGAATATGTTGAAAATAAAAATATGCCGGAATTAAAAACCGCATTGGAAAAGTACGGTCATTCGAATCAAGCTGATATACTGTATGAGCTTCCCAAACTGTTTGGCTGTTCCGAGGTTTTTGAAAAGGCGGAACAAATCTTTAAGGACGAAAAGCTTGTATCCGTCCTTGAAGATATAAAAGAAGCTTACGCATATCTTTGCGCTTTAGGATTAAAAGATAAAGTCACTATGGATTTCAGCCTTGTAAACAAAGCCAACTATTACACAGGGCTTCTTTTCCGCGGATATATTATGGGATACGGAATGCCCGTTTTGTCGGGCGGACGCTACGACGCACTGACAGGTGATTTCGGATCCCCTTGTCCCGCCACAGGTTTTGCCGTAAATATTAACGCGGTGGCAAAGGCGCTGCTTAAAGGCAACCGCACCGAATTAACCACGCCCTCGGATATTCTGGTATATGCGGAAAACGACGCCATGCAAAAGGGCTTTCTTCATTGCCGTGCTCTTGCCGACAATGGAATAAGGGCGGAAAATTCTTTAAATGAAACTCTGGAGGAAGCCAAGGAATTTGCCCAAAAAAAGGGGATTAAGTTGATAGACCGGGTGGATAAAAACGGAAATGTCACAAAAATTCAGGTATAAGAACCTTTTCTCACAGAAACGGTTCAAAGAAAGGACAGCACGTTAAATGAACGATGTTATCAGGATCGCACTTACCAAAGGCAGACTTGAAAAAGATACCGTAAATCTTTTTGAGTCCATGGGCTTTGACGTATCAGCGGTCAGGGACAAGGGCAGAAAGCTTATTCTTCCCATAAACGGCTGCGGCATAGAGGTGGTTCTGGCAAAAGCCGCCGACGTTATCACATATGTGGAACACGGCGTGTGTGATCTGGGCGTAGTGGGCAAAGACACTATAATGGAGCATGGCGGCAAATATTTTGAGCTTGTGGATTTAGGCTTCGGCAGGTGCAGATTCGCCTTGGCGGGAAAAAAAGGAAGTGATTTTTACAAAGGTTACGGCGTTAAGACGGTTGCCTCAAAATACGCTAATGTTGCCAGGGCTTTTTTTGAATCCAAGGGCATGGATGTGGATATTGTAAAAATAGAGGGCTCGGTTGAGCTGGCTCCCCTTCTGGGACTGGCAGACGGTATAGTGGATATAGTGGAAACGGGCGCCACATTGAATGAAAACGGTCTTGAGGTATACGAGGACGTTGCTCCCGTATCTGCCCGGCTTATAGTCAATACAGTGAGCATGAAGCTGAAAAAGGAGCGTATAGATCAATTGGTTGAAATAATAGAAAAAGAATTGAGGGACAAATAATTAATATGATAAGGAAAATTTATGCTGACGGAAGCGAGATCGAGTTTTTAAAGGAAGTCGAGAAACGCAGCAGCGAAACCAATAAAAAGGTTGAGGAGACCGTAGCTAAAATAATAGAGGATGTAAAGGCTAACGGAGACAAAGCGGTAAAAAAGTATACCGAAGAATTTGACTGCCCCGTCTGCAAGTATTACGAAGTGCCGAGGGATACCATCAACGATGCGCTTACCGAAGCAGATCCCAAGCTTGTTGACGCACTTCTGAACTGTGTTGAGAAAATAACCGATTTTCACCAGAGACAGAAGCAGAACGGCTACATGATAACTAATGAGGACGGTTCAATTATAGGTCAGAGAGTAAGAGGCCTTGACAGAGTCGGGCTTTATGTTCCCGGCGGCACCGCGGCTTATCCCTCTTCGGTTCTTATGAACGCAATTCCCGCGAAAATAGCGGGAGTAAGAGAGATAATAATGGTGACACCTCCCTTGAAGGACGGTACGCCGAATAAAGATATCCTGCTTGCGGCCGCTCTTTGCGGAGTGGACAGAATTTTTATGTGCGGCGGCGCACAAGCGGTGGCGGCTTTGGCATATGGCACCGAGGAAATACCTAAGGTATCAAAAATAGTTGGGCCGGGAAACATTTACGTTGCCACTGCTAAAAAGCTTCTTTACGGTACGGTTGATATAGATATGATAGCGGGACCCAGCGAAATTCTTGTCATCGCCGACGGCACCGCCAATCCGAAATACGTTGCCGCCGACCTTATGTCACAAGCGGAGCACGACAGACTTGCAAGCGCGATACTTATAACTACTTCCGAAAAAGTCGCGGATGATGTGACTAAGGAAATAGAAAGACAATCAAAGCAGCTCTTAAGAAAAGACATTATAGAATATTCTCTTGACAATTACGGAGCGATAATCATAGCTAACGATATGATGCAGGCGTGTGATATTGCTGACAGGCTGGCTCCCGAACATCTTGAGGTTGTCGCAGAAAATCCACTTGAATATATAGGAAAGCTTGATAATGTCGGCTCACTGTTTTTGGGTCAGTACGCGCCGGAGCCTTTGGGAGACTACTACGCAGGTCCGAATCACGTCCTGCCCACAAGCGGAACGGCAAGATTTTTTTCTCCGCTTTCCGTTGACAGTTTTATAAAGAAGTCCGGCTATATCTATTATACCGCAGGAGCGCTCAACGAGGCGGCTGACGATATTATCTTGGTGGCGGAAAAGGAGCGGCTGACAGCTCATGCCAATTCCATAAAGGTGCGTATAGAGGATATCCGTTAAAAAGGAGAGATAAATTTTGTATAATTTAACCGAAAAGCTTGTGTCCCTTACTCCGTACGATCCGATACAGGGCGATTATAAAATACGTCTGGACGCAAACGAAAGCTTTATCAATACTGATGCGGAAATCCTTTTGAACGCCGTAAAGGGAACTTCCTTAAACCGTTACCCCGATCCCTACGCAAAAAAGCTTATAAAAGCATACGGAAAGCTTTACGGCGTAAATGAGGATTTTATTACCGCGGGAAACGGTTCCGACGAGCTTATAAGTATAATCACAGCCTGTTTTTTGCAAAAGAACGAAAGAGTCCTTTGCCTGTCTCCCGATTTTTCCATGTACGCCTTTTATTCGAGCCTGTATGAGCTTGACGTAAGAGTACTAAAAAAGGAAGCTGACCTTACCGTAAATATTGACAAGGTTATAGAAAAAGTAAATACCGAAAATATCAAGGCGGTTATATTTTCCAACCCATGCAATCCCACATCCTTGGGACTTCTCAAAAATGAGGTCGTGAGACTTATAAATTCCGTGAATGCCTTGGTTATTGCCGACGAAGCGTATATGGATTTCTGGGGAGAAGAGAACAGCCTTATGAAATGTGCCGTCGAGTATGATAATCTTATTGTGCTCCGAACTTGTTCAAAGGCGTTGGGTATGGCGGGATTGAGACTGGGATTTGCCGTAAGCGGAAAATTGATAACCGAAAAGCTGAGAGCCGCCAAATCTCCTTATAATGTAAATGCACTTACTCAGAACGCGGCGGAATATTTTATTTCCGACTCAAAGGAAATGAAACGCCGCATAGAGGCTTGTATAATTGCCCGAAAAGAGCTTTACGGCGATCTTAATTGCAGAAATTACCCCTTTTTTGAAACAGTTTATCCCTCCGTTACAAATTTTGTTTTTATAAAAACTTTTAAGGCAAAGGAAATTTTTGAATTTCTGCTGTCAAATTCAATCGCGGTAAGGTATATGAGAGATTATTTGAGAATAACAGCAGGAAACGAAACTGAAAATAAAGCGTTGCTAACTGCTCTTGACTGTTTTCTTCAATAAAAAATTACATGGTTGATTTTTTGCCAACTAATGCGCCATTGTATACACGATCCTCTTGTGCTAAAATAAGTATTATAAAAAATAAATGAGGCATTACGGTATCTGCGATTATGAATTAAGTGGATCCGTAAAGCCTTTAAAAGGAGGATCACCATGCTGTATTTGTCCGAAAATTTAAAGAAATACCGTATCAAGAAAAACTTAACTCAGGAGGAAGTCGCCGAATATTTAGGCATAACGCCGCAAAGTGTTTCAAAGTGGGAAAGAGGGGAATGTTACCCAGATATAACTTTCCTCCCCGCTTTGGCAAACATATTCGAGACCAGCGTTGACCTGCTTATAGGTATGGACGTAATCCGCGCCGAAGAAACTCGCTATAATATACATAAAACCGCGGCGGCTTTTCAGCGCAAAGGGGATTACGATTCGGCGGAAAAGGTTTACCGCGACGCTTTGCTTATTTATCCCAATAAGCCCGGAATGATACTTGGACTGGCGGGGGTATTAGCGCTAAAAGGAAAATCGGAAGAAGCTGCTGAGCTGACGGAAAGAGGGCTTCACCTGTCGGTAAACGAAAAACAAAAGGCAACTATGCGCGCGGCTCTTTGCTTTTTATACCTGAAATGCGGCAAAAAGGAAAAAGCGGCAGCGTTAGCCTCATCTCTTCCCCATACCAGAGAGAGCCGAGAGGTTATAAAGCCTCTTATTGACGGTGGACTTACATTGGAGGATGCGGACGAGAATATAAAAAATATTATTTTAGGCGACGGAAAAGAGATTTGGTAAAGTTGCCACTAAAATTATTAAACAGAAAGCGAGAAATGAAAATGAGCAGAGAGGCGCGAATAACCAGAACCACTAAAGAAACCGATGTAAAGGTTACGCTTTATCTTGACGGTACCGGAAAAGCTGATATTTACACGGGTATAGGCTTTTTCGACCATATGCTTACCGCGCTGACCGTTCACGGCGGCTTTGATCTTGAGGTAAACTGCAAGGGTGATTTGTATGTTGACGGTCATCATACGGTGGAGGATACAGGTATTTGCTTGGGTCAGGCATTAAGCCTTGCTTTGGGTGAACAGCCAATTATACGCTTCGGTTCGGCTTTTGTTCCCATGGACGAAGCTTTGGGATTCTGTTCTCTGGATATATGCAAAAGGCCGTTTCTTGTATTTAACACAGTGTTTGGAAATGAACGGATAGGCGATTACGATAGCTGTCTTACCGAAGAATTTATGAGAGCGTTTGCTTTTAACGCGGGTATAACCTTGCATTTAAGATCGGAATACGGAAAAAACGATCATCATATAACAGAGTCGCTGTTTAAATCGCTTGCTTACGCATTAAAGCAGGCGGTCAGACCCGCCGAAGGGATTATGTCCTCAAAGGGGGTGCTTTAGTGTGGGGTTACAATTTAGTGGCGGTATTTAACAAAGAGCGCACTAAAATGTTAATGTGCAAAAGAATTAAAAATCCTTATCTTGGACTTATAAACATGGTGGGGGGAAAGATAGAGGAGGACGAGGAGCACGAGTCCGCCGCTTACCGTGAGCTTTTTGAGGAAACCGGCATAACAAGGGAGCAAATTAAGCTCACTCACCTTATGGACTTAACCTATTACCTTGACAGCTGCTATGTTGAGGTGTATGTTGGAAAACTGAATTGTGAGGCAAGGGTGGTAGGAAATGAAAATCCCTTGTTCTGGAGTGATTTTGAACACAATTTCTTTGATATGGATGAGTACGCGGGAGAAGGCAATATAGGGCATATTATGGAACATATCAGAATGTATAAGGAACAATTGTTATGATAGCGATAATTGATTACGGCGCGGGAAATTTATTCAGCGTACAGAACGCTTTGAATTATCTCGGAGTTGAAAACAAAATATCCTCGGATAAGGAGGATATTATTGAAGCGGATCGTTTGATACTTCCCGGCGTGGGGGCATTCGGCGACGCAATGAACAAGCTGAACCGTTCCGGGCTTGTTGAAACGATAAAATCCGAGGCGGTGAAAAAACCTTTTTTGGGAATATGCTTAGGTATGCAGCTTTTGTTTGAAAAAAGCTACGAGTTCGGAGAGTTTGATGGTTTAAGTCTTATTGGGGGTACTGTCGGGCTTATGAAGCCGCAGGGCGTCTTGCCGGTGCCTCAGATGGGCTGGAATTCTTTGGAGTACAACAGACGCTGCCCTTTGCTTAATGGTATCGATGAAGGACAATATGTTTATTTTGTCCACTCATATGCAGCGGATTGCGAGCCGGACGACGTATACGCCTATGCCGATTACGGCGGAAAAGTTCCCGCGCTGGTGGGAAACGGGTATGTTTACGGAGCTCAGTTTCATCCGGAAAAAAGCGGAGATACGGGACTTGCTGTATTGAGAAATTTTGCGGAGCTTTGATTATATTTTAAAATTTTTTCGTATATTAAAATACTTCCAATCCGGCATATATTATAACAATCTTTGATCAAATTGTAGACTTTATAAAAGATTGATAATAGGTTAGCCGAACGGAAGTATTTTATCTTTTTTACCAATTTCAATTGTGTTTTGCATAAAAACTTTGTTAATACCGATACCTGATTTTTATTGACTAAAAGGGATTAAAGGGGTATACTATTAACAAGTTGTTGTTTCGGATATACATATTGCTCTTCTTGAATAAAAAGGGAAGCAAAAAAAGTAATTATCCGTAAATTTGTATTAATAAAAGGAATAATAATATGAATATTGAAGAAACACTTAAAACGCTTTGCGCTCTTCCTTCGGTGAGCGGCGGCGAAAAAAACGCTCATGAAGCTCTGATTAAACTGCTCTCCCAATATTCCGACAATGTCAAGACCGACGGTTTCGGAAATGTTATCGGCTTTATCGGAGAAGATAATAAGCCCACGCTGCTTTTGGACGCGCACATAGACCGTGTGGGAATGGTAGTTACTTTTATTGATGAAAACGGTTTTTTAAAGGTAGGAAAAATAGGTATTGACAATCGCACGCTCCTTGCTCAAAATGTAACGGTATACGGAAAGGAGCCGATAAAGGGAATTGTTTCAACCCTTCCTCCTCATGTTGCGGATAAAAACGAAAAGGCTCCTGATATCGAGGATATAGCTATTGATATAGGAATGACCAAGGAGCAGGCGGAGAAAGTGATTTCCTTAGGCGATCTTGTAGTAGAGGAAGGCCGCTTTTCAAAGCTTGCCGGTACAAGGATATGTACTCCCGCTTCCGATGATATGGCGGGAGTGGTTTCTATATTGTACGCCCTCGACCTGCTTAAAAACGAAAAAGAGCTTCCCTTCAGGATAGCCGTACAGTTTGTAGCTCAGGAAGAAGTGGGCTGTCGCGGTGCTGCGGTTTCCTCCTTTAATATAACCCCAGATTATGCAATCGCTTTTGACGTAAGCTTTGCCGTGAGCAAAGGAGTTTCCGTAGAGCAGGCGGGCAAGCTGGGAAAAGGCCCCATGATAGGCATATCTCCCACATTGGATAGGGAAATGTCTGATAAGCTCAAAAAAATTGCCCAAGAAAAAAATATTCCTTATCAGATTGAGGTAATGAACGGAAAAACGGGAACAGACGCCGACAATATAGCGGTGACAAAATGCGGAGTGAAAACGGCGCTCCTTTCCATACCTCAGAGATATATGCACACTTCCTGCGAAGTGCTTGATACGGAGGATATAAGAAATACGGGAGAGCTGTTGGCGGCTTTTATTAAGGGTTAAAAAGGAGACGGGACGATGGAAAATTTGAAACAGCTTGTAAAAGAGCTTTCGGCGATCAACGGAGCAAGCGGCGACGAAAGCCGGATAAGAGCGAAAATTATTTCACTTCTGCCGACCGACGTTAAATACGCCGTTGATAATTTAGGAAATCTTATAGTTGAAAAGAAGGGAAGAAGTACCCCATCAAAAAAGCTCATGGTGGCCGCACATATGGACGAAGTCGGCTTTATAGTGACCCATATCGACGATGACGGAAGCTTGTGTTTTGCTCCGGTAGGCGGTGTGTTGCCGTATGTGGTGTTCGGGAGACAGCTTGCCGTAAACGGCGATATTTACGGAGCAGTGGCGGGAAAGCCGATGCATCTTCTTAAAGGCGACGAGGGAAATTCACAGCCCAAAATTTCCGACCTTAGGATAGATATCGGCGCGGAGAATAGGGAGGAAGCTGAAAAGTTTGTCGCTTTAGGCGATTACGTGTATTTTACAAGTGAACAGTCGGATTTCGGCGACGGTTATATGTCGGGAAAAGCGCTTGACGATCGGGCGGGCTGTGCTATAATGCTGCAAATGCTGAACGGAGAGCTTGCTTACGATACAACGTTTGTGTTTACCGTTCAGGAAGAGGTAGGCACAAGAGGATCCGCTGCGGCAGCATATTCGGTAAATCCGGATATAGCGGTTGTGCTTGAAACAACTACCGCCTGCGATATAAGCGGAGTAGAGGGTGAAAAAAAGGTTTGTATTCTCGGAAACGGCGCCGTAGTGTCCTTTATGGACAGGGGCACGGTTTACGACCGCGAGCTTTATAAGCTTGGATTTGAAACTGCAAAGGAAATAGGCGTGAAATGTCAGACAAAAACCGTTGTAGCCGGCGGCAATGACAGCGGAGCTATCCATAAATCAGCAGGAGGCGTCCGCACAATGGCAATTTCCGTCCCTTGCCGATATTTGCATTCACCAAACTGTGTTATAAAGGAAACCGATTTGTATGATACGGCAAAATTGGCTTCAGCGATGATAAATAAGCTGGGAGCAATGAATTCCTGATATCGGGTTCAGGCTCACATTTTAAGGAGTGACCGTAATATATGATAACCCATGTCGATCAAAAAACAGCCGAAAGGCTATTGGCCGGAGCAAAAGACATTTTTTCTCTAAAAATAGCCTCTAATATGAAAGCATACGGCAGTTACGATTTTTTTACGGTATACGGCGGGAAGGGTATTCTGATAGGACGTTATTACGACGATCTTGTCATAAGAACAAAAGGCGTTATTTCCGAGGATACAATGGAGGAGCTTTCGCTTTTTCTTAAGGTCTGCGGTTTTAAGTCAGCTCTTGCGGGAATTGAAACAGGTAAACGGCTGATGGCTGCCGGCTGGTTAAACGCCGAGGAAAGCTTAATATATAAATTCTCTTCGGAACTTATTCCGGAAAAAGAAGATATACCCGAAATGGAAGAGATAAATGTAAACCCTGCTCTCGACGATGTTTTTTCCATATTGCAGGACGGATTTTCGGGAATAAATTATGAGAACTGGTACACCGATATAAGTCATAAAATAAGACACGGCGTATCGTCCGTATATGTTTACGGAGACGCTTCCGCCACTGTGATGGCAGATATAAACGGATCCGTTTTCATTTCGCTTGTAGCCACAAAACGCGAATCCAGGGGAAAAGGCGAAGCGAAAAAACTGTTAAGGCGGTTAGGCATTTTTTTTGAAAAACAGGGAAAGGAAGTTTCTATACTCTGTAAACCGGAGCTTAGCCCGTTTTACCGAAAAGCGGGATTTTACGAGGGTGGTAAAGCCATAACCGTATTTTCTGAAAAAATAAAAAATAATATATCATAACAGCATTCATTGTATTTGAATAAATAATAAGCAGGACAAATATATGACAGAGTTTAATTTCAGCGAAGAGCTGCTTACGGCGGCGGACAAGGCGGAGGATAAAACGGAGGCGGTCTTTGCCCGTATTGACGAGATTTGCCGCCGAAACAGCGAAAAGGTTCTTAAAGCTTTCATAGACAACGGCGTGGCCGATATGCACCTGAAAGGGACAACCGGATACGGCTACGGCGATGACGGAAGGGATAAAGCGGATCAGGTATTCGCTCAGGCGTTGGGGGCAGAGGACGCGCTTGTAAGACACGGATTTGTAAACGGTACTCACGCTATTTCCACCGCTCTTTTCGGCGTGCTCAGACCCGGCGACCTGCTTCTTGCGGTGACCGGTCGGCCTTATGATACGTTAGAGGAAGTAATATTCGGTGAAAAAGGCGGTTCCCTTAAAGAATTTGGAGTTAATTACAAACAAATCGACCTGCTTCCCGACGGTAGACCGGATATAAAGGCAATAATGGAGCAGTCAAGGGGAGCTAAGGCGGTTTACATACAGCGTTCCAGGGGTTATTCCTTAAGACCCTCACTTACCGTATCCGTAATAATGGAAATCGCCGAAGCGGTAAAAGCCGTAGGCAGCAAGGCGATAATTATGGTAGACAATTGCTACGGCGAATTTGTTGAATGCGTAGAACCTACATCGGTAGGCGCCGATCTTATAATAGGCTCGCTTATAAAAAATCCGGGCGGCGGTATCTGCTCTACGGGAGGTTATATAGCAGGTAAAAGGGAACTGGTGGAGCTTTGTTCCTATCGCCTTACTACCGTTGGAACGGGAAAAGAGGTAGGCTGTTCTCTGGGACAAAACCGCGAGATTTTTATGGGGATTTACAACGCCCCGTTAGCGGTATCCAACGCTTTAAAAACATCGGTATTTGCGGCGGCTTTTTTTGAGGAACTGGGCTTTACCGCACTCCCCGATTACCGTGCCTACCGTACCGATATAATATGCTCTATAAAACTGGGCAGTCCCGAAAGGCTTATCGCTTTTTGCGAGGGTATACAGGCGGCCAGTCCGGTTGACAGTATGGCGGCTCCCGAACCTTGGGATATGCCGGGATATAACTGTCAGGTAATAATGGCTGCGGGCTGCTTTACAATGGGAAGCTCGATAGAGCTGTCTGCCGACGCACCGTTAAGAGAGCCTTACGCTGTTTGGCTTCAGGGCGGCACTTCATATTTTGCGGCAAGAGTCGGAGTGATGAATGCGGCGCAGAGAATTATTGATAAAGGACTTATGAAAAAATGAAATCGAAGTCTAAGAAAAAAAAGATTTTCTTTATTGTATTATCTATTATGGTTGTACTAATAATTGCAGGCGATTGGGTGTTGTCTGTAATGGTATACAACGAGAATTTTAACCGGCGATTTGAGAGCTATGAGCCGCTTATGCTCTACATTGATGATTTTGACGGATTGCAGCGCACGAAATATGAGTTTGATTCCAATAAGGGGCAGAAACTGGTGGGATATATGTATAGTTCGGGAGAAAACCAGCGTGGTATCGTTGTAATGGCACAT
>CAJUFF010000007.1:22728-38240 GCA_910585505.1 uncultured Ruminiclostridium sp. | reverse complement strand
AATCTTTGTGCGGTATTGCCATAAAAGAAATTTATTTTTGAGCATATTTTCTCGACAGTTTTGCGGACAACTTGTTTTTTTCTTTTTGTACGAGCTTTTTTCGCTGTTCTCTCTTTTCGGAGATGAACACAAAATATCCGTTCAGACAGATTATTTTTACTCCCCCGAAAACAGAAGTCAGCTTATTTTTATACCAATCGGCTCTTTTTGTAACCATAATCATTTTTCCACCAAACGCCAACCGCATATATCCGCCCTCTATAAATGATTTGGCTACGGAAAAATCCGTGTGATACGGAGGATTTGACAGAATCAGAGTAAAATCCTTTTCGGCTACATTTTCATAAGCATCGCCGCAGTATACTTTTATACCGCCCACACCGTTTAATTTGGCATTCCTTTTCGCAAACTCCGCCGCGATTTCCGAACTGTCGGTCATTACGACGTTTTCAGCGCCTGTAAGCTTAGCGGCATAGATTCCAACAATACCGCTGCCGCAGCCTAAGTCCAACAGCCTGTCGCCTTTATTTATTTCAACCGATGAAAGCATAGCCAGCGTTCCCGTATCGGGAGAATTCGGAGAAAACATATCGGGGTGAGTGTCAAGCGTTAACGCTATCCCGTTGATAACTGCCTTCAAAATCAATCCTCCCTTATCTGATCCGCTTTCATAAACAGCCTGTAAACTGGAGCAATCCGGTTAAATTCCTCGCCTATTTTTTGTGGAAGAGACTTGCTGTACAAGGTTTTAAAATCCTTGCTTTCGGAATAGAGAAATATATTTTTACGGTTGAGCCATATTTTGTTTTCTTCGGGCTGGTCGGGATAACGATCTTTTTTGTACAGGTCGCCGCCCAAATTGAAAACCTTTTGGTTTATATAAGCTTCCTTTGCAGCCGTAAAACTGTAATCTCCCGATATTACAAGCTTTCTCAGCGCCACAAGAGTAGGGGTGGTAGTATAATAATATCCGCAGCCGTAATCAAAACCGCCGGGTGATACGCTAAAGTAAAAGGCGGGCAAAGATGTGGCGTTTTCTCTGGTGCGGCTGAAGGTATACCATATATAATCACGAAATACGGACATTCCTTTTGAATAACGCGCGTCGCGGTAGATACGGGAAAGCCTTTTGGGATCGCATGATATCTCCGCGTCTATTTCCTTTATATACGGCTCGATCAGCTCCACAAATTCCCGGAACGGCTCCTTAACATATTTTTCGTAATCGCTTTTATGCTCATGAAACCACTCCTTACTGTCGTGAACATGGTTTTCAAATATAAATTCGGGAGTTTTTGCGGTAAATGGCATTATCGTTTCCTTTCCTTAATTTATTGAAGCCGGGTTATTTATTCGCAATAATATATTATATCGGTTTTGACAGCGGCTTCTTTTACTTTAACATTAAAAACCCTGTTCAAAACACCGCTTTTATACACATCCGATGTTGTTCCGGACAACACGATTTTACCGTTGGACATAACTATCATATTGTCGGCGTATTTTAAGGCCAATGGAATATCATGAAGCACGGCCGCAATCGCCCTTCCCTCAGAGGCAAGACCTCTGCACAGCTTCATCAGTTTTATCTGATGTGATATATCGAGAAAAGACGTGGGCTCGTCCATAAGGATCACCGGCGAGCTTTGCGCCAGCGCCATGGCGAGGAATACCAACTGAACGGTGCCTCCCGAAAGAGAAGAAACGTTTTTTTCCGCATATTCGGTAATACCGGTTATTTCCATAGCTTTTTCCACCGACTCCAAATCTTCTTTACGGTAGCGGCGGGGATATGACAAATGAGAAAATCTCCCATGAAGCACCATTGTCCTTACCATAAGATCTGGAATGCTTTTCATCTGAGGAAGATAAGCTATTCGGCGGGCAATTTCCAAAGAACTCATACTATCGGTACTTTTTCCTTCGGAATAAATTTCTCCCTCTTTTTTCGGGACGATGCCTATCAGTGTTTTGAGGAGGGTGCTTTTTCCGCTTCCGTTAGGTCCTATTACCGCCGTTACCTTTCCGCCGTTAATGTCCGTTGATACCTTATGAAGCACTTCTCTTCCGTTATAGCAGGAGGAAATTCCCTTGGCCGAAAGGAGAATATTATCCACGGGAATGTCCCCCCTTCGATTTGAACAGCAGAAATATAAAGAACGGAGCTCCAATAGCCGACATTACTATACCGGTGGGGATTTCATAGGGAGTAAAAAGAGATCTGGCCGCACAATCGCAGAGAGTCACAAACATTGCTCCCCCTAAGGTGCAGACGGGAAGCAGTCTTCGGCTCTCACCGCCCACAAGTCTTTTTACCATATTGGGCACTATAAGTCCCACAAATCCCAGCAGACCCGCAAAGCTTACGCTTGCCCCTGCCATAAGCGCCGCCAGAGCCAAAAATACGGTTCTTATCTTATTTACGGAAAGACCCAAGCCCTGTGCAGTGTCATCGCCCATTGAGAGGACGTCAAGTTCGCTTGAAAGAGAAAAAGTCAGCATCAAGGCAACAATTATCATCACGGCGGCGGGAATAAGCTTTGAATCGGTTACACCGGAAAATCCTCCCGTCCGAAAATCCGCAGTATAGGCTCCTATTTCGGGGTAAAGCGTAATTATTCCCTCGGAGACGGCGGTAAGGAAGCTGTTTACCGCCACTCCGCCCAAAATTACCGCCGAACGTGAGGCGTAAGTTTTTCGGGCGGTTAGCGCAACGGCAAGCACCGCCGTAAGCGCCCCCAAAAAAGCCGAAGCTGCCACCGCCAAGCCTGAAACCGCGCCAAAGGCACAGCAGAGAGTAACACCCAAACCCGCGCCCGCATTGACGCCTATTATTCCGGGAGAGGCAAGACGATTGGCGAGCACCCCCTGTATTACCGCTCCGGACGCGGAAAGACCCGCTCCCGCAAGGAGACAGGCAGCGGTACGGGGTAATCTTGCGTAACGTAAAATATGCCATTGTACGGGATCGTTACCCGTAAAAAGCTCAAAGGGCGATATCCGTACAGCGCCCACGCAGACGCTAAACAAAGCCGCAAAAACACAGCCTGCCATAGTTATTGAAATTATAAGAGCAAAGCTTTTTTTCTTATGAATTTTCACTCAGAATCTTCTCCAGCCCCTCATAAGCTTCTCCCCAGCGGGAATTTGGCTTAAGGTTGTACAACTTTCTGTCCATATGGAAAACTTTTCCCTCTTTTACGGCGGTAAGCTCGTTCCATGCGGGATTTTCGGCAATAAAAACGTCGGTTTTTTCCTTTACCTTTTCGGCGTCGCTTCCTACCTGTACGAAAAAAATAAAATCGGGATCCTGTTCGATGATATATTCAATGCTTAAGTTTTCCAATAAGGACGTCTCACTGTCGGAAATATTGACACAGCCAAGACTGCTTAGCATTTCGCCCAATACGTTGCCCTCGCTGTTTTTTGCTCTTATGCTTGCGGAGGACGCTCGAAGTGACAAGACGGTGGGAGCGCCTTTTTCCTCAACACGTTTTACGCTTTGTTCCCTTACCTTCTCTATCTGATGTTTTATATCCAGTCCGTTTTTTTCGTAAAGATCCTTTCTACCCGTAATATCGGTGCAAATATCAAGCATTTCCAGATAGCTTTCAAAATCGGAAACGTCAAAATATGCAACGGTCGTTCCCGTTTCTTCAAGAGTATCCAGCCAGTCAAGATTTACTTTTATATTGGGACTGGCTATTACAAAATCGGGATTGGCGGAAAACAGCATTTCAAGGCTCAATTCGTTTATTTTTCCAAGATTTACCGTATCCTCGGAAAGCGGAATATCGAAGTCTTCCCATGTATCGTCCGGCACTGCCGTCACCTCGCCGCCGGAAAGATACCAAATTTCGGCGAAGCTTCCCATAAAAGCCGCCACACGCTTAGGAGCGTCAACGGTAACCGTTCGTCCCAGCGCGTCGGTAAAGGTAACGCCCTTCTTGTTTTCGTAATATACGCCGTTTTCGGAACACCCCGAAAAGAAAAGAACGAACGAAACAGACACTGCCAGTACAGCATGCTTAAGCAACGCAAGTCTTTTCATCAGCAGGTAGCACCGCCTTTTACCTTCTTTTCAAGCACCGCGCTCTTATCTATCTTATTATTAAGCAGTTTATCCTGAACATAATCAAATCCCAACCTGTCTATCGTATCCGCAAAGCGCTCTCCGGAAATTCCTTCGTCGCGGAAAAAGAGGATAGCTTTTTCAACTATATCAATCACTTCCTCCTCGGAAGTAAACAGCTTATCGAGAGGCTTTCCGTAAGCCACTTTTTTGCCCCATCTGCCGCCGATATATACCTTATACCCCTCCGAATATTCAGGAATAGCACCGAACGGGCACTTTTCCCTGCATCTGCCGCAGTTGTTGCAGTCGTTTCCTATAACCAATTTTCCGTTTTCAAGCTTAGCCGCCTTTATGGGACAGGCGCTTTCCACCTGACACTTTTTGCAGCCTCTGCATTTGTCGCTGCTGTATAAAGGCATACGCTGTCCCACTATTCCCAGATCGTTCAGGTCGGGTTTTACGCAGTTGTTGGGACAGCCGCCCACCGCTATCTTAAATTTATGAGGAAGCGTCACATCGTGATAGCCGATGTAAAATCGATCGTGTATTTTTTCGCTGAGTCCGAAGCTGTCCAAAAGGCCATACTGACATGTGGTACCCTTGCAGGATACTACCGGGCGTACCAATGAACCGGTGCCGCCCGTCAGAAGGTCATTTTCCTTAAGAAACGCTATGATTTCATCAATGTTCGCGTAATGTACACCCTGAATCTCAAGGGTAAGACGGGATGTCATGGTCACCTCGCCGCTTCCGAAGCGCTCGGCGGCTTCCGCTATTATATGCTGATCCTTTGCGGTAATCTTTCCGTTTTTGGTGATAACACGCACATTGAAAACATCGTTGTAGCGCTTATCCCGAAGGCAGCCCAATCCCTTTACACGCTTTATTTCTTCCGGGGGAAGCTTATCGCCGGCGTTTTCGATTCTGACCGTATTAAAGAAGGCACCTCCTTCAAGTACTTTTGTATTGCTATAACCGAAGTGTTTAAGCCTGTTTTGCAGGAAATAGCCCCTCTTGCCCTTAGCGCAGACCAAAAGCAGCTTTTCATCCTTCGGTATGTCCTTCAGTTCACCGTTTACCTTCCCCAGATCAACCCATTGAGCTCCGAATATCTTGGGTTCGGGCTGAACGTCGATTACTTTATAACCCTTTGCCTCGCCGTTTGAATACTGTGCGGGGGTAAATGTCTCGAAGCTTCCTTCCATTTTATTTTCAAGAACATAACAAGCCTGTACAAAAGGATGTATAGCGGTTGAGAACGGAGGGGCATAAGCCATATCCATAGCGTCATAATCGCTTACCCGTAATCCTGATGAAATTCCCACCACGGCGATATCAGTCATTTTGTCTACGGCGCTGCCCAAAACCTGCAAGCCCAAAAGCCTGCCCGACTTTTTATCCGCTATAAGCTTTGTCACAAAACTGTCGGAATCCGGATAATAGTGAGCTTTGTCGTCGGTGACGCAGATAACGGTTTCCACATCAAAGCCCGCCTCTCTCGCCTGTTTCTCGGAGAGACCGGTGCGCCCCGCATTCAAAGTCGGGGAAAGCTTTACGACGCCCGTACCCAGACATCCGGCGTAAGGGCTGTTTTCGCCGGTAAGCGTTTTGGCAAGACATCTGGCGGTAATATTTGCGGTAGAGCCCATGGCAGACCATTGACGATTGTCTGTAAGACGGTTCTTAACTATCGCGCAGTCGCCTGCCGCGTAAATGTCGTCAAGATTGGTTTTCTGATAACTATCTACGCAAATTGCTCCCTTGATCATCTCAATTCCGCTGTCTTTAAGAAAATCCGTGGATGGACGAATACCTATACACATTATTACAACATCCGCGTTAAGCTCGCCTACGGAAGTAATCACCGATTCCACCGAGTTTTCTCCCCTTACGGAGCTAAGTGAGACACCGGTAAGTATTTTAAGTCCGTCTGCCCTAAGCCGCTTCGACGCATAAGCCGCCATTTCGGGATCAAAAATATTGGGCAGTATTTGATCGCACATATCCACTACGGTAACGGAAACATTCTGTGACATTAGGTTTTCGGCCATTTCCATACCGATAAAGCCCGCACCTATAACGACAGCTTTTTTGCAGCCGTTTTCTTTTACGTAAGCGCGAATGGCAATAGCATCGTCCGGAGTGCGTACGCAAAAGACGCCTTTCAAATTTACTCCCTCTATATCTGGAATAACGGGAGAGGCTCCGGAAGCGATAATAAGCTTATCGTAAGTTACTTCTTTTTCCGTTCCGTCGGAAAGCGAACGCACCGACACGGTTTTTTCCTTTGAATTAATCTTAACGGCTTCATGCCCCGTAAAAACGGTTGCTCCGGTAAGGGCGGAAAATTTCGAGGGAGTGTTTACGATAAGTTCTTCTCTTGTTTCAATCTCCCCGCCCACATAATATGGGAGACCGCAGCCCGCGTAAGAAATATCGGCGCTTTTTGTATAAAGCTCAACTTCCGCACCGCGGTTACAGCGCTTTAGCTTTGCTGCCGCCTTTGTTCCCGCGGCAACGCCACCGATGATTACGATTTTCATTTACTGTCCTCCTTGAAACTTTGTCATTTAAGAAGCTTTTTAAGATATTTTCCCGTATATGATCTTTTATTTTTAGCTATTTCCTCCGGAGTTCCCTCTGCAATGACATAGCCTCCCTTATCTCCGCCTTCTGGACCCAGATCAATAATGTGATCTGCCGTTTTTATAACGTCAAGATTATGCTCGATTACCACCACCGTATTTCCTCCGTCGGTAAGCTTTTGTAAAATTTCTATAAGCTTAGCGACGTCGTGAGTGTGAAGTCCAGTTGTTGGCTCGTCAAGAATATAAATAGTCTTTCCCGTAGCTCTCTTTGAAAGCTCGGTGGCAAGCTTTACTCTCTGCGCTTCCCCCCCCGAAAGGGTGGTCGCGGGCTGACCTATCTTCACATAACCGAGACCCACGTCAAAAAGGGTTTGCAGTTTTCTCTGTATTTTCGGTATGCTGGAGAAAAATTCAAGTCCTTCTTCCACAGTCATTTCAAGAACATCATAAATGCTTTTTCCCTTATATTTTACTTCGAGGGTTTCCCGGTTATACCTCATCCCGCCGCATACCTCACAGGGAACGTATATATCTGGCAAAAAATGCATTTCAATTTTTATAATGCCGTCTCCTTCACAAGCCTCGCATCTTCCTCCCTTGACGTTAAAGCTGAATCTTCCGCTGGAATAGCCCTTCGCCTTGGCGTCGGCGGTGGAGGCGTACAAGTCCCTGATATCGTTGAAAAGTCCCGTATAGGTGGCAGGATTGGAACGGGGAGTTCTTCCTATGGGAGACTGGTCGATGTTTATTACTTTGTCCAAATTCTCCGTTCCCGTCATTTTCTCAAATTTTCCCGCTCTTACTTTGGCTCGGTTAAGCTTTGCCACAAGATGTTTATACAATATTTCATTTACAAAGGAACTTTTTCCGCTTCCCGAAACACCTGTAACACAGGTAAACAATCCCAATGGGATATTAATGTCTATATTCTTCAGGTTATTTTCCGCAGCTCCGTATATTGTAAGGCAGCGGCCGTCGGATTTTCTGCGCTCATTGGGAACAGGTATCTTAAATTCACCCGAAAGATACTTTCCGGTTATGGAGCGATCGCTTTTAATAACGTCCTCCACGGTTCCCGCCGCCACAACCTCGCCGCCGTGTATACCGGCTTCCGGACCGATGTCGACAATGTAGTCCGCTGCTCTCATGGTGTCCTCATCGTGCTCCACCACTATTACGGTATTGCCTAAATCGCGGAGATTTTTCAGAGTGGCAATCAGACGGTCGTTATCCCTCTGGTGAAGCCCTATGCTAGGCTCGTCCAGAATATACAGAACGCCCATAAGAGAGCTTCCTATCTGTGTTGCCAGACGGATACGCTGGCTTTCACCGCCGGACAGTGTACCCGAAGCGCGGGAAAGCTTAAGATAATCAAGACCTACGCTTTGAAGGAAACCCAATCTCGATTTTATTTCCTTCAAAATCTGCTCAGCTATCATACCGTCCCTTTTTGACAAATTCAGTCCGCAGATAAACTCAAGAGCGCCCGTTATGCTGAAATTGCTCATATCGTTTATATTTTTTCCTCCGACGGTAACAGACAGCGCTTCTTTTTTAAGCCTTTGACCGTGACATTCGGGACATTTAGTTTCGGACATATAATCGGATATTTCGTCTTTTATATATTGGCTGTTGGTTTCGCGGTAACGGCGTTCAAGGTTATTCACTATTCCCTCAAAGTCGGTCATATAAGCTTTATCTCCGTCCCAAGGACGGGAAACCGGTATCTTTTCACCGTTGGTACCGTATAACAGAACGTTGATGGCAGTCTGAGGAAGTTCCTTTACGGGAACGGTTACGGAAAAATTATAGTGCTTTGCCAAAGCGTCAAAGTACATTTTCGCCATGCTTCCCTCACCGTAGGTCCAGCCGCTTGCTTTTATGGCGTTCTCACTTACGGAAAGATCTCTGTTTGGTATGATAAGATCTTCGTCAATGCTCATATTAAAGCCTAAGCCCGTGCAGTGAGGACAAGCTCCGTAAGGGTTATTGAAGCTGAACATACGTGGATTCAGATCCTCTATGCTGACGCCGTGTTCCGGACAAGCATAGTTCTGGGAGAAATGCAGTTCCTCACCACCTATAACGTCCACAAAAACAACTCCGCCGGAAAGTCTTCCCGAAGTTTCTATGCTTTCAGTGAGTCTCGATCTTACCGTTTCTTTTATTACAAGCCTGTCTATCACCGCTTCGATGTTGTGCTTTTTGTTCTTTTCAAGCTTCACCTGTTCCGAAAGGTCATACATTATGCCGTCTATGCGCACGTGGATAAAGCCCTGTTTTCTTAAATTGTCGATTTCCTTGGAGTACTCGCCTTTTCTTCCGCGGACAACGGGAGCCATAACCTGTATCTTTGTGCCCGCTTCTAATTCCATTATCCTGTCGGCTATCTGATCCACCGTCTGCTGCTTTATCTCCTTGCCGCATACGGGACAGTGAGGAATACCTATTCTCGCGTATAAAAGCCTTAAGTAATCATATATTTCCGTAACCGTCCCCACAGTGGAGCGGGGGTTTTTGGAGGTAGTTTTCTGATCTATGGAAATAGCCGGAGAAAGACCTTCTATGCTTTCCACATCGGGCTTTTCCATCTGCCCCAAAAACATTCGGGCATATGAAGAAAGGCTTTCAATATATCTTCTCTGACCGTCGGCATAAATCGTGTCAAAGGCTAAGGAAGATTTTCCGGAACCGGAAAGTCCCGTCATTACAATAAGCTTGTCTCTGGGCAGTTCAAGGCTGATATTTTTCAAATTGTGCTCTTTGGCACCCTTTATAACTATTTTATTGTTAATTGCCATTTTATTTATCCTTCAGTTCCGTAATTTTATCTCTGAAATAAGCCGCCTGTTCAAAATCAAGAACCTTTGCGGCTTCCCGCATAAGTGAGGTGTACTGTTTGATAAGAAGCTGTTTTTCTTCTCTGGAAAGCTGCTTTTTTTGTTTTCCCTTCTTATCCGACTTTGCGGAAATTTCTATGACGTCGCGTACCTCTTTTACTATCGTTTTTGGCACTATACCGTGTTCCTCGTTGTACCTTTCCTGTATTTCACGGCGGCGATTGGTTTCGTTAATGGCCGTTTCCATGGAATTGGTCACCTGATCGGCGTACATTATTACCATACCTTCGGCGTTTCTGGCAGCACGGCCTATAATCTGCACCAAAGAAGTCTCGCTGCGCAGGAAGCCTTCTTTATCCGCATCGAGAATAGCCACAAGGGAAACCTCGGGAAGGTCAAGACCCTCACGAAGCAGGTTGATTCCGATAAGCACGTCAAATTCGCCCAATCTCAGGTCGCGGATTATCTCCATGCGCTGTATGGTATCTACATCATGGTGCATATATCTGACCTTAAGACCCATTTTTTCAAAATATTTTGTAAGATCCTCCGCCATTTTTTTGGTCAGAGTGGTTACCAGAATGCGCTCCTTTCGTTCAATACGAGTGTTTATCTCGGACAGCAGGTCTTCTATCTGCCCATCAACGGGTCTTACGGAAATAAGGGGATCAAGAAGCCCTGTAGGCCTTATAAGCTGTTCCACCACCCTTACTGCGTGCTCCTTTTCAAAGGGACCCGGCGTGGCCGAAACGTATATTACCTGATTCACCTTTGAATAAAATTCGTCGAAGTTCATTGGGCGGTTGTCAAAAGCGGAGGGAAGACGGAAGCCGTATTCCACAAGGTTTTTCTTTCTCGCAGCGTCGCCGCCGTACATACCTCTCACTTGAGGAATGGTAACATGACTTTCATCAATAAGCATAAGAAAATCCTTAGGAAAATGGTCAATCAAGGTAAGAGGTGTGCTTCCCTCCGGACGTCCCGACAATACTCTTGAATAGTTCTCTATTCCCTTGCAGGTTCCTATTTCCCTTAGCATTTCAAGGTCATATGCGGTTCTCTGAGCTATCCGCTGAGCTTCAATAAGCTTGTGTTCGTTTGTAAAAAACTCTACGCGTTCTTCCATTTCCCTTCTTATTTCTTCAAGAGCCTTGTCCAGTCTTCCTTTATCCACTATATAATGACTGGCCGGGAAAATGGCTGCATGCAGCAGTTCACGTCTGACATTGCCCGTTACGACTTCTATCTCCGTTATCCTGTCTATCTCATCGCCGAAAAATTCCACTCTGAGAGCCGTTTCGGAGGGATTTCCCGCCGGAAAGATCTCCACAATATCGCCTCTTACACGAAACTTATTTCTCACAAAATTAACGTCGTTTCTCTCGTACTGTATTTCCACCAATCGGGCTATAAGCTCGTCCCTTCCGATTTCGGTGCCTTTTCTTATTGAAATAACGTTAGCGCGGTAATCATCCGGACTACCCAAAGAATATATACAAGAAACGCTGGCCACAATTATAACATCGCGCCGTTCCGCCAAAGCGAAGGTGGCGGAGTGTCGCAGGCGGTCGATATCGTCATTTATGGCGCTGTCCTTTTCTATATAAGCATCAGTTGACGGAATATAGGCTTCGGGCTGATAATAATCGTAGTAGGACACGAAGTACTCAACCGCGTTGTTGGGAAAAAACTCTCTCAGCTCGCTGCAAAGCTGCGCCGCAAGAGTCTTGTTGTGAGCAAGCACCAAAGTCGGACGGTTTACCTTAGCGATAATATTCGCCATGGTAAAGGTTTTGCCCGACCCTGTGACTCCCATCAGCACCTGTTCCTTATCGCCGCTAAGCACGCCTTCGGCAAGCTTCTCGATAGCGGCGGGCTGATCCCCGGTCGGGCTGTATTCGGAATGCAGTTCAAATTTATCCATATATTACCGTTTCTTTCTTTTATAGCAATCCAAAGCACACGCTTTATCAATTCCATATTCTGTCAGACATTACGCTTTCACGCATACTTACGGAACCGTATTTTCCCACAATTATGTGATCTACCAATTCTACGTCAAGTTTATTCAGCAGCTCCGCCACTTCATCGGTGGCAAATATATCTTCTCTCGAAGGCTGCGAAGAACCATTGGGATGATTATGAGCCAAGGCTATCCGCTCGCAATTGTTTTTCAAAACAAACTCCACTATTTTTCTTTGTGAAATCTCCACACTTCCGGGGTTGCCCTCCACTATAATCTCATTTGAAATCACCATCAATTCGTCATCCAAGGCGATAGCGTACAGAACTTCGTTTTTGCAGCCCAGAAACAGATTCGCACAGTATTCGCAAAGCCGTGAGTGTCCGCTGACGGTACGCTTAAAGGCGTCGTCGTCCTCCGCAAAGGAAGAGATAAGGTACTTCTTTGATACCATCTGAACGAATTTTATCAGCGACGCCGCGTTTTCTCCTATTCCATTGACCTTTACAAGCTCTTTATAATCAGCGTTCAGAACTTTAGCAAAAGTTCCGCCGAAAGTATCAAGCAAAAGATGAGCGGTATCGTTGGTATCCTTTTTGGGGACGGCGTAAAACAACAGCGTTTCCAGAAGCTGAACATCGGTAAAGCTATCAACACCGAATTTTATAAAACGTTCTTTCACTCTCTTGCGATGTCCTTCATGAAGATTCGGTTTCTTTTCCGGCATAATCATTCTCCCGCTTTGAACAATGCTGTTTCGGAAATCCGGAATTTCCGAAACATAATAATAAGAAATAAAGCTTTTCAGCGAAATATCCGCAAAATTCAATAATTGCGGATATTTCATTATTTATTACGGATAAAATAATAAATCCGTTAAAAGTCCGTTTTGAATACCGCTCCGGTATTTGAGCTTGTTACCAGTTTCGCGTAGCGCTTTAGGTATCCGTCAAGCTGCTTGGGTGGAAGTATTCCCTTTTCTCTCCGCTTGGCTATTTTCGATTCGTCCACCAGTAGCTGTATTTTCCTGTCGGGGATATCTATCATTATCTTGTCGCCGTTTTCCACAAAGGCTATAAGACCGCCATCCGCCGCTTCGGGAGAAACATGACCAACCGCTGCGCCTCTGCTGGCTCCGCTGAAACGGCCGTCGGTAATAAGCGCTACCGATCCGTCCAATCCTTTGCCGACAATTGCGGCGGTGGGAGCTAACATTTCCGGCATTCCCGGACCGCCCTTCGGTCCCTCGTATCTTATGACAACCACGTCGCCCGCATGTATCTCTCCGCCAAGTATGGCGTCAACAGCCGCCTGTTCCCCGTCGAACACCTTTGCGGTACAGGTTACTTTCATCATTTCGGGCTTTACCGCACCCTGTTTTACCACTGCACCGTTTTCCGCTAAATTACCCGTAAGTATTGCTATGCCTCCGTCACTTCGTACAGGGTTTTCCAGCTTACGAACAACAATACCGTCCGCGTCATTAGCGGCGTCTATTCTTTCCTTTTGTGTGCCCGTTACCGTAAGAACGTCGGAATTTATCACTCCCGCCTTATCCAGTTCCTTAAGCACCGTCTGGATACCGCCCACCGCGTTTAAATCCTCTATAAAGATATCACTTGCGGGATTGAGCTTGGCCAACTGAGGAACTCTTTTACTTATGCCGTCTATATCCGAAAGAGAAACATCTATACCCGCCTCGTGGGCAATGGCAAGAAGATGCAAAACGGTATTTGAAGAAGCGCCTATTGCCATATCGGCTGCAAGGGCGTTTATCATATTGTTTTTGGTGAGAATATCTTTTGCCTTTATGTTAAGCTTATATAACTCAACTATCCGCTCTCCCGCATCCTTCGCCAGTCTTCTTCTGGCGGAGTTTACGGCAGGCTCAGTTCCGTTATAAGGAAGTGCGAGACCTATGGCTTCTGTAAGACAGTTCATGGAATTTGCCGTATACATTCCCGAACAGCTTCCGCAGGTGGGACAGGCGTTATCCTCATAATCCTTTAAAACCGATTCTCCGATTTTCCCGTCGGAATATTCGCCGATAGCCTCGTATATTTCATTATAGCCGACACGCTTACCCTGCACACATCCGGCCTTCATCGGACCGCCGCTTAAAAAGATCGAGGGGAGATTCAGCCTCGCCGCCGCCATAATCATACCGGGAACAATCTTGTCACAATTAGGTATGAATACAACTCCGTCAAGAGGATGGGCGGTGAGCATCACCTCAATGCTGTCGGCAATAAGCTCTCTTGAAGCAAGAGAATAGCGCATACCTTTATGGTTCATTGCCAGACCGTCGCAAACGCCTATTGTGAAAAATTCAAAAGGTACGCCCCCCGCGTTTCTGATTCCGTCCTTTACACAACGGGATATTTCGTGAAGATGGCTGTGTCCCGGTACATAATCGCTGGCGGCGCACACTACGGCGATAAAAGGTCTGTCCATTTCGCTGTCGGTAACGCCAAGCGACTTTAACAGCGCTTTATGCGGAGTCCTGTCAACCCCGTTTTTTATTAAATCACTTCTCATTTATATGACTATTCCTTTCCTGATTGACAGCAATTCAATTATAGCATATTAAATATGACAACTGTATGTCATATTTAATATCATTTACAAAATTACGGTTAATTTAACTGCCGCTTTCATACTCAGCTTCCCTGCTGTCTTCCCAAAAGCGCCGCTCCTATTATGCCCGAATTATTCCCAAGTTTGCACAAAGTAATTTCGGTATTATTATCGCTGTTCTTTGAGTAGACTTCTTTTGAAATGCGTTCTTTTAAGGGCATTAAAAGATTATCGCCTTCATTGCTTACTCCGCCGCCGATACAGAGAATATTGGGCTGAAATACATTTATCGTATTGATTATTCCGCAGGCTAAATTTTTAATAAAATAATCAACCACGTCTTGTCCCGACTTGTCGCCGGTTTTAGCCGCATTAAACGCCGTTCTCCCGCTGATTTTACCCTCTTTTTCGACAATCGGAATCATAAGGGAGTCCGGATTTTTTTCAATCGCCCTTTTGGTAAATTTTACAAGAGCGGTGGCGGAGCAGTATGCTTCAAAACAGCCCCTTCGTCCGCATGTACAAGGCTCTCCGTCAACATTTATAACGGTATGACCTATTTCCGCTCCGGCGTAATTTGAACCGCTGAAAATTTTTCCGTCAATTATTATGCCCGCTCCAAGTCCTGTTCCCAAAGTAATGACAATTGCGCTTTTTGCACCCTTTGCCGCGCCTGCATAATATTCGCCGAGCGCGGCGGCGTTTGCGTCGTTTTCTATGTAGGCGGGAATACCGAGAGCATCGCCCACGAACTGCCTTAAAGGTACATTCTCCCATTTTAAATTGTTGGCGTATTCCACCAATCCGCTTTCGATATTGCAGGTTCCGGGACAGCCCATTCCCACCCACTTTATTCTGTCAAGCGGCAACCCGGCTTCCCTTGCAGCCAATTCACCCGCGAGGGCAATATCCCGCAGCACTTCTTCGTAACCGCGCTCCGGATTGGTCTTGACCTTACTCTTTGAAACAATATTAAAGCTTTCGTCCACTACGCCGGCGGCAATATTTGTGCCGCCTATATCGATTCCCAGTGAATATTCCATAACAAGCTCCGTTCTCAGTCAATGTCCGTAATTACCATTTCCGCCTTGCCTTTAAAGGTATATTCGCCGTAACCTGCGGGAATAAAGAAGCTGTCGCCCTTTTTAAGCTTAACCCCGTCTATTTCCCCCTCGCCATCCAGCACCAGTAAAGAGTTAAAAGATTTTGCGGATGCTTCAAAAACGCAGTGCTCCCAAACACAAACCTTATTCACCCTGAAATAATCGCATTTTGAAAGCAATTGTACGGAACACCCGTCCTTTTGCTCGATTTCACCCATGGCTTTTGTAGGGTATTCAGGGGGGGTAAGCTTAGTCACCTCCACCGCTTTTTCTATATGAAGCTGACGGGGTTTTCCGTCCGCGCCCACTCTCCCGTAGTCATAAATACGGTATGTCGTGTTGGAATTCTGCTGTATTTCGGCTATA
>CAJUFF010000007.1:18504-22718 GCA_910585505.1 uncultured Ruminiclostridium sp. | reverse complement strand
TATAAGAATTCCTTTTCCTATGGCGTGAAGAGTGCCCGCTTCTATAAAGAAAACGTCGCCTTTGTGAACGGGAACGCTGTTTGTGACTTCAAGAAGGGTATTGTCCTTTATCCTGCGCTCAAATTCCTCCTTGCCTATATTGCTCTTGAAACCGTAAAGCAGCTCGGCGCCTGGATCACAGTCAACAATATACCACATTTCGGTTTTTCCGTACTCACCTTCAACACTAAGCGCGTATTCGTTGTCGGGGTGAACCTGTACCGAAAGATTTTCCTTGGCGTCAATAAGCTTGATAAGAATGGGGAAATTATCGAATTTATCACAGTTTTTTCCCAAAACGTCATTTCCGTTTTCTTTTATAAATTCCGAAAGTGTCTTTCCGGCAAAATCGCCGTTGAATATAATGCTTTCACCGTCCTTGTGGCAGGAAAGCTCCCAGCTTTCGGCAATCCGATCCGCGTCGGAGGTTTTTCCGTATTCCTCCCGCAGTCTGTTTCCACCCCAGATATAGTCCTTACATGGGGCAGTGAGCTTCATTGGATAAAGTTTCATTTTTCAGATCTGTCCTTTCTCTTTTTCAATTTTAAGTATATCACAATAAAATTAAAATGTAAATTCATTCCGAAAATTTTTTTATCATTCTTATGTCGCTGCCGTAAAAAAACAGATTTTCCATGGAAAACATTCGTGAGGAAATTCTGCCCACATATCGGTTCTGAAGCTCCGACAGCGTGAAATTGGTATTTATTATAAGGGGCTTTCCCGCGTTCATTCTTGTATTCAGGAGATTATACAACACGGAAAGATAGAATTTTGACTCAAATTCGGCTCCCAAATCGTCTATTATAAGAAGGTCGCATTCCTGTAAAAGCTGTATTGTATCGGATTGTACGGTGCTGTCAAAGTGCTCCTTTTCCACTATTCGGAAAAGATTGGGAGCGGAGCCGTAAATAACGCTGTATCCTTTGTTGATGATCTCGTTTCCCACGGCAAGTGAAAGATGAGTTTTTCCGAGGCCGGTACCTCCGACCATAAGTATACCGTTCTGAGGAAGGTGAAAATCCTCGCAGTAACGAAGACAGTAATTGAGATTTCCCTTCATCTCCTCTCTGAAGGTTTTTCCGCTTACGGCTTTTTCCGTATCGGAATAGTATCTCATATCAAAAGAAGCGAAGGAACAGAGATTCATGGCGGAGGAAGCGTTCAGGTCAAGACACTGAAAGTTTTTCACAAGCTCCATAAAACAGGAGCAGCGCTTTCCCTCGTATATTCCGCTGTCTTTACATTTTTCACAGCTATATATGGGATTAAGAAAGTTTTCTTTAAATCCTGCGGAAATCAGCAGTTCTTTTATTTTTTTACGAATCGACAGATTTTCCTCGGCTATTCCCTGTACGGCGGAGCGCGGATCGCCTTCGGAAATCAGAACGGACGCCAATCTTGAACCTCCGGAAATAAGCCGACGGCGAAGCTCCTTTATTTGAGGCGACTTTTGTTCCGCGAAGGCGATATTTGCCCGCTGCTGCTCGTCGTTTCGCCTTTTTCTTTCGTTCAACTCGTTTTCCGCCATAATGTAATACTTTTTTAAGTAACTCATAAATCAACTTTCCTTTTCGCTGCCCGTTCAATCATCAGACGCTCTATTTCAGATATGTCAAGCGAAGCGTTTTCACCTTTTTCCACCGTCTGAGGCTTTTTATCCACTTCAAGCTGTTCCTTTTTCCTGATGCCCTTGCCGTACCAGTCGGTCAGTATTTTATTCATATACTTAAACGCCAGCTTGCCCGTCTGATTCAAGGTTATCTGGTAAGCTTCGCTTATCATTTCATCGTCGAACGCCAATTCATTTACCCATTTATTGATAAACTCCTTCTGTTCTTTGGAAAAGGATGAGGTAACCTCGAACATGGTTTTGAATCTGCCTACCGCAGAGTTAAGCTTTTTAAGCTCCTCAACTCTTTTTTCCGCCGACTCTATTGTGGTTACTCCCGCTTCCACCCATTCAAGAGCCGTGCTCCGCATATAGGCGGGTTTATTTTTGCTTATGGAAAAACAGTAATCTACTAGTATCAGCGCCGCTTCCACGGGGAGACATGCGTCCTCCAGAATTATCATAAGCGTGTTTTGCTCGTTATACTTGAGAGGTCTTCCGTACAGGGCTTCGCAGTGCTTGAAAAGATAGTCCGCCTTATCGCTTCCCCTTACCGTTTTCGCGATTTCAACAGGAGGAAAATCGGGCGTTCGAGTAAGCTCTATCTTTTTCACTATGCTTTTGTGTTCTTCTTCCGCTTTGATAATATCAGTCTGAGCGTAAGTCTTTACGCCCGCTTCCTCTTTTTCCCGAACAGGAATAAGGTCTCCCGCTTTATCCGCTTCAAACAAGCCGCGCTGCTTCCAAAAGTTAATTCCCTCCTCTACCCGTTCGGGAGACAGAAAAATTTCCTCGGATATTCTTTCACAACTAAACGACTCTCCGCCGTGTCTTAAAAGGTAAAGAAGGATTTTTAACTCGCTTTCTCCGGCAAGCTTTATATATTTGTCCACAACAGCGCATGGAACACAAAAAATACCGTTCCAAACGCCCAAATTAATTTTATAATTCATTTTTATACCGTTATATTGTTTTTTTATAGTTTGTATTCATTTGATTTGTGCGTGGATTTTCAAGAAGGTTCTGTCGCTGATAAGGTAAAATCTGTCGAAAAACGCGTACAATATCTTATGAACATATGCTCTTACAGCGCAAAATTCCGGATATTGGAATAAGGCGCAGGATCCTTTGCCAAACACACATTATCCGCCGACTTGCCCTCCGTTTCAAATATTATAAGGGTATTTGTTCCTTTTTTCAGAAGGGGAGCCGGAAGATACAGACTTTTTTGCGGTCCTATTTCCCAGAATCTTCCCAGATTGAAGCCGTTTATAAAAACGCATCCTTTTCCAAAGCCTGTCATATCCACAAAGGTATCCGCCGGATCTGTCGCCTCAAATTCGAGTTTATAAAAAGCCGGTACGTTTTCCTTATAGCCTTTGGAAAAATCAAGCTTTTCCAACTGTTTTTCGTCAAAGGGAAGATTGTATATCTCAAAGCCAAAGTGTCGATGAGTATTCACGCAAAGAGCTTTTGTAATACCCTTGCGCTGTTCCTCCAGCAAATGTCCGAAATTTACTCTTCCCATATTTTCAACAAGGAAGTCGTAAACGGCGCCGCTTGCCTTTGAGGAAATTTTTTGAGTATTCTGCAATTCCTTGTCGTAAGCCGTAAAAATGTGAACTTGATTTTCATAAGCATTTATACGGTCGTTGGCGCCGTCAAAGCGTATTTCTTCCACCGTTTCATCCGGTTTCATTTTAGTACGGTAAAGAATATAGCCCGTATCCTGATCCGTTTCCTCCATTGAAAGGGGATACGGGGTGATAATCGGATCAGCAATGCTGTCCAATACGGAAAACAGGTCTGTTTTTTCGTTAACTTTCACTTTACCGAAGTCGGCGCGCTTTATTTCGGGATCGTAAATTGGCGGCAGGGTATTATATTTTCCGATTATCTCACGGAAAGCCAAATACTTTTCAGTTAATCTTCCGTCCTCGGTAAGAGGCGCGTCATAATCATAAGAGGTAACGTCGGGGGTAAGCTTTTCGTCGTAATTTGAGCCATTCATAAAACCAAAGTCAGTTCCGCCCAAAAACATATAAAAGTTCACATTGCCTTTTGAAAGCATATAGTCAAGATCAACCTTGTTCTTTTCAAGATCTGAAGTCTTGTGCTCCCCGCTTCCCCAGAAATCAAACCAGCCTACCCAGAATTCGGTGCACATAAGCGGATTATTGTCTCCGATCAGCTTTTTAAGCTCGCCGAACTGCCATTCGCAGCTTGAACCAAAATTACCCGTGGGGAGCGCACCTTCCACGCAACCCGCCTTAAACACGCTTTTATTCCAAGGTCCATCGGAGGTTATAAATGGCACGGTGATTCCAAGCGACCTCATCTTGTCTCTTAAAAATTCAAGGTAAGCGGTATCGTCGCCGTAATAGCCGTACTCATTTTCAATCTGCAATAAAATTATATTACCGCCTTTATCTGCCTGATATGGAACAAGCTTCGGAATAAGCACGTCGTAATAGTCGCTCACATGATCAAGATAAGGCTTATAGCAGCAGCGAAGGCGCATATTTCTATCTTTCAGCAGCCACGCGGGAAGTCCTCCGAATTC